>MUNG01000278.1 GCA_002154585.1 Streptomyces pseudogriseolus
TGCCGCTGGAACGCGAAGAACACGACCACCGGTACCACCAGCGACAGGAACGCCCCCGGCGCCAGCACGTCCACGTTGCTGCCGAACTGCCGGATCTGCGACTGCAGTTCCACCGTCAGCGGCTGCGACGAGCTGTCCGCGAACAGCAGGGCCACCAGCATGTCGTTCCACACCCACAGGAACTGGAAGATGGCGAGGCTGGCGATCGCCGGCCGCCCCACCGGCAGCACCAGCCGGGTGAAGATCCGCCACTCGCTGCCGCCGTCCATGCGCGCGGCCTCCAGCATCTCCTTCGGCATCTCCGCGAAGTAGTTCCGCAGCAGGAACACCGCGAACGGCAGACCGTAGGCCACGTGGAACAGCACCACGCCGGGGATGGTCCCGAACAGGCCGAGCTGACCGAAGAGTTTGGCGACCGGCAGCAGACCGATCTGCACGGGCACCACCAGCAGCGCGACCACGACGAGGAACACCGTGTCCCGCCCGGGGAACTCCAGCCAGGCGAAGGCGTATCCGGCGAGCGCGGCGACGACCACGACGAGCACGGTGGTGGGCACCGAGATCAGCACGGTGTTCCAGAACGCCTGTGTGATGCCGGAGTTCTCCAGCAGCGCCGAGTAGTTGTCGAAGGACAGCTGCCCGGGGCTGGTGAACACGGTCCACCAGCCGCCCTTCGCGGTGTCCTCGGCGGACCGCAGCGAGGACAGGAACAGACCGGCCAGCGGGGTCATCCAGACCAGCCCGATCACCACCAGGAAGGCCTGCACCACCGCGTTGCCCAGGCCGCGACGGATCACGTTCATCGCTGACTCCTCTTGAACCGGCGGACGTTGAACACCATGGCCGGGATGACCAGGAGCAGCAGCAGGACGCCGAGCGCGCTGCCCAGCCCCTGGTTGTTGCCGCCGCCGAAGGACACCAGCCACATCTGGGTCGCGAGGACGGTCGCGTCCTCCTGCACGGGTCCGGGCGCGATGATGTAGACGAGGTCGAAGACCTTCATCACGTTGATCACCAGCGTCACGAAGACCACGGTCAGGACCGGCGCGAGCAGCGGCACGGTGATCTTCCGGAAGATCTGCCACTCGTTGGCGCCGTCCATGCGGGCCGCCTCCAGCGCGTCCCGGGGCAGCGTGGCCAGGCCGGCCCCGATCAGCACCATCGCGAACCCGGTCCAGATCCACAGGTACGCCCCGATGATGGCCGGGGTGACCAGCGCCGGGCCGAGCCAGGAGACGCCCTCGTAGGGCGGTGCGAAGTTGTCCGAGGGCAGCTTCAGCGCGTACGAGCCGTCGTCGAGGCCGGTGAAGCGGAAGGAGCCGTCGGACGCGGTGGTGGTGCTCGCGACCTTCTTCCCGTCGCGCACCGCCTCGACGGTCACGCCGGGCAGTCCGCTCTCCTTCTCGTCGACCTCGCCCTGCCTGCCTCCTCCGCCGGGCGTGAAGTCCAGGTACACTACGCCGCGCACCTCGTCCGGGGCGGCCGTGTCCGACGCCGCCTTCGACGCGGGCCCGGCGTCACCGGGCAGGTCCTTGGGGGCGACGCCGACCAGGCCGAGCGCCGCCGTGCCGCCGGGCGACACGTCCGCCGCGGTGACGTAGGAGCCGTCCGGTTCCTTGGTCAGGCCCTGGCCGTCGCGGGCCCGGGCGGTGGGGTAGGAGGAGCTGCCCGTGAAGGCGTCGTGGACGGAGACGACGGCCGCGTTGAGGACGCCCTTGTCGGGGTCCTCGTCGTAGGCGAGGCGGAAGATGATGCCGGCGGCCAGGAAGGACACCGCCATCGGCATGAACAGCAGCAGCTTGAAGGCGGTGGCCCAGCGCACCTTCTCCACCAGCACGGCGAGGATCAGGCCGAGGCCGGTCAGCAGGGTCGGGGCCACGACGACCCAGACGGCCGTGTTGCGGACGGCCTTGAGGGTGGCCGGGTCGCGGAACATCTCGGCGTAGTTCTCGCCGCCGACGAACTCGGTGCCGGAGGCGTCGAAGAAGCTGCGGCCGACGGAGAACAGCACCGGGTACACGACCAGCGCGCCGAGGAGCAGCAGCGCGGGAAGCGCGAACAGCAGGGCGACGATCCGGCCGCGCCGGCGCAGGCGCCGCCCGCGCGCGCCGTCGGGGCGCGCGGGGGCGGGCGGGATCGCCTCTTTGGTGAGTGTGGCGGTCATGGCCGTCAGTTCCCGTAGGCCTTGGCGGCGGCCTTCTCCAGCTCGGCCGCGGTCTTCCGCGGGTCGGACGGGTTACGCAGGAAGTCCTGCAGGATCTTCCACTCGCCGGCGCCCTTGGTGCCGCCGAAGGCCGCGGGGGCCTGGTCGGACATGTCGAAGCGGACCGAGTCGCCGGCCGCGACCAGGGACTCGGCGGTGGCGCGGGTGACGTCGTCGCCGTACGAGGACAGGTCGAGCTTCTTGTTCGGGGAGAGGAAGCCGCCCGCCTCGGCCCAGACGGCCGCGGCCTCAGAGCCGGCCAGGTACTCGACGAGCGCCATGCCCGCCTCGCTGTTCCTGCCGTCCTTGAGGACGACGGCCGCGTCGCCGCCGCTGACCACGGGCGCCTCACCGCCGCCGACCGGCGGGAACGGGAAGAAGTTCGCGTCGGTGCCGATGGTGCGGCCGAACTGGTCCTTGGCGACGCCGGCCACGAAGTCGCCCTCGTAGACCATGGCGGCCTCGGCCTTGGGCCCGAAGACCTTCTCCACCGAGCCGGGGAAGTCGGTGTTCAGCGCCCCCTTCTGGCCGCCCGCGATCAGCTGCTTGTCCTTGAACAGCTTGCCCAGGGTGGTGAGCGCGTCGACCACGGTCGGGTCGGTCCACTTGATCTCGTGCGCGGCGAGGGCGTCGTACTTCTCGGGTCCGGCCTGCGAGAGGTAGACGTTCTCGAACCAGTCGGTGAGGGTCCAGCCGTCCTGGCCGGCGACGGAGAAGGCGGCGAGCCCGGAGTCGGAGACGGTCCGGCCGTTCTCCAGCATCTCGTCGAAGGTTTTGGGCTCGGCGACGCCGGCCTGCTCGAGCGCCTCGGGGCTGTACCAGACGGTCGACTTGTGGGCGGCCTTGAAGTACAGGCCGTACAGGGTGCCGTCGACGCTGCCGTAGTTGCGCCACACCTCGGCGAAGTTGGCGCCGACGGCCGACCGCACCTTCGTGTCCAGCGGCTTCAGCCAGCCCTGCGCGGCGAACTGCTTGAGCACGCCGACCTGCGGGACCATCACGACGTCGGGGGCGTTGCCGCCCTCGATCTTGCTGCCGACGACGGTGGAGACGTTGTCGCCGGTGGAGACGAACTGGGTCTTGGCGCCGGTCTTCTCGGTGAAGGCGTCGAGCACCTTCTGGAAGTTCTCCTGCTCGCTGCCGGACCAGACACCGGCCACGGTGACGGTCTGGCCGCTGAGCGCCTTGTCCCCGCCGCCGGCGGCGACGGGTTCGCCGCTTCCGCAGGCGGTCGCGCCGAGTGCGAGGACGAGGGCGGTGCATCCGGTGAGCAGGGTGGTACGTCGTCGCATCATCATCGATGTCCCTTCGGGTGTTACGGGAGTTGACCGGGCGTGCGTGCTCAGGCGCCGTCGATCCACCAGGCGGCGGTGGAGCCGGGCAGTTCCCCGGGGCGGCACGGGCCGCTGGCGAGCAGCGGGGTGCCGGCGACCGGGGCGGGTACGGGGGCGGTGCCGAAGTTGACGGCGCAGACGAGGTCGTCGCGGGCGAACGCGAGGACGCCGGGCTGGGTGTCCAGCCAGCGCAGCGTGCCCTCGCCCAACTGGTGTAGGGCGGAGCGCAGTTGCAGGCCGTCGCGGTACAGGTGCCAGGAGGAGCGGGTGTCGGCGAGGGCGCGGTGGGTGGCGTACTCGGCGAAGTACTCGGGCTGCGGCAGCCAGGGCTTGGCGCCCTCGGCGCCGGAGGTGAAGCCGAACGGCGAGGCCTGTCCGGACCAGGGCAGCGGCACCCGGCAGCCGTCGCGGATGCGGGCGCGGCTGCCGGTGCGGCGGAAGATCGGGTCGGTGAGCACGTCGTCGGGCAGGTCGACGACCTCGGGCAGGCCCAGCTCCTCGCCCTGGTAGATGTACGCGGCGCCGGGCAGCGCGAGCATCAGCAGCGCGGCGGCGCGGGCGCGGGCGGCGCCGAGTCCGCTGCCCTCGGGGGCGGGTTCGCCGTAGCGGGTGACGGTGCGCACCTGGTCGTGGTTGTTGAGCACCCAGGTGACGGTCGAGCCGGTGCCGGCGATGTCCTGCATGGCCTCGGAGATGACCTTGCGGAAGGCGTCGGCGTCCCAGGGCGCGCCGAGCAGGTCGAAGAAGAAGGCCTGGTGGAGCTCGTCGGGGCGGACGTAGCGGGCGTGTTCGCGGGCGGTGGGGACGGAGACCTCGCCGACCAGGAGGCGTTCGCGGCCGTCGCGGGCGGTGTACTCCTCGCACACCGCGCGCCAGTGCCGCCACACGTCGTGCACCTCGGGCTGGTTCCAGGCGAGCGGGTTGACCGAGTCGCGGGTGCGGGCGTCGGCCTCGGGGTCCGGGGAGTCGGGCAGCTCGGGGTGCTTGAACAGGCCGGCGGCGACGTCGATGCGGAAGCCGTCGACGCCCCGGTCCAGCCAGAACCGCAGGACGTGGTCGAACTCGGCGGCGACCTCGGGGTTGCGCCAGTTCCAGTCGGGCTGTTCGGGCGTGAACATGTGCAGGTACCACTGGCCGGGGCGGCCGTCCGCCTCGGTGACGCGGGTCCAGGCGGGGCCGCCGAACATGGCGTGCCAGTTGTTGGGCGGCTCGGCTCCGCCGGGGCCGCGGCCGTCGGCGAAGTGGAAGCGGGCCCGCTCGGGGCTGCCGGGGGCGGCGGCCAGCGCCTCGCGGAACCAGGGGTGCTCGCTGGAGCAGTGGTTGGGCACGATGTCGAGCAGCACCCGGATGCCGAGGCGGCGGGCGGCGGTCATCAGTCGGTCGAACTCGTCGAGGTCGCCGTAGACGGGGTCGACGTCGCGGTAGTCGGCGACGTCGTAGCCGTGGTCGTGCTGGGGCGAGGGGTAGAACGGGCTGAGCCATATCCCGTCCACGCCGAGCTTCTTGAGGTAGGGCAGTCCCGCCCTGACCCCGGCGAGATCGCCGATGCCGTCCCCGGTGCTGTCCAGAAAGCTGCGGACGTACACCTGGTAGATCACCGCGTCACGCCACCAATGGTGCCTGTTCACCCCGATTGACCTGTCTGTGAGGAGCGCTGCTGGTTATGCATGCATGTTAGGTAGCGGTGAACAGCGGGTGTCAATGAACGTGCGCAAGCTACCGGGAGGTTACGGGGAGCAAGCCGGTGCGAACTGGGGTTTTTCCGGCATGAACGAGACGTGCGCGTTACCTAACAAGTAACTGGAGAGGGGGTTCAGCGAGCGGAGACGGCGGCCAGTTCCGCCGCCAGCCGGCGCACCGCGGCCTCCGGGGTCTGCCGCCCGCTCATCGCGTCGTGCACCACCGCCTGCACCACCAGGCTCACCTGGTCGTAGCGCGGGCTCTTGGGCCGCGGCGCGGCGGCCAGCACGCTCTCGCGCAGGGTCGGCAGGTAGGGGAACCGGCGCACCAGCTCCGGGTCGTCGTACAGGTCCGCGCGTACGGGCGGCAGCGCGCCGCGCGTGAGGACCTGGCGCTGCACCCGCTCGCTGATGAGGTACGCGAGCAGGCGGGCGGCGGAGTCGGGGTGCCGGGCGTGGCTGCTGACGGCCAGGTTGGACCCGCCGAGCACGCTGGTGCCGGGGCCGTCAGGGCCCGGCAGGGGCACGGCGCCGACCTTCCCGGCGACCTTCGAGCCGGGGGCCGAGGCGGCGACGTACGCGTAGGGCCAGTTGCGCAGGAAGAGCAGCCTGCCGTCCTGGAAGGCCCGCTTGGACTCCTCCTCCTTGTACGTCAGCGCCTCCTTCGGGATCCAGCCCTCGCGGACCCCGCGGGCCAGGAAGCCGATGCCCTTGCGGGCCGCCCGGGAGTCCACGGTGACGCGTTCGCCCTCGTCGCCGAGGATGGTGCCGCCCGCCGAGTAGACGGCCTCCGCGGCGTTCACCGTGAGCCCCTCGTAGGGGAGGAACTGGCCCGCGTAGCCGGCCAGTCCGTGCGCGGGGGCGAGGGTCTTCGCCGCCCGCTCCAGTTCGGCCCAGGTGCGCGGCGGCGGGACGCCCGCCTCGTCGAGGACGTCCTTGCGGTAAAGCAGCAGCCCGGCGTTGGTCACGTACGGGACGGCGTACAGCCGGTCGTCGTAGGTGGCCGTGCCGACGACCGGGGGCAGGAAGGCGTCCAGCGGGAACCGGTCGCGGGGCAGCGGGCGGATCCAGCCGGCTGCGGCGAACTCCGAGGTCCAGCTGACGTCGATGTTCAGCACGTCGAAGCGGCCGCCCTCGCCGGCCCGCAGGTCGGTGATCATCTGCGCGCGGGTCTCGTCGGCGGAGTCGGGCAGTTCGACGAGGGTGACCTCCTCGCCGGGATGGGTGCGGTTCCAGCCGTCGAGGACGGAGCCGAGATAGCCGGTGAGGTCGCCGGCGGTGGCCAGGGTGAGCGGTCCGCGCCCGTCCCCGGGGCCCTCGTCGGCGCTCGCGCCGGAGGCGACGTAACCGGTCAGAACGACGACCAGGACGAGAAGGCCCCTACCCGCGGCATGGATCCACCGCATAGGTTCCCTCCTGTACACCGGCACCCGGGCACCCTTGCCGGGGTCAGAGGCCATGTATACCCGTTAGGTATGGGCGATACTAGGTCCTGCGGCACATTACCCAGGACGCGAGGAGGAGAGCACGAGTGCGGCTGCCCCTCCTGGCGCTGCTCGCCCGCGGCCCGGCGCACGGTTACGAGCTCAAGCAGGACCTTGAGCAACTGCTGGGCGCCGCGTACCCTCAGCCGAACGTCGGCCAGATCTACGTCACTCTCGGCCGCCTCGAGAAGACGGGGCTGATCGAGGGCGAGGCCATCGAGCAGTCGAGCCGGCCGAACAAGAAGGTCTACCACCTCACCGAGGCCGGGCACGAGGCGCTGCGCGTCTGGTTCGAGGAGACGGCGGACGAGCCGCGGGTGCGGGACGAGTTCTTCATGAAGCTGGCCCTGGCCCCGCAGACCGGGCTCGCCGACCAGATCTCCCTGATCAACCGCCAGCGCCGCCAGTATCTGAACACGATGCGGCAGCTGTCGAAGCTGGCCGCCGCCGAGGACCGGGACAACCGCATCTCCCATCTGCTGATCGAGGGCGCGATGCTGCACCTTCAGGCCGATCTCGACTGGCTGGAGCGGTGTCAGGAAGAGCTGGAGGAGCTTCAGTGAGCGACAGCGACGCTCCCCTGCTGCGTGCCGAGGGCCTGGTCAAGACGCACCACGGCGAGGGCGCACCGGCGCACGCCGTGCGCGGGGTCGGCCTGCGGGTGACCCGCGGCGAGTTCGTGGCGGTCACCGGCCCCTCCGGCGCGGGCAAGTCGACGCTGCTGCATCTGCTCGGCGGGCTCCAGCGGCCGGACGAGGGCAGCATCTGGCTGGACGGCGAGCGCGCCGACGGCTGGAGCGAGGCGCGCTGGGCGGTGGAGCGGCGGCGGCGCATCGGGATCGTGTTCCAGTTCTTCAACCTGGTCTCCGACCTGTCGGTGGCGGACAACGTGGAGCTGCCCGCGCTGCTCGCGGGGGTCCCGCCGAAGAAGGCCCGTGCCGGGCGCCGGGAGCTGCTCGCCGAGCTGGGCCTGGAGGGCAAGGAGCGGAGCATGCCGCGCGAGCTGTCCGGCGGCGAGCAGCAGCGGGTCGCCCTGGCCCGGGCGCTGGTCAACCATCCGCCGCTGCTGCTGGCCGACGAGCCCGCGGGCAGCCTGGACAGCAGGGGGACGCGCGAGGTGATGCGGCTGCTGTCCCGCTTCCACCAGCGCGGGCAGACGATCGTGCTGGTCACGCACGACGCCCGGCTGGCGAGCGCCGCGGACCGGGTGATCTCGTTCTTCGACGGCCGGATAGCCGACGACGCCACCCTCGACGCGGGCCCGCCACCGCGCCGGGCCGGCGCGTCCGGCGTGCTGGAGCTCAGGGACTGACATGCGCGTGACCCGCCGACGTGCCGCGAAGGCCCGCATACGCGTCCTCGACCGACCCGCGAGGGGCTGAGGCCGGTGCGAGCGACCCTGCGCTGGGCGCACTCCGATCTGCGCACGCACCGCGGCGAGGCGCTGTTCCTGGTGCTCGCCACCGCGGGCATCGTGGTGTCCCTGCTGCTGGCCACGGCCCTGTTCGGTTACGCCACCAACCCCTGGCAACGGGTCTTCACCCAGGCGCACGGCGCCCACGTCACCCTGCACACCGCCGCCTCCGCCGACGCCGGCGCCCTGACCGGACTGGAGGGGGTGCGGTCGGTCGCCGGCCCCTACCCCACCTCGTCCCTCACCCTCGCCTCGCAGGGCGGCCGCGCCTCCGTCGAGGTGCGCGGCACCGCGGACCGGCCCGAGGTGGGCCGCCCGATCCTCACCTCCGGACACTGGCTGGACGCGGCCACGCCCGACGGCGTGGTGCTGGAGAGCGGGCTGGCCCGCGCCCTGCTCACCGGTCCCGGCGACACCCTCACCGTGCCCGGCACCGCGCGGCGGTTCACCGTGGTCGGCGTCGCCGACAGCGCGGAGCCCCGGTTCCGGCCGGGCGAGCGGGCGGGGCTCGTGTGGGCGCTGCCCTCGGCGGTGCCGGACCCGGACGGGCAGGTGATCGGGCTGCGGCTGGCCGACCCGGGTGACACCGGGTACGCCGTGCAGCGGGCGGTGACGCGGCTGGGCGCCGGGGCGATCGGCGAGGTGGCGACCTGGCAGCAGGCGCGCGCCGAGGCGCAGGGCGACAACCGGCTGCTGGGGCAGGTGCTGGGCCTGTTCGGGCTGGGCGCGCTGGCCGCCGCCGGGTTCGCCGTGCACGGCGCGATCACCACCCGGATCCGGGGCCATCTGCGGGACATCTCCGTACTCAAGGCGATCGGCTTCACCCCCGGCCAGGTGGTGCGCGTCTTCCTCATCCAGCATCTCGGCTACGCCCTGCTGGGCGCGGTGGCCGCCGCCGCGCTCACCGAGGCGCTGGGCGGGGCGGTCCCGGGGCGGCTCGGGGACGCGGTCGACGTGTGGCAGGGGCTGCCCGGGCACACCGGTGCGCTGATCGTGGTGCCGGTGGGGGCGGTGCTGTTCATCGGCGCGACCACCGGGCTGGCCGCCTGGCGGGCTGGCCGGGTGCCGCCGGTGCCGGTGCCGCGTCCGGCCGCGGCGCCGGCGGGGCGGCTGAGCGGGGCGGCGCGCCGGGCGCTGGGCGCACGGGTGCCTCCGGCGCTGGTGCTGGGCTGGCACAAGGCGTTCACCCGGCGGCCGCGGTCGCTGGGCGCGGTGGCCAGGCTCGCGCTGCCGCTGCTGCTGATCGTGGTGGCGCTGAGCGCGTGGACGACGATCGACCGCTTCCACAGCGCCCCCGAGCGGATCGGGCTGCCGACGGCGCTCAGTGTGCGCGCCGACGCCTCGCTGGACGACCGGGAGGCGCGGGAGCTGCTGGAGAGCGATCCGCAGGTCGCCGCCGCCTACCCGGGTGTGGAGGTGGCCGCGCTGGTCCCCGGCCAGACCGCGACGATCGCGCTGCGCGGGTACGGCACCCGCGCGGCCCCGTACCCGTTCACGCTGGCGGAGGGCAGGGCGGCGCTCGGTCCGGACGAGGCGGTGGCCGGGCAGGGGCTGCTCGACCTGCTGCACGTGCGGGTGGGCGACTGGGTGCGGATGACCGTCGGCGACCGCCCGCAGATCCTGCACATCGTGGGCCGCAGCATCGAGCCGGAGAACGCCGGCCGGGTCATCTCCACGTCGCTCGACACCCTCCGCGCCAACGACCCCGGGATGCGGCCCGGCCTCCACCAGGTCCGGCTCGAGCCCGGCGCGGACCCGGCGGAGGTGGCGGCGCGGCTCGCAGCGGAGGGCCGCGGCCACCTGGACGTGCACACCGTGGCCAACCCGGCGGACGGACTGTCCCCGCTGCGCGCGGTGGTGCTCGGGCTGGTCGTGGTGCTGGCCCTGATCGGTCTGGTGGAGCTGCTGACGGCGATCGGCGGCACCGTCCGCGAGGGCGAGCGCGATCTGCTGGCGCTGAAGGCCGTGGGCCTGTCACCCCGGCAGATCACCGCGGTCACGGTCGTCGCCACCGCCGGTACGGCTCTGGCGGCGGTGCTGCTGGCCACCGCGCTGGGGCTGCCGCTGGCGCACTGGCTGATCGACGCCCAGGGCAGGTCGAGCGGCATCGGCGCGGGGATCGCCCGGCTGCCCTCCGCCGCGCTGCTGGTGCTGCTCGGCGGGGCCGCCGTGCTGGGCGCCGCCGCCCTGGCCGCCGTCCCGGCCGCCCGCGCGGCCCGCCGCCGCCTCGCGGACACGCTGAGCGCGGTGGCCTGAACGGCGACCTTCACGAGCCGTAGGGGGCCTGGGGGTTGTACGGGGTCGGCGGGTTGTAAGGGGTCTGCGAGTTGTAAGGGGCGTAGGGGTTGCCGGCGCCGAGCGCGTACGGGTTGCCCTGGGGCGGGATGTACGGGTGCCCGGTCGGGGCGCCCGGGGGCATCGGCGGGACGGGGCCCGGGACCGGCGGATGGCCCGCCGGGTGTGCGCCGAGCCGGATGCCGTAGCGCCGCTTGAGCCGGCCGGTTTCCAGCAGGGCGATCGCCGTGACGGTCACCGGGGCGCCGAGGATGAAGACGACGCCGAGGGTGAGACCGAGTCCGTGCAGGTCGCCGGTGACCAGGTCGGGGACCGCCACCAGCCAGCTGGTGACCGTGGAGAGCAGCGCGGGCAGGCAGCGGTGCACGGCGCCCGTGCCGAAGAAGTTGCCGGTGACCCGGAAGGCTCCCCGGGCGACGAAGACGAGCATCCACATCATCGCCGCGCCTCCCGCGATGATGACGAGGGGGCCGTGGGTGGCGTTGGTGGTCTGCACGAGCAGCGCCAGCGCGACGACGGAGCCGATGAACAGCAGAAGCAGCGCGAGGGAGTTGAGGAGCGGTGTCCTCAACTGCCGCAGCGTGCCGGTGCGCCGCCAGACGAGGAGCATGACGCCGACCGTGACGGGGGTGAGGAACAGCAGCACCGCCGAGGCGGTGAGGGCGTTCTCCAGCAGCTCCGTGACGTCGAAGCCGCCCTCCAGCACGGTGTAGACGCCGATGGACGCCACTGCTCCGGCGATGACCCGGATGCGCTTGAGCTTGTCGATGGCCGGGTCGAGCGACGGCGGGATCCACGCCGGGTGGAAGACCGCCTCGGCCACCTTGTGGGGCTTCAGGAAGCTCCGCGCCGTGAGTGTGCCGCCCGTCCACCGGCCGATCGTACGTGCCACTTCGTGTTCCCCCGAGTGCTCGCCGTGATCTTCGACCCGGCGATTGTACGGGAGCGCACGGGAGCGGACGGAGGCTCACCGCCCGCTCCCGTACGCCGTGTACGGCCGCGTACGCCGTGGTCAGCGGCGTCCGCGCAGCTCCCGGTAGGCGGCGACCAGGGCCTTCGTGGAGGGGTCGAGGCCGGGAACGTCGGCGCCCTCGGTCAGGGCGGGCTCGACGCGCTTGGCGAGCACCTTGCCGAGTTCGACGCCCCACTGGTCGAAGGAGTCGATGTTCCACACGGCGCCCTGCACGAACACCTTGTGCTCGTAGAGCGCGACCAGCTGGCCCAGCACGGACGGGGTCAGCTCGGTGGCCAGGATCGTCGTGGTGGGGTGGTCGCCCCGGAAGGTCTTGTGCGGGACCAGTTCCTCGGGCACCCCCTCGGCGCGCACCTCGTCCGGCGTCTTGCCGAAGGCGAGGGCCTGCCCCTGGGCGAACAGGTTGGCCATCAGCAGGTCGTGCTGCGCCTTGAGCCCGTCGCTCAGCTCCCCCGCGGGCTCGGCGAAGCCGATGAAGTCGGCGGGGACCAGCTTGGTGCCCTGGTGGATCAACTGGTAGTAGGCGTGCTGCCCGTTGGTGCCGGGCGTGCCCCACACGACGGGACCGGTCTGCCAGTCGACCTCGCGTCCGTCCCGGCCGACGTACTTGCCGTTGGACTCCATGTCGAGCTGCTGGAGGTAGGCGGTGAACTTCGACAGGTAGTGCGAGTACGGCAGCACCGCGTGCGACTGCGCGTCGTGGAAGTTGTTGTACCAGATCCCCAGCAGGCCCAGCAGAAGCGGCGCGTTGGCCTCCGGCGGTGCCGTGCGGAAGTGCTCGTCGACGATCCGGAACCCGTCCAGCATCTCCCGGAACCGGTCCGGACCGATCGCGATCATCAACGACAGCCCGATCGCCGAGTCGTAGGAGTACCGCCCGCCGACCCAGTCCCAGAACTCGAACATGTTCGCCGTGTCGATCCCGAAGTCGGCGACCTTCCCGGCGTTCGTCGACAGGGCGACGAAGTGCCGGGCGACGGCGGCCTCGTCCTTGAGCGCCTCCAGCAGCCAGGTGCGGGCGGACGTGGCGTTGGTGACCGTCTCGATCGTGGTGAACGTCTTCGACGCCACGACGAACAGCGTCTCCTCCGGATCCAGGTCCCGGATCGCCTCGTGCAGATCCGCGCCGTCCACGTTGGACACGAACCGGAACACCATGTCCCGCGCGGTGTAGGCGCGCAGCGCCTCGTACGCCATCGCCGGGCCCAGGTCCGAGCCGCCGATGCCGATGTTGACGACGTTGCGGATCCGCCGGCCCGTGTGGCCGGTCCACTCGCCCGAGCGGACCCGGCCGGCGAAGTCGGCCATCCGGTCCAGCACCGCGTGCACGGCCGGGACGACGTTCTCCCCGTCGACCTCGAC
>MUNG01000279.1 GCA_002154585.1 Streptomyces pseudogriseolus
CCTCCCCGCCGACCCCCTGCCGGCCCTGCGCGCCGAGGGCGTCGATCCGGTCCTGTGGCCGGGCTGGCAGTCCATCGAACGCACCGAGTCCCGCCTGGGCGCGTCCCTCGGCCGGGGTGTGGTCAAGCTCGCGGACTGGCCGTCACTGCTGGCCGCGGCGGGGGAGGCGGGCGACGCGGTCACCCGGCTCTAGCCCGGCTCACGGCGTGACGGCCGTAGCCCGGTCCGCCGGGTGACGGCGGCGTGACGGCCGTGGCCCGGTCTACCGGGTGACAGCCGCGGGGCGGGGATCGACCACCGGCGTGAGCACGCCCAGGCGGTCCTCGACGGCCTGGGCCGCGGCCAGGCACAGGTCCTCCCGGAACGCACGGCCGACGACCTGTACGCCGCACGGCAGCCCGTCGCGCGTCCCGGTCGGCACGGCCACCGCGGGCACGCCGGCGAAGCTGGTCACGGTGCACAGCCGCATGGCGTCGGCGACCCGCTGCCGTCCCGNNCCGCGGCGCCGGCGGGCGGCGTCTCGTCCATGGCCCACTGGATGTACCGGTCGCCGCCGTGGCCGAGCAACCGCCGTACGGCCGGCCAGGTCGGCGCGAACTCGGTCAGGGTGATCCTGCCGTACGCCGCGAGCGCCTCGTCGTGCCGGGGTACGTCGTCCACCTCTCGCACGTCGTAGCCGGCGTCGCTCAGCGCGCCCGCCGCCGCGGTGAGCGCCGCACGCACGGTCGGATGCACTCCCCGGCCGCCGGGGTCGGCGACGAGCGCGACCTTGACGGGCCCCGGCAGCGGGGCGCCGTCGAGCGGCGCCGGCACGGCCCGGGGATCCCGCGGATCGACCCCGGCCAGCGCCTCGTACGCCAGCCGCAGGTCGACGACCCTGCGGGCCAGTGGCCCGTCGGTGACCAGCGCCTGCGAGGCCGGTCCGGGGTCGTCCGGGCCGAGGACGCGGTGGTCGGCGGGAAACCGCCCGGGGGTCGGCTTCAGCCCCGCGACACCGCAGAACGAAGCCGGTATCCGCACCGATCCGCCGGAGTCGTTGCCGAGGCCGAGGGCCGCCATGCCGGTGGCGACGGCCACCGCGTCACCGCCGCTGGAACCGCCCGGGGTCCGGCTCGGGTCCCACGGATTGAGGGTGTCGCCGAACAGCTCGCTGCGGGTGTGCATGCCGGCCAGGACCAGCGTGGGCATGTTGCTGTGGCCGATCGGCACGGCTCCCGCCGCGCGGAGCCGGGCCACCGGGGGCGCGTCGGCCGCCGCCACGAGGTCACGGAAGCGCGGCAGTCCGAAGGTGGTCGGCACGCCTTCGACCGGGGTGGTCTCCTTCACCGTGAACGGCACGCCGGCCAGCGGGCCGAGCTTCTCGCCCGCCGCCCGCCGCCGGTCCGTGCGAGCCGCCTCCTGACGGGCCCGTTCGGCCATCAGCTGCGTCACCGCGTTGACCCGCGGATTGACGCAGGCGATGCGTTCCAGATGACTGTCGACCAGGTCGACCGCCGAGATCTCACCGCTCCGGACGGCGGCCGCCTGGTCGGCGGCCGTCATGGCCCACATCGCGTCCTGCCCGGTCATCACGTTTCCGCTCCCCTGTCGAGTGCTCGTGGCCCGACCCTACCCCGTAAGCGATACAGTCGTATCGGAAAAAGGAGGCCGACCGACCATGCCCAAGCAGGTGGACTACGCGAGCAGACGCCGCCGGATCGCCGAGGCCGTCTGCCTCCTGGCCGACGAACAGGGGCCGGAGGGGGTGAGCATGCGGGACGTGGCCGCGCGGGCCGAGGTCTCCCTGGGCGCCGTGCAGCGCTGCTTCCGCACCAAGGAGGAGATGCTGCTCTTCGCCGTCGAACACATCGGCGAGCGCGTCATGGAACGGGTGAGGGCGCGCCTGGGCGCGAGCCCGGCGCAGTCGGCGGCCACCGCGCTGGGGCACGCGGCCGAGGAGGTCGCACTGCTGCGGGAGGACCATCGCACCGAGGCGCGGATCTGGCTCGTGTTCGTCGCCCGCGCCTGCGTCAGCGCATCACTCGCAGCCCCGCTGAGGAGAAGTTACGCGGCCCTTGAAGGTCTGCTCGTCCGCCTCGTCACGGAAGCGGCGGAGAGCGGTCCGGGTGTTGGGAGTGCCATGCCGCCCCACGTCGTGCGTGAGGCCCGCACGCTGCTTGCGCTCACCGACGGCCTCACCAGTCATGTCCTCGTCGGCCATCTGACCACCGAGCAGGCCGAGGACGTGCTGCATGCCCATCTGACAGGCCTGTGGGAGCGCCTCGGCGTCACCACCGCTTCCTAGGACGCCGGCTGACCGCGGGCCGGCCGCCCGCGTGTCAGAGCGCGTCCCGTGCACCCTGGTGGCGGGCCGCCGTGAGGAGGGCGTCGAGGAGGCCCGGGAACAGGGCGTCCAGGTCGTCGCGGCGCAGGCCGTTCATCTTGGCGGTGCCCTCGTACACCTGCTGGACGACGCCGCTCTCGCGCAGCACGCGGAAGTGGTGCGTGGTGGTCGACTTGCTGACCGGGAGGTCGAAGCGGGAACAGGACAACACGGCTTCGGCGTCCGCGAGTTCGCTGACGATGCGCATGCGCACGGGGTCGGACAGCGCGTGCAGCACCGATTCCAGCCGGATCTCGTCCCGCGTGGGGTGGGGCAGGACGCGGGGGCTGGGCAGGGCGGTCGTCACGGCGGCTCCATGGTGCTCCGGGAAGCTTCATTGTACGAGAACCCTCGTAGTTTGACATCCACCGTACTACGACGGCTATCGTACGAGTCGCACGCCTCTCGTCGCCTTCCGAACGGAGCCCACCGTGAGCACGCTCTTCGAGCCGTACACCCTGCGCGCCCTGACGATTCCCAACCGTGTGTGGATGGCGCCGATGTGCCAGTACTCGGCCGCGCCGGACGGCCCGGAGGCCGGGGCGCCGAACGACTGGCACTTCGCGCACTACGCCGCCCGCGCCACCGGCGGCACGGGTCTGATCGTCGTCGAGGCCACGGCGGTGTCGCCGGAGGGCCGCATCTCGCCGTACGACCTGGGGATCTGGAACGACACCCAGGTCGAGGCGTTCCGCCGGATCACCCGCTTCCTCGCCGCCCACGGCACCGTGCCGGCCATTCAGCTCGCGCACGCCGGGCGCAAGGCGGCGACCGACCAGCCCTGGAAGGGCGGTGCGCCGCTCGGGCCGGAGGAGCGCGCCTGGCAGCCGGTCGCGCCCAGCGCGGTTCCGTTCAGCGAGCGCCACCAGGTGCCGGACGAGCTGAGCCCGGAGCAGATCCAGGAGATCGTCGGCCAGTTCCGCGCGGCCGCCCGCCGTGCCCTCGCCGCCGGCTTCGAGGTCGCCGAGGTCCACGGCGCCCACGGTTACCTGATCAACGAGTTCCTCTCCCCGCACTCCAACCATCGCACCGACGCCTACGGCGGTTCGTACGAGAACCGGACGCGGTTCGCGTTCGAGGTGGTGGACGCCGTGCGTGAGGAGTGGCCGGACGACAAGCCGCTGTTCTTCCGCACCTCCGCGACCGACTGGCTGGACGAGGAGGGCTGGACGGTGGACGACACCGTGCGCCTCGCCGCCGACCTGCACGAAAGGGGCGTCGACCTGCTCGACGTCTCCTCCGGCGGCAACTCCCCCGGCGTCCGCATCCCGGCCGGCCCCGGCTACCAGGTGCCGTTCGCCGCGCGGGTGCGCCAGGAGACGCCCATGCCGGTCGCGACCGTGGGTCTGATCACGGACACCGGGCAGGCGGAGAAGATTCTCGCCAACGGCGAGGCGGACGCCGTACTGCTGGGCCGTGAGCTGCTGCGCAACCCCTCCTGGGCCCGGCAGGCCGCCCGCGAGCTGGACGCGCAGGTCCGCGTGCCGGACCCGTACCACCTCTCCGTCTGACCTGTTCACCGCCGTCCGACCCGTTCACCACCCGAGGTGCCGCGCCGGCGGCCGTCGTTCCTGGCCGGATACGGACCACGCGAGGCGTTGACCAGAAAGCGCTTTCCCTCTACGTTCCGTTCATCGACGTGACCGGGACGTGACCGCTGAGCGCCATCGTCCCGCATGTCGTGCAGATCCATGTACGTCGTTCATCCACATGGTTCGAGATCGCTCGACCCCCACACCACAGGAGAAGGAACGACATGACCTCCGCGACACGACCGCGCCTCCGCGGGCGCGCGCTGACCGGCACCCTCGCCACCCTCGGCCTCTCGGTCGGCATGATCCTGACCACCGCGGCTCCGTCCGCGCAGGCCGCCACCTGGCCCACCCCCAACGGCAGCCAGGGCGTCTCCTCCACCATTTCCGTGTCCGGCACCAAGGACTACGGGATGAAGCGCCTCTACGGCACCGGCGACCTCGGCTCCGGCGGCCAGGACGAGGACCAGGGCCCGATCCTGAAGCTGGCCGACGGCGCGGTCCTGAAGAACGTGATCCTCGGCGCCCCCGCCGCCGACGGCATCCACTGCGAGGGCTCCTGCACCCTCCAGAACGTCTGGTGGGAGGACGTCGGCGAGGACGCCGCCACCTTCAAGGGCAAGTCGTCCGGGGCGGTCTACACCGTCAGCGGCGGCGGCGCGAAGGAGGCCAGTGACAAGGTCTTCCAGTTCAACGGCGCGGGCACGCTGAACGTGTCGAACTTCGCCGTCAAGAACTTCGGCACCTTCGTCCGCTCCTGCGGCAACTGCTCGTCGCAGTACAAGCGGACGATCAACCTCAACTCCATCGAGGTGAACTGGAAGGGCGGCCGCATCGCCGGCATCAACACCAACTACGGCGACAGCGCGACCCTGAGGAACATCACGATCGTCGGCGACAGCAGCAAGAAGATCGTGCCGTGCCAGAAGTACATCGGCAACAACACCGGCAAGGAGCCGAGCAGCAACGGCTCCGGCCCCGACGGCACGTACTGCAAGTACAGCTCGTCCGACATCACCTACCGGTAGCCCCCCACGGGCGGCGGCCGTAGGGGACGCCCCCTACGGCCGCCTGTCTTCTGCCCGTACGTCCGCGTGCGGCCGGCCCCCGCCCACCAGCGAGCGCACCTCGCCCTCCAGCTCCCGCCGGTAGTCGGCGTACGCGGCCCGCAGTGCGCCGCCCGGCCAGCCGGCGGGGAGCAGGGAGGGCGGCAGCACGGGGTCGGCGAGCAGATGGCGCACCACGGCCGCGAACAGGGTCAGCCGCTCGGCCGGACGCCCGGTGCGCCCCACGTGCCCGAGCAGGGTGCGGGCGTCGCCCGACCAGGCGTCCAACGGCCAGAGCAGCGCGGCGAGTTCGGCCGCGGGCCGCGCGGGACGGGTCGTTCCCCGTTCGGCCACCTCGTCGAGGCCGGCGGGCAGCGGGCGTTCCAGGTTGGCCGGGCGCAGCCACACCCCCTCGCGCAGCTCGGCGAGGCGCAGTCCGGCCAGCCGTGCGCGCAGCTCCGCCCGTTCGGCCGGGCCGCGTCCGCTCGCGGTGACGACCACCAGCTCCCAGTCCCCGTCCCACGCGCGCGTGCGCGGCCGTACGGACTCGTCCTGGCGGCGCTGACGCTCCAGCAGCCGGTCGCTGAGGCGGTAGCCGGTGTCCGTGCGGCGCAGATCGCCGGCGGCGACCATCCGGCTCAGCGCCGCCCGCAGCGTCGACCCGCCGAGGTCGAAGCGCTCCACCAGCCGTCCGAGCTCCCGCGCCGGGAGCTCCGGCGGGTGCGTGCCCAGCAGCAGGCTGAGGACGACCGACCGCGCGGAGAGCGGGCGCAGCCGGGGTCCGTCCGGGGCCGGCTCCGCCGGGTCGTCGCGCCGCATGAGCCGTACTTTAGGCCCCCGGCCGGCCCGGGCTGTCCTCAGGCGATCCCTCACGGTCAGCTCATAGTTTATTTGGACTGGTAGAGTTCGACCATGCCTCGTCGCGCTCTCGACAATCCGATCGTCCTGCCCGTCCTGGGCCTGCTGCTCGAGCAGCCCACGCACCCGCACCAGATGCTCGCCGAGCTGCGCAGACGCAGCGACGCGCACGCCGCCGCGATCACCCGCGGCACGCTCTACAACACGGTCGCCGCGCTGACCCAGGCCGGCTGGCTCGCCCCGCTGGAGCGGCAGCGGTCGGGCAACCGCCCGGAGCGGACCGTCTACGCCCTCACGGACGCGGGACGCGAGGAACTCGTGCGCCGGCTGGACGCGCAGATCCGCACCCCCCAGCGGGAGTTCTCCCGGTTCCTGGGCGCGGTCGCCTATCTCGGCGCCCTGGGCCGGGACGGCGCGGTGGAGGCGCTGACCGAGCGCGGACGAGGGCTGCGGCAGCGCACGGCGGAGGACGAGCGGCGGCTCGAGGAGGCGCTGGCGGCCGGTGTCCCCCGCATGCACGTCATCGAGGCCGAGTATGCGCTGAGCCTCGCGCGTGCCGAGATCGCGTGGGTCGACTCGGTGATCGGGGAGCTGAGGAGCGGGACCTTGCCGTGGCCCACGGGGGCCATGTCCGAGCCGGAGGAGGAAGACGCGTGACGACGCATCGTCCGCTGTTCGGCGTGTATCCGGGCGGGGTCAGTGGGGACGACTCGGGAGGGCTCGCGTCCGGGCCGCCCGACGACCCGGACCGTGTGACGGAGGCCCTGGACCGCCTCCAGGGGAGGCCGGACCGTCCGTTCCTGGTGCGCGCCTACACCGCGTTCGACGACACCACCCGCCTCGGCGGGCCGCACGCGACGGCGGCGCCGGAGGACGCGGCACGGTACGCCGTACGGGGCCGCCGCCTCGATCTGGTGGCGCAGTACCGGTCCGCCGCCGGAGATGTGGACGGCTACTGCCGGTTCGTGCGCGAACTGGTCGAGCAGTACGGCGCGGTGACGAGCACCCTCCAGGTGACGGAGGAGCCCAACGACACGGGCAATCCGGTCCTCGACGGTTACTACCCGTCGGTGCGGGAGGCGATCGTCCGCGGGGTCTCCGCCGCCAAGGAACGCGCGCGGGAACTGGGGTACGACGAGCTGCGGGTCGGGTTCAACACCACCCCGTTGTTCGGCCCGTCGGCGTCCTTCGTCGCGGAGCTGACCGCACTGGGCGGCCCGGCCTTCGCCACCGAACTGGACTATGTGGGGTTGGACTTCTTCCCCGACGTGTTCCGGCCCGTCGCCGCGTCCGGCCTCGCGTCCGCCGTCGCGGGGCTGCTGCGCCACCACCGCGACGCCGTGCTGGCGCCCGCCGGTCTGGGACACCTGCCGCTGCACATCACCGAGCACGGCTGGCCCACCGGCGAGGAACGCCCCCCACGGCGGCAGGCCGAGGTCGTCGAGACCGTGGTCCGGGCCGTCGCCGAACTGGCGGAGCCGCTGCGCCTGAGCGGTTACACCCACTTCGCACTGCGGGACGCCGACAGCTCCCGGACGGGGCTGTTCCACCGCTTCGGGCTCACCACGGAGGACTACACGCCGAAGCCCGCCTTCGAGACGTACCGGGCGCTGATCGACCGGCACGGCTGAGAGGACTCGCGCCGCCGGATGCGGAGTGTTGCACTATTGCTACGTCCGCAGCGATAGTGCAACACTCAGCCATGACCATCACGCGCGCCGGCGAGTCGCAGCAGAGTCCCTACGCATTCGGCGTCACAGGCGGCGCCACCCACGACGTCACCAACCAGCCCCCTCCCACGGCCCCGTACGACGCCTCGGACGACGTCGCCCTGCTCGAAGGGGTGCGGCGGGAGGGCGCCGGCTGGGCGGAGGAGGACCTGCGCAGGCTCGGACGGCTGGCGGGCGGCGAAGAGGCGCAGGAGTGGGCCGAGCAGGCAAACCGGCACGAGCCCGAGCTGCGCACCCACGACCGGTACGGGCACCGCGTCGACGAGGTCGACTTCCACCCGAGCTGGCACCACCTGATGCGCACCGCCGTCGCCGAGGGGCTGGCCGGCGCGCCCTGGGCGGACGACCGCCCCGGCGCGCACGTCGCCCGCACCGCCGGGGGACTCGTCTGGGGCCACACCGACGCCGGACACGGCTGCCCCACGTCCATGACGTACGCGGCGGTCCCCGCCCTGCGCCGGGAGCCCGAGCTCGCGAAGATCTACGAGCCGCTGCTGACCAGCCGCGAGTACGAGCCCGGGCTGCGCGTGCCGGCCGAGAAGCGCGGGCTGCTGGCCGGCATGGGGATGACCGAGAAGCAGGGCGGCTCCGACGTCCGCACGAACACCACCGTCGCGACGCCGACCGCCGAGCCGGGGGTGTACACCCTGCGCGGCCACAAGTGGTTCACCTCGGCGCCGATGTGCGACGTCTTCCTGGTGCTGGCCCAGGCGCCGGGCGGACTGTCCTGCTTCCTCGTGCCGCGGGTGCTGCCCGACGGCATTCGCAACACCTTCCGCATCCAGCGCCTCAAGGACAAACTGGGCAACCGTTCCAACGCCTCCTCCGAGCCCGAGTTCGACGGGACGGTGGCCTGGCTGGTCGGGCCCGAGGGGCAGGGCGTGAAGACCATCATCGAGATGGTCAACTGCACGCGCCTCGACTGCGTGATGATGTCGGCGGCGCTGATGCGCAAGACGCTCGTCGAGGCGGGCCACCACGCGCGGCACCGCAGCGCGTTCGGGGCGCGCCTGGTGGACCAGCCGCTGATGCGCAACGTGCTGGCCGACCTCGCGCTGGAGTCCGAGGCCGCCACGACGCTCACGCTGCGGCTGGCCGGTGCGGCGGACCGCGCGGTGCGCGGGGACGCCGGGGAGGCCGCGTTCCGGCGGATCGCGACGGCGGTGGGCAAGTACTGGGTCACCAAGCGAGGCCCGGCCTTCACCGCCGAGGCGCTCGAATGCCTGGGCGGCAACGGGTACGTCGAGGACTCGGGCATGCCCCGCCACTACCGGGAGGCCCCGCTGCTGTCGATCTGGGAGGGCTCGGGCAACGTCAACGCCCTCGACGTGCTGCGGGCGCTCGGCCGCGACCCGGCGACCGCGCAGGCCCTGTTCGACGAGCTGTCGCTGACGCGCGGCGCCGACGCCCATCTGGACGCGGCGGTGGCCGGGCTCAAGGACCAGCTGGCCGAGGGGTCGCAGGTGACGGCCCGCCGTCTCGTGGAGCGGATGGCGCTGACGCTCCAGGCGTCCCTGCTGGTCCGGGACGCACCGGCCGCGGTCGCCGACACGTTCTGCGCGACACGGCTCGGCGGCGACTGGGGGCACGCCTTCGGCACGCTGCCGGCGGGGGCGGGACTGGACGCCATCCTGGCACGGGCGCTGCCCGAGCGGGGCTGAGGCGAGGCCGCCGCACCGCCCTGACCTGCGGTCACGCCATGTCCGACGGTGACTGTCAGTGGTGGGGTGCACACTGACCGGTGTCCTGATCGAGGACGTCGAGGACGATGTCACGGAGGTGATCGGCATGACCGAGGTACTGCTCGCCGTGGGTACCCGCAAGGGCCTGTTCATCGGGCGCCGGCGAGGCGGCTCCTGGGAGTTCGACGAGGCCCCCCACTTCGAGGCGCAGGCCGTGTACTCGGTCGCGATCGACACCCGGGGGCGGAGCCCTCGGCTGCTGGTCGGCGGGGACAGCGCGCACTGGGGGCCCTCGGTGTTCCACTCCGACGACCTGGGCCGCACCTGGACCGAACCGGCGCGGCCCGCCGTCAAGTTCCCACCCGACACGGGGGCGTCGCTGGAGCGGGTGTGGCAGCTGCACCCGGCCGCGGCCGAACCGGACGTGGTGTACGCGGGCACGGAGCCGGCCGCGCTGTACCGCTCGGAGGACCGCGGGGAGTCCTTCGAGCTGGTCAGGCCGCTGTGGGAGCATCCCACGCGCTCCAAATGGGTGCCGGGCGGCGGAGGTGAGGGCCTGCACACCGTGCTGACCGACGCGCGCGACCCTCGGGCGGTCACCGTGGCCGTCTCCACCGCGGGCGTGTTCCGCACCCTGGACGGCGGCGCGAGCTGGG
Source organism: Streptomyces pseudogriseolus (assembly GCA_002154585.1). Taxonomy (GTDB): domain Bacteria; phylum Actinomycetota; class Actinomycetes; order Streptomycetales; family Streptomycetaceae; genus Streptomyces; species Streptomyces pseudogriseolus. The sequence continues at coordinate 9,867 of MUNG01000279.1, forward strand.
CGCCGTCCAACTCCGGGGTGTCCGCCGTGTTCCTGCCGGACCCCGACCCGGAGTTCGGGCAGTGCGTGCACAAGGTCGCCCGGGACGCGGCGGACCCCGACCGGCTGTATCTCCAGAACCACTGGGGCGTCTACCGCAGCGACGACGCGGGCGCGCACTGGACGGACATCGGCGAGGGACTGCCCTCGACCTTCGGGTTCGCGATGGTGACACATCCTCACCGCGGCGGCACGGCCTATGTGTTCCCCATCAACGCCGACTCCGACCGGGTCCCGGCCGGCCGGCGATGTCGCGTCTACCGGACCGGGGACGCGGGGCACAGCTGGGAGCAGCTGTCGGCGGGGCTGCCGCAGGAGGACCACTACGGCACGGTGCTGCGCGACGCGATGTGCAGCGACGACGCCGACCCGGCGGGCGTCTACTTCGGCAACCGCAACGGCGAGCTGTACGCGTCCGCGAACGACGGAGACAGCTGGGAGCAGCTGGCCGCGCATCTGCCGGACGTGCTGTGCGTGCGGGCGGCGGTCCTCGGATGAGGTTCGTGCTCGTCCGGCCGGGCCCGTCCCATGGGTTGATAGCCGCTGCCGGCACGGCAGTAGGGTGACGCCCGTGGCACCACGACCCTTGAACGAGATCGTCGAAGCAGGCTGGGCGAACGCCCTCGAACCGGTGGCGGGGCGGATCGCCGCGATGGGGGACTTCCTCCGCGCGGAGATCGCCGCGGGACGCACCTACCTCCCGGCGGGAGCGAACGTCCTGCGGGCCTTCCAGCAGCCCTTCGACGAGGTACGCGTCCTGATCGTCGGGCAGGACCCGTACCCCACGCCGGGACACGCGGTCGGCCTGAGCTTCTCCGTCGCCCCCGACGTGCGCCCGCTGCCCGGCAGCCTGGTCAACATCTTCCGCGAGCTGAACAGCGACCTGGCCGTGCCCCAGCCGTCGAACGGCGACCTGACCCCGTGGACCGAGCAGGGCGTGCTGCTGCTCAACAGGGCGCTGACGACCGCCCCACGCAAACCGGGCGCCCACCGCGGCAAGGGCTGGGAGGAGGTCACCGAGCAGGCGATACGCGCGCTGGCCGCACGCGGGAAGCCGCTCGTCTCCATCCTGTGGGGTCGGGACGCCCGCAACTGCCGTCCCATGCTGGGTGATCTGCCCGCCGTGGAGTCGGCGCACCCGTCGCCGATGTCCGCAGACCGCGGGTTCTTCGGCTCGCGCCCGTTCAGCCGGGCCAACGACCTGTTGATCCGTCAGGGCGGGCAGCCGGTGGACTGGCGCCTGCCGTGACCGGAGCCGGCTACCTCGCCGTCGACTCCGGCGGCTCCGGGCTGCGGGTCGTCGTCGGGGCGCCCGGGCGCGGTCCGCTGGCCCGCGCCTCCTCGGACGTGCCGGTACGCACGGGCGAGCGGGGGCTCGAGCCGGGGCACGTCATGGAGCAAGTGGTGCCCATGGCGCGGGCGTTGTGCGCCGAGGCCGGGCTGGAGCGGCTGGAGGTGGCCGCGATCGGCGCGGCTGGGATGGCCAGTCTGGGCGACGCCCTGCGCGCGGAGCTGCCGGACCGGCTGGCCCGTGACCTGGGCGTCAGACGGGCGGCGCTGGCGGCCGACGCGGTCACCGCGTACGTGGGCGCCCTCGGGTCGCGCCCGGGTGCGGTGATCGCGGCGGGCACGGGTCTGATCGCGATCGGCACGGATCTGGCCCGCTGGCGGCGGGCGGACGGCTGGGGGCATCTGCTCGGCGACTGCGGGGGCGGCGCGTGGATCGGGCGGGCCGGCCTGGAGGCCGCGCTGCGCGCGCACGACGGACGGGACGGTGGTTCCGCGCGGCTGCTCGCGGAGACGGAGGAGATGTTCGGTCCGGTGACCGGGCTGCCGGGTCAGGTGTACCCGCGCGCCGACCGGGCGGCGGTGCTCGCCTCGTTCGCTCCGCGCGTGGGCGCGTGCGCGGCGGAGGGGGACCCGGTGGCCGCCGGCATCGTGCGGGCGGCCGCCCGGCACATGGCCGACGCGGCAGCCGCCGTGTGCCCGGCGGAGGGTGCGCCGGCGGTCGGCTGCACCGGCGGACTCCTCGGGCTGGGCGAGGTGCTGCTGGCCCCCCTGGACAAGCGGCTGGCGGAGCTGCTGCCGGGGGCGCGACGGGTGCCCGCCGAGGGGGATCCGCTCGACGGCGCGGTGCGGCTCGCGGAGGACCTTTCCGCTGGTCCGCTCGCTCTTCCGAGTGACGAGAGAATGCTGTGCGTGACGAGCACGGAGGGAACGGACGTCACCCCAGCGGCCGGCACCCGTACGTAACTCATCCGACAAAACCGGACGGATACCGCTCACCTGCACCCTCCCCGAACAGGAGACCCGCGGAAGCCACTAACATGCCGCAACATGAGCACCCCCACTGGGCCCGCGTCCGGCCTGCCCGTACGAATGCCGCGCCCCCGCCAGCCCGGACGGCACCGCCGTCCCGAACCCCTGGTGGCTCCCGAGGACGCGCCCGCGCTCGTCCTCGCCGTGCCGGGTAAGCCCAGTAGTGCCACCCGCTCGCTCGCCGAAGAGGTCGTGAGCATCGCACGGTCCGAGCTGCCCGGTCTCGACGCCCGGATCGGCTACCTCGACGGGGACGACGAGGAGTTCTCCTCGCTGACCTCCGTCCTCGCGCACGCGGCCGAGGAGCGCACCGCCCGCTACGAGCAGGCGCGTGCCGCCGGTTCCGACGTGAAGGAGCCCGACGGCCCGGTCGCCGTC
>MUNG01000028.1 GCA_002154585.1 Streptomyces pseudogriseolus
GTTCCCCGCGCCCCTGGGGGGGTGGTCCACCCCCAGGCGCGGGACGTGCCGCGTTGTGGGGGCTGGGCGCGCCGTTCCCCGCGCCCCTTGCGGGGCGGTCCGCTCCCTGGCGTGGGACGTGCCGCGCGCAGTTCCCCGCGCCCCTTAGGGGTGCTGTGACTTCGCCCAGTTGTGCTGGAGGGACACGTTTTGCTTGACCTCTGCCAGTTGGACGGCCACCGCGCTGGGGGCCGTGCCTCCGCGGCCGTTGCGGCTGGCCAGGGCGCCGGGGACGTTCAGGACCGTGCGGACCTCGGGCGTGAGGTGGGCGGAGATCTTCGCGAACTCCTCGTCCGTGAGGTCGTTGAGCTCCTTGCCCTCCGCCTCGGCGACCTTGACGCACTCGCCCGCGACCTCGTGGGCCACCCGGAAGGGCACTCCCTGCCGGACCAGCCACTCGGCGATGTCGGTGGCGAGGGAGAAGCCGGCCGGGGCCAGTTCCTCCATCCGCTCGCGGTGCACGGTGAGCGTGGCCATCATCCCGGTGAACGCGGGGAGCAGGATCTCCAGCTGGTCGATGGAGTCGAAGACCGGCTCCTTGTCCTCCTGGAGGTCGCGGTTGTACGCGAGGGGGAGGGCCTTGAGGGTGGCCATCAGGCCGGTGAGGTTGCCGATCAGGCGGCCGGACTTGCCGCGCGCCAGCTCGGCGATGTCCGGGTTCTTCTTCTGCGGCATGATCGACGAGCCGGTGGAGAAGGCGTCGTGCAGGGTCACGAAGGAGAACTCCTTCGTGTTCCAGATGATGATCTCCTCGGCGATCCGGGAGACGTTCACGCCGATCATCGCGGTGATGAACGCGAACTCGGCGACGAAGTCCCGGGAGGCCGTGCCGTCGATGGAGTTGGCGGCGCTGCCGTGCTCGAAGCCGAGGTCCTTGGCGACCGCCTCCGGGTCCAGGCCGAGGGAGGAGCCCGCCAGGGCGCCGGAGCCGTACGGCGACACCGCCGTGCGCTCGTCCCACTGGCGCAGCCGCTCGGCGTCCCGGGAGAGGGACTGGACGTGGGCGAGCACATGGTGGGCGAAGAGCACCGGCTGGGCGTGCTGGAGGTGGGTGCGGCCGGGCATCGCCACGTCCGGGTGGGCCTCGGCGAGCCCGATCAGCGCGTCCTGGAGGTCGGCGATCAGACCGCCGATGACGCGGGCGTGGTCGCGCAGGTACATGCGGAAGAGGGTGGCCACCTGGTCGTTGCGGGACCGGCCGGCGCGCAGCTTGCCTCCGAGGTCGGGGCCGAGCCGCTCCAGCAGGCCGCGCTCCAGGGCGGTGTGGACGTCCTCGTCGGCGATGGTGCCGGTGAAGGCGCCGGAGGCGACGTCGGCCTCGAGCTGGTCGAGCCCTTCGAGCATGCGGGTCAGCTCGTCCTCGGTGAGCAGACCCGCCGTGTGCAGCACGCGCGCGTGGGCGCGGGAGCCGGCGATGTCGTAGGGGGCCAGCCGCCAGTCGAAGTGGACGGACGCGGACAGCTTCGCCAGGGCCTCGGCGGGACCGTCGGCGAACCGCCCGCCCCAGAGCCGTACGTCACCGCTGCTGCTGCTCACTACCTGCGCTCCTCAAAAAATGGTGATGTAACGCGCCCCTGAAAGGGGCGCGGGGAACTGCGCGACCAGCCCCGGCGGGCCCGCAGCTCCCCTCCCACAGCGACCGGACCGGTCAGACCAGATCCCGCTTGGCCGCGATCTTCGCCGACAGACTGTAGATGTCGATGAACCCCTTGGCCGCCGCCTGGTCGAACGTGTCGCCCGTGTCGTACGTCGCCAGGTTGAAGTCGTACAGCGACGACTCCGAGCGCCGCCCGGTGACGACGGCGCGGCCGCCGTGCAGGGTCATCCGGATGTCGCCGTTGACGTGCTGGTTGGCCTCGGCGATGAAGCCGTCGAGGGCGCGCTTCAGCGGGGAGAACCACTGGCCGTCGTAGACGAGCTCGCCCCAGCGCTGCTCGACCTGCCGCTTGTAGCGGGCCAGCTCGCGCTCGACCGTGACGTTCTCCAGCTCCTGGTGGGCCGTGATCAGGGCGATCGCGCCGGGGGCCTCGTAGACCTCGCGGGACTTGATGCCGACGAGGCGGTCCTCGACCATGTCGATCCGGCCGATGCCCTGGGCGCCGGCGCGCTCGTTGAGCTGCTGGATGGCCTGGAGCACGGTGACCGGCTTGCCGTCGATGGCGACGGGGACGCCCTCCTTGAAGGTGATGATCACCTCGTCGGGCTCCCGCGGCTCGGCGGGGTTCTGCGTGTACTCGTAGACGTCCTCGATCGGGGCGTTCCAGATGTCCTCCAGGAAGCCCGTCTCGACGGCGCGCCCGAAGACGTTCTGGTCGATGGAGTACGGCGACTTCTTGGTGGTGGCGATCGGCAGGCCCTTGGCCTCGCAGAAGGCGATGGCCTTGTCACGGGTCATCGCGTAGTCGCGGACCGGGGCGATGCACTTGAGGTCGGGGGCGAGGGCGACGATGCCGGCCTCGAAGCGGACCTGGTCGTTGCCCTTGCCGGTGCAGCCGTGGGCGACGGTGGTGGCGCCGTGCTTCTGCGCGGCGGCGACGAGGTGCTTGACGATCGTCGGCCGGGACAGCGCGGAGACCAGCGGGTAGCGGTCCATGTAGAGGGCGTTGGCCTTGATCGCCGGGAGGCAGTACTCCTCGGCGAATTCGTCCTTGGCGTCCGCGACCTCGGCCTCGACGGCACCGCAGGCGAGCGCGCGCTTGCGGATGACGTCCAGGTCCTCGCCGCCCTGGCCGACGTCGACCGCAACGGCGATGACCTCGGCGCCCGTCTCCTCGGCGATCCAGCCGATGGCGACGGAGGTGTCCAGACCGCCTGAGTAGGCGAGTACGACGCGCTCGGTCACGGGTTTCTCCTCACAGTGCATTCGCTGACATGCATGAGTATGCAGGAGTCCGCATGATTCGTCAATCCGCCTGGTCATGGGCGTCCGGCCGCGAACCGGCCGGACCCGGCCGAGGTCGCTTCCGCACGGAAGGTGAACGCGGCAGACGGCCGGCGCGTATGGCTCATGGACGCGGAACGACCCGCCGGCCCTCGACTCCCCTGCCGCCTGCGCACTCACGCAGTGAGGTGACAGGCGCTGTGGCCGCCCCGTGGAAGCGCCGGCCGGGGCGGCCACGGTTCCCGCGTACGAGGGTGAGCGGGTCCGCACGAGGCAAGCGCCTGGACGGACGTCCCGGGCTGCCGTCGCCGCTGCCTCCGTCCAGCATGTGAGCCATGCGCCCGCGTCCTGTCTCCGTCGCCGTCCTCGTGTCCCTGTCCCTGCTCTCGCTCGGCACCGTGCAGCGGCCCGCGTCGACGCTGCCGGAGCGGATGGCGGACACCGGGGGCGGCACCCAGCTCATCACCGCGGTGGCGGCGCGGACCGGTTCCACCACCGGCACGGTCACCTGGTGGGACCGCAAGGGCGGACGCTGGATCGCGGCCGGGTCGGCCAAGGCCCGTTTCGGCGCGAACGGGCTCGCCGAGGGCGCGACCCGCAAGCAGGGCACGAACACCACCCCCACCGGGCTGTACGGGCTGCCGTACGCCTTCGGTATCGAGGCGGCCCCCTCCGGCACCCGGTACACCTACCGGCCCGTGCGGCCGGACTCCTGGTGGTGCCAGGACAACTCCTCGCGCGTCTACAACCGCTGGACCGAACCGCGGGCGGCCGACTGCCGGGCCAGCCGGGCCGAGCACCTGATCACCTACCGCACGCAGTACGCCCACGCCCTGGTCGTGGACTTCAACTACCGCCGCCCGGTGCGCGGCCGGGGCGCCGGCATCTTCCTGCACGTCAACGGGCGTGGCGCCACCGCGGGTTGCGTGTCCGTGCCGAAGAGCGCGATGCGGAAGATCCTCCGCTGGGCCGACCCCGCGCGGTCCCCGCACCTCGCCGTCGGCACGACCGGCGGGCGCACCGCCATCACCCGCTACTGAAACGGTCTACGAATCCACGGTTTCCGCTGAACACTCCAGCGTGGCGGCACGTATGTGAGGGCCAAGGGCCGAGTCCCACGGAGGAACCGTGACCACCACGCTCGCCGGCGGCCGTGCCGCCCGCCGCCAGACGATGCGCCGCATCCGTCCACGCCGCTCCCCCGTCGTCCCGCTGCTGCTCGCCGTGGGCGCGGGCGCTGTGGCCGTGCTGTGGCTCTGGTGGACGAGCACACCGTCCATCGCGGACACCACCGGCAAGATCATCGCCGCCGGGCGGATCACCGGGCTGCTCGCCGGATACCTGATGGCCCTGGTCGTGCTCCAGATGGCGCGGGTGCCCGCGCTGGAACGGCGGGTCGGCTCGGACCGGGTGGCCCGCTGGCACGCGATGAGCGGCCGCTACACCGTGAGCCTCGTCGTCGCGCACGTCTTCCTGATCATGTGGGGCTACGCCCGGCAGGCGGGCAGGTCCCTCGCCGACATCGTGTCCCAGACGGTCACCTCCATCAACACGCTGCCGGACATGGGCAAGGCCGCCATCGGCACCGGCCTGCTGTTCGTCATCGCCCTCCTCTCCGTCGGCCCGGTCCGGCGCCGGCTGCCCTACGACGGCTGGTACCACGTGCACCTGCTGACGTACGCGGCGGTGTTCCTGACGTTCTGGCACCAGATCACCACCGGCAACGAGTTCGCCGTCACCCCGTCCGCCAAGACCTTCTGGTACGGGCTCTACGGCGCCGTGACCGTGCTGGTCCTGTGGTACCGGATCATCACCCCGGTCCGGCTGAACCTCCGGCACCGCATGCGGGTCCAGGCGGTCATCGAGGAGACGCCCGGCGTGGTGTCGGTGCTGATCGGCGGGCACCGTCTGCACCGGATGGGCGCCGAGGCGGGGCAGTTCTTCCGCTGGCGGTTCCTGGCCCCCGGGATGCGGTTCAGCTCCCACCCGTACTCGCTGTCCGCGGCGCCTCGCCCGGACATGCTGCGGATCACCGTGAAGGCTATCGGCGACCACAGCTCCCGGCTGCGCGAGCTGGAGCCCGGCACGCGCGTGTGGGCGGAGGGCCCCTACGGGGCGCTGACCGCGCAGCGCCGCAGCCGCGGCAAGGTGCTGCTGGTGGCGGGCGGGGTGGGCATCACCCCGATGCGCGCCCTGTTCGAGACGCTGCCCGGCGCGTCCGGCGACATCACCCTGCTGTACCGGGCCAACAGCACGCAGGACCTGGCGCTGTGGGGCGAGCTGGCGAAGATCGCCGACGAGCGCGGCGCCCGGCTGATGTACGCGGTGAACAGCCCCGACGGGGAGCGCCCGGACATCTCGGCGGAGAGCCTGCGCCGCAAGATCCCCGACGTCGACCGCCACGACGTCTTCATGTGCGGTCCGCCCGGATTCGCCCAGCAGGTGTACGCGGCCCTGCGGGACGCAGGGGTCCCCGCGCGCCGCATCCACCACGAGTCGTTCGAGATGTGAGCGGCGGCCCGTCGGCCCCGGTCGCCCGTCACCCATCAGGAGCTTGAGAAGCGATGAGGAAGAGTCACCCCGTCCGGCGTGCCGTTCTGGCGACCGCCGCCACCGTCTCCGGGATCGTGCTGCTGCTGTCGCTGAAACCCGCGTCCGACCCGGGGTCGGCCGAGGCGGCGGGCGGCGCCCCGCCCGCGGCGGAGTCCGTGCAGGGCGGCGCCCGGCCCATCGGGGACGGCACGGTCACCGGCGACGCGGCGCAGACCCAGTACGGGGCGGTGCAGGTACGGATCACCGTCAGCGGCGGCAAGATCACCAAGGCCGAGGCCGTCCAGGCGCCCGAGGGCGGCCAGAGCGACCAGGTCACCTCCAACGCCGTACCCAAGCTCAACCAGGCGGCCGTCCAGGCCGGCACCGCGGACATCGACGCCGTGTCCGGCGCCACCTACACCAGCGCCGGCTACCAGGAGTCCCTCCAGTCGGCCCTGGACAAGGCGCGTGCCGCCGCACCCGCCGACCCGGGAGGCGGCGGCGCCGCCCAGGCGCGGACGGTCACCGGTGATGTCGCGCAGACCCAGTACGGGCCGGTCCAGGTACGGATCACCGTCAGCGGCGGCAAGATCACCAAGGCGGAGGCCGTGCAGGCGCCCAAGGGCGGCCAGAGCGACCAGGTCACCTCCAACGCCGTACCCAAGCTCAACCAGGCGGCCGTCCAGGCCGGCACCGCGGACATCGACGCCGTGTCCGGCGCCACGTACACCAGCGCCGGCTACCAGGAGTCCCTCCAGTCGGCTCTGGACAAGGCCGGTGGCTGACACGGTGACGGAACCGGTTGAGGCTCCCGCCGCGGAGCGTCGTGTGGTGGAGACGATGGGGACCGTCTTCTCCCTCGACGTCCGCGGCGGGGAACCGGGCGCGGTGCGCGCGGCCCTGGAGGAGGCGGCCGCCGGGCTGCGCCGGGTCGACGAGGTGTTCAGCACCTACCGCGAGGACACCCAGATCTCCCGGCTGGCGCGCGGCGAGCTGGAGACCGGGCAGTGCGATCCCGAGGTCGCCGAGGTGCTGGAGCTGGCCGCGGAGGCGGAGCGGATCAGCGAGGGGTGGTTCAGCACCCGGTACCGGGGGGAGCTGGACCCGACCGGGATCGTCAAGGGCTGGGCGACCGAGCGCGCCGCGCGGCGGCTTCTGGCGGCCGGCGCGACCGGGGTGAGCGTCAACGGCGGCGGCGATGTGCAGCTGCTCGGCTCACCGGGCACGGGGCGGCCCTGGCGGGTCGGCGTGTCGGACCCGCTGCGCCCTGGCGGCCTCGCCGCGGTGGTCTCCGCCGCCGGGGCGCGGGAGTTGGCGGTGGCGACGTCCGGGACCGCGGAGCGCGGCGACCACATCGTGGACCCGCGCACGGGCCGCTCCGCGGTGACCGACCTGGTCGCGGTGACGGTGGTCGCCCCCCGCCTGACCTGGGCGGACTGCTGGGCCACGGCGGCGTTCGCGATGGGCTCCCGCGAGGGTCTGCGCTGGCTGGACTCCCTCCCCGACACGGAGGCCCTCCTGATCACAGCGGGCGACGAGGTCCGTTGCACAGCACACCTCGCCCGGTGGCTGGGCTGACGATCACCCCCGTAAGGGGCGCGGGGAACGGCGCGACCAGCCCCGACGTGACCGCACCCGGCACGCAACAGGTACCGGCACCCCGGTGACCGCACGGAGGTCAAGCACAGGCCCGCTGAAGGGTGCCGACTGCGCCCACCCGTGCCGCCCCAAGCAGCACGACTGCCCGCAGTCGGCGGGGGGCGCTCAGCTCCCGTTCTGAGCCAGCCGCAGCAAGTGGTCGGCCAATGCCTGCCCGCCCGTGGGCTCCCGGCTGATCAGCAGCAGCGTGTCGTCCCCGGCAATGGTGCCGAGAATGTCGTGCAGCTCGGCCTGATCGATCGCGGACGCGAGAAACTGCGCCGCCCCCGGAGGCGTCCGCAGGACCACCAGATTCGCGGAGGCCTCCGCGGAGATCAGCAGCTCCTGCGACAGCCGCCGCATCCGCTCCTCCTTCGCCGACTCCCCCAGCGGAGCGCGAGGCGTGCGGAACCCGCCCTCGCTCGGCACCGCGTAGATCAGATCCCCGTCGTTGTTGCGGATCTTCACCGCGTTCAGCTCGTCCAGGTCCCGCGACAGCGTCGCCTGGGTGACGCTCAGCCCGTCGTCGGCGAGCAGCTTCGCGAGCTGGCTCTGCGACCGCACCGGCTGCCGGTTGAGGATGTCCACGATCCGGCGGTGGCGTGCGGTGCGCGTCTGCGGCACGGCGGGCCCGGCCTGCTGGCCCTGGTCCTGCTCCTGGCTCATCGTCGTCTCATTCTCCGGTCATTCTCCGGATCGTTCTGCCCCACCCGCGCGTCCGGCGGCGTCCAGGATGCCGGGCAGCGCCCCGAGGAGCGCGGCCACCGCGTCGTCCCCGAGGTTCAGCGGCGGCATGAGCCGTACGACGTCGGGGGCGGCGGCGTTCACGAGGAACCCGGCGTCCTGAGCCGCCTGTTGCGCCTGGGGCGCGAGCGGCTCGGTGAGCACGATACCCAGGAGCAGGCCCGCTCCCCGGACGTGGTCGATCAAGGCGTGCCCGAGGCCCTCGACGCCTTCGCGCAGCTTCTCGCCCTGCCGCTTGGCGTTCTCCAGCAGTCCGTCGCCGGCGATGGTGTCGAGCACGGCGAGTCCGGCGGCGCAGGCGACCGGGTTGCCGCCGAAGGTCGTGCCGTGGTGGCCGGGCCGGAGCAGCTGGGCGGCGCGGCCGAAGGCGACGGTGGCGCCGAGCGGCAGTCCGCCGCCGAGCTGCTTGGCGAGGGTGACGACGTCCGGCAGGACGCCCTCGTGGGCCTGGTAGGCGAACCAGTCGCCGGTACGGCCGACGCCGGTCTGCACCTCGTCGAGGACGAGCAGCGCGCCCTTGGCGGCGGTGATGGCGCGGGCCGCCTTGAGGTAGCCCGTGGGCGGGACGACGACGCCGAGTTCGCCCTGGATGGGTTCGAGGACGACGAGGGCCGTGTCCTCGGTGACGGCCGCGTCCAGCGCCTGGGCGTCGCCGAACGGCACATGGGTGACGTCCCCGGGCAGCGGCAGGAACGGCTCCCGCTTGCCGGCCTGCCCGGTGAGCGCGAGGGCGCCCATGGTGCGGCCGTGGAAGGCTCCCTCGGTGGCGACCACGTGGGTGCATCCGGTGAGCCGGCCGATCTTGAAGGCGGCCTCGTTGGCCTCGGCGCCGGAGTTGCAGAAGAAGACCCTGCCGTCCCGGCCGAAGAGCTGGAGCAGCCGCTCGGCGAGAGCGACGGTCGGCTCGGCGAGGAAGAGGTTGGAGATGTGACCGAGGGAGGAGATCTGCCGGGTCACGGCCTCGACGATCGCCGGGTGGCCGTGGCCGAGGGCGTTGGTCGCGATGCCGCCGACGAAGTCGAGGTACTCCTTGCCGTCGGCGTCCCAGAGCCGCTGTCCCTCGCCGCGCACGAGCGGGAGGCGGGGCGTGCCGTAGTTGTCCATCAGCGCGCCCTGCCACCGGGCGGTGAGTTCCGCGTTGCTCACGACTCCCCCTGTTCGTCGGGCACGACCATGGTGCCGATGCCCTCGTCCGTGAAGATCTCCAGCAGGATCGAGTGCTGGACCCGGCCGTCGATGACGCGGGCGGTGTTCACGCCGTTGCGCACGGCGTGGAGGCAGCCCTCCATCTTGGGCACCATGCCGGAGGACAGGTCCGGCAGGAGCTTCTCGAGCTGGGACGCGGTGAGACGGCTGATCACCTCGTCGCTGTTCGGCCAGTCCTCGTAGAGTCCCTCGACGTCCGTGAGGACCATGAGGGTTTCGGCGCCCAGAGCAGCAGCGAGTGCCGCAGCCGCCGTATCAGCATTGACGTTGTAGACATGATGATCGTCCTGGCTACGGGCGATGGACGAGACGACCGGGATGCGGCCGTCGGCGAGCAGGGCCTCGATCGCGCCCGTGTCGATCTCGGTGATCTCGCCCACCCGCCCGATGTCGACCAACTCCCCGTCGATCTCGGGCTGGTGCTTGGTGGCGGTGAGGGTGTGCGCGTCCTCGCCGGTGAGGCCGACGGCGAGCGGGCCGTGCCGGTTGAGCAGTCCGACCAGCTCCCGCTGGACCTGCCCGGCGAGCACCATGCGGACGACGTCCATGGCGTCCTCGGTGGTGACGCGCAGGCCGGCCTTGAACTCGCTGACGATGCCGTGGGTCTCCAGCGCGCGGCTGATCTGCGGGCCGCCGCCGTGCACCACGACGGGCTTCAGGCCGGCGTGCCGCAGGAAGACGACGTCCTGGGCGAAGGCGGCCTTCAGCTCCTCGTCGACCATGGCGTTGCCGCCGAACTTGACGACGACGGTCTTGCCGTGGTGCCGGGTCAGCCAGGGCAGCGCCTCGACGAGGATCTGCGCCTTGGGCAGCGCGGTGTGCTTACGGGTGACGGTCATGAGGAATAGGCGCTGTTCTCGTGGACGTAGTCGGCGGTGAGGTCGTTGGTCCAGATGGTGGCGGTGGCGTCGCCGGCGGCCAGGTCGGCGACGATGTGCACCTCGCGGTAGCGCATGTCGACCTGGTCGCGGTCCTCGCCGACGCCGCCGTTCTTGCACACCCAGACGCCGTTGATGGCGACGTTCAGCCGGTCGGGCTCGAAGGCGGCCTTCGTCGTGCCGATCGCGGACAGCACGCGGCCCCAGTTGGGGTCCTCGCCGTGGATCGCGCACTTGAGGAGGTTGTTGCGGGCGACGGAGCGGCCCACCTCGACGGCGTCGTCCTCGGTCGCGGCGTTGATCACCTCGACCTTGATGTCCTTGCTGGCGCCCTCGGCGTCGCGGACGAGCTGCTGACCGAGGTCGTCGCAGACGGTCCGCACGGCCTCGGCGAAGTCGTCGTACTCCGGGGTGACGCCGGAGGCGCCCGAGGCGAGCAGCAGCACGGTGTCGTTGGTGGACATGCAGCCGTCGGAGTCGACGCGGTCGAAGGTGACCTTGGTGGCGGCGCGGAGCGCCTTGTCCAGGGCGGCGCTGTCGACGTCGGCGTCGGTGGTGAGGACGACGAGCATGGTGGCGAGGCCGGGGGCGAGCATCCCGGCGCCCTTGGCCATGCCGCCGACGGTCCAGCCGTCCCCGCCGGCGACGGCCGTCTTGTGGACGGTGTCCGTGGTCTTGATGGCGATGGCCGCCTTCTCGCCGCCGTGCTCGGAGAGCTGAGCCACGGCGGTCTCGACGCCGGGGAGAAGCTTGTCCATGGGGAGCAGGACGCCGATGAGTCCCGTCGAGCAGACGGCGATCTCACCCGCTCCCGTCCCCAGCACCTCGGCGGCCTTTTCGGCGGTGGCGTGGGTGTCCTGGAAGCCCTTGGGTCCGGTGCAGGCGTTGGCGCCGCCGGAGTTGAGGACGACGGCGGTGAGCTGCCCGCTCTTGAGGACCTGCTCGGACCAGAGCACGGGCGCGGCCTTCACGCGGTTGGAGGTGAAGACGCCGGCGGCGGCGCGTCGGGGGCCGTTGTTGACCACGAGGGCCAGGTCGGGGTTGCCGTTCTCCTTGATCCCGGCGGCGATGCCCGCCGCCGTGAATCCCTTCGCTGCCGTCACACTCACTGTGTCTCCTCGTTCGCCCCGCCGCGGTAGCGGCTGATGTCACGGCCGCCCGTGCAGCGCAGAGGCGCGGGCATCGTCGTCGTCTGCGGCCCGGCGGCTGCACGTGCGTCGCTCACGGCGCGACTCCGATCGTCGTCAGCCCCGTGGCCTCGTCGAGGCCCAGGGCGAGGTTCATGCTCTGGACGGCACCGCCCGCGGTGCCCTTGGTCAGGTTGTCGATGGCGCTGATCGCGATGATCCGGCCCGCGGCGGCGTCGTACGCGACCTGCACCTGCACGGCGTTGGAGCCGTACACGGAGGCGGTGGCGGGCCACCGTCCCTCGGGGAGGAGCCCTACGAACGGTTCGTCGGCGAAGGCCTTCTCGTAGGCGGCGCGCACGGACTCGGCGGTGACGCCTGGCTGCTTCGCCTTCACGGTGCAGGTGGCGAGGATGCCGCGGGGCATCGGCGCGAGGGTCGGCGTGAAGGACACGGTGACGCGCTCGCCGGCCGCCGCACTGAGGTTCTGGATCATCTCGGGGGTGTGCCGGTGCCCGCCGCCCACGCCGTACGGCGTCATGGAGCCCATGACCTCGCTGCCCAGCAGGTGCGGCTTGGGCGACTTGCCCGCGCCGGAGGTGCCGGAGGCGGCGACGACCACGGCCTCCGGCTCGGCGAGGCCGGCGGCGTACGCGGGAAAGAGGGCGAGGGACACGGCGGTCGGGTAGCAACCGGGCACCGCGACGCGCTTGGACCCCTCCAGCGCGGCGCGGGCGCCCGGAAGTTCGGGCAGGCCGTAGGGCCAGGTGCCGGCGTGCGGGGAGCCGTAGAACGCCTCCCAGTCGGCGGCGTCCTTCAACCGGAAGTCGGCGCCCATGTCGATCACGAGGACCTCGTCGCCGAGCTGCTCGGCGATGGCGGCGGACTCGCCGTGCGGCAGCGCGAGGAAGACGACGTCGTGCCCGGCGAGCGCCTCGGGCGTGGTGGGCTCCAGGACGCGGTCGGCCAGCGGCAGCAGGTGCGGCTGGAGCGCGCCCAGCCGCTGGCCGGCGTTGGAGGCGCCGGTCAGGGCGCCGATCTCGACCTCGGGGTGCGCGAGCAGCAGACGCAGCAGCTCACCGCCCGCGTACCCGCTCGCTCCGGCCACCGCCGCACGTACCGCCATGGAAAACCCTCCTCCTGTATGGCATGACTATACGTTTCGCTGCACGTTTATGCAACGCAGTGCCGGTGAGCCGCTTTCCTGGCGCCGCGACCGGTCATGGTGGACATCGAGGCCCGGGCCGTCCGGGCAAGCGTCCGCCTCCGTGCGCAGGCCCTCGGCCGGACCGCCCACGGCACCTGCGGGACACAGCGCGCCACGGCGGACCGCGCGGCCGTGGCCTTCTCCGTGGTACCCGCTCCGGCCGCCGACGCGGCGAAGAACCACCTGCACCTGGACCTCGCCCACCGGACCGGCGCGGCCGGACGTCTCCAGGAGACCCGGGGTCGCCCAGCCGATCAGAGAGGTCGGCGAGGTGCCGCGAGTACGTCCCCGAGCACCTTCTCGAGCGTGACGCGGGCCAGTTCGTCTCTCAGGGTCTCCTCGATGTCCCGGTAGATGCCCCGCATCGCCGGCTGGATGCCGTGACCCACCACGCACCCCTGGTCCGGGGTGGTGCGGTGCATCGCGAACAGCGGGCCGGGTTCCACTGCGTCGTACACGTCGAGCAGGGTGATCGACCCCAGCTCGCGCGCCAGCGACCAGCCCGCGCCCGCGCCCCGCCGGGACTCCACGAGCCCGGCCCTGCGCAGCTCGCCGAGCAGCCGCCTGATCACCACGGGGTTGGTGTTCGCGCTGGCTGCGATCTTCTCGGAGGTGGCGACCTCGTGGCCCTGGCGCTGATAGAGACCGATCCAGGCCAGCGCATGGGCGGCAATGGTCAGCCTGCTGTTGGCGCTCATGACCCCTCCTCCGTCGCAACGATCCATGTTACGACAGGGCAGTCGTAACAGTTCAAGTTGCAACCATCTGCCGTAACCATTACTGTTACGACAGCCGGGGAGGTCGATCGTGGACCAGCGCGAGCGGATCTCGAGTGTGCGGCGAATTCAGAGGAGAGCAGAGATGGAAAGCAACGAGAAAACCGTTCGCGAGGCTTACCGGCTCGCGGAAGGAAATGTCCTCGACGGTGACGGTTTCCTGGCCTTGTTCACCGAGGACGGGTCGTTCAACGACATGTCGACCTCACAGAGTTTCCGCGGAGAGCAGATCCCTCAGGTGATCGCGGGCCTCGCCCGCTCGTTCCCCGATGTACACCGTGAGCTGCTCGAGGTACATGCGTTCGGTGATGTCGTCGCCGTCGAGTTGCGGATCCAGGGGACGCACCTCGGAGGGTTTCCGACTCCGGCCGGCGAGATCCCACCGACCGGGAACCGGATCGACGTGCCGGCGGCGGACCTCTGGTACTTCCGTGACGGAAAGATCGAAAGGTTCAATTGCTACAACTCGATGAGCGTGTGGCTTGACCAGATCGGGGTCCACCCCGACTTCAAGTCCGCGGTCGAGGCCGCCGGGACAGCAGCCACGACGGCGTAACTCTGCCCGAGTTGTTGTTCCGCACTCGCCGACCACCTCACCGCCCACGGCCTGGTCGGGCGAACCCTCGGGGCCGGTCCTGGCCGGCCCCGGGGGTCACGCGTTCCGCGTGGTCACCGCCGGTCGATCCTCATGAACGTCACCGAGTGCGGCGCGAAGGCGTACGTGAACCTGTCTGCCACGCCTCGGAACGTCGAGGTCACCGGGGTGACCGGGGCGTCCGTCTCGGTGTTCACCGCGTCCGCGTCGGCGGCCAGGGTGGTCACGCGCGCCCGTGAGGAGACCCGGGCGCCGCCGAGGTCGATCGCGGTGCGCGCCTCGGACGGCTGGGCGTTGACGACCTTGACGATCAGGTCGCCGGTGCGGGTGTCCTCCGTGACCACCTGGCGGAACGGCTCGGCCGGCTTGTCGTCGGTGAAGCGGCCCCACTCCTGGCCGTCGAGGTAGAGGGTGACCTGGCGGCCGCGCACCTTGATCTCGATGTCGTAGGCACGGCCCGTCTCGATGGAGCCGGGCTTGGAGATCAGCGTGGACTTGCCGCCGTCGACGGCCTGCTCGACCGCGGACTGCGTGTTGTTCCAGCCGCCCAGGTTCCACCAGTAGTAGGTGCCGGTGTCCTGCACTCCGAAGGCGATCAGGAAGCCCTCCTTGCCGGACCTCTTGGTGGCCTTCACCTGGAGGTCGTAGTCGTGCCAGGCCGGGTCACCGGCCGTGACCAGGGTGTTCTCGGCGGCCTCGTCGGTCTGCACGTACTGTCCGTCCTGGACGCCCCAGCTTCCGCGGCCGCTGTGGGTCCACTGCGAGGCGTCGCCGGAGAAGTCGTCGCTCAGCAGCGTCGTGCCGTCGGCGGCGGTCACACTCACGTCGTCGTACGCCGCGCTCGTCGCCCACGTCGACAGGCCGACCGCTCCCGTGAGGGGGCCGCCGGCGTCCGGGGTGGTGCTCGCCTCCGAGGGGACGACCCGGTCGCCGACATTGGTCATGAACAGCTTCTGGACCTCGTAGTTGACCGAGCCCCAGGAGGCGTGGTTGTTGAACCAGATCATGTCCGGCGACCACTGGACGTAGTCCTCGTTGGCGAGCAGCGGCGCGTACGAGGCGAGCTTCACGACGTCCGCGTTGCGCTCCAGGCCGGTCATGTAGGCCGCCTCGGCCAGGGCGTTCCTCCAGGCGTTGCCCTGGGAGGCGTACTCACCGAGGAAGACCTTGGGGCCCTGCCGGTCGTAGGAGTCGTAGCGGTCGTTGTTCCGGAGGAACCACTGCGGGCTGTTGTAGTAGTGCTCGTCGACCATGTCGACGCCGCCCTCGCGGTTGAGTTGCCAGGCGGTGTCGAAGACCGTGCCGGCGTCGTCGGGGCCGGAGTTGGAGATCACCGTGATGTCCGGGTGCTCCGCCTCGACGGCGGCGCGGAAGCGCTGGAAGCGGGCGAAGAACTCGCGCGGCAGGTTCTCCTCGTTGCCGACGGCGATGTGGGTGAGGTGGAAGGGCCTGGGGTGGCCCATCTCGGCGCGCAGGCCGCCCCACGTGGACGTCGTCGGGCCGTTGGCGAACTCGATCAGGTCCAGGGTGTCCTGGATGTGCCGCTTCAGCAGCGCCTCGTCGTCGGTGGCCCTGTTCTGGCCGCAGCCGGTGACCAGGGCGGGGACGACGGGCAGCGGCATGGCGCCGACGTCCTCGGCGAAGCGGAAGTACTCGTAGTAGCCGAGTCCGTAACTCTGGTTGTAGCCCCAGAAGTTGGCGTTGGTGGCGCGCTCCTCGACCGGGCCGACGGTGTCCTTCCACTGGTAGGCGCGCTTGCGCTGCCAGCCGGAGGCCTCGCTGTAGTCCTCCATGGAGCCGGTGTTGACCAGGCAGCCGCCGGGGAAGCGGAGGAAGCCGGGCTTCAGCGCGGCGATCTTCTCGGCGAGGTCCTTGCGCAGGCCGTTGGGCTGGTTTTTGTACGTCTCGCGCGGGAACAGCGACACCATGTCGAGGGCCGCGTCGGCGGCCGTCGCCACGGTGAGGCGGCCGCGGTTGCTGGTGCGGGAGGCGGTGAACGTGGCCTTGTACTGCGTCCAGCCGCCCCGCACGGCCACCTTGCGGGTGTCGGCGAGGGTGCCCGCCGCGTCCTTCAGCGTGACGGTGAGGGTGGCGCCGGCCTCGGCGCGGGCCCACACGGAGAAGTCGTACCGCTCGCCCTTCTCGACCCGGACGCCGGTGTTGTAGCCGGAGTTCGTGACGGACGAACCGGCGGCCAGGGAGGCGTAGTTCCGGTTGCGCTCGTTGAGACGGCCGGAGTCGTTCACCACCTCGGCGGTGCCGCTCACCGACCAGGAGGTGAGGGGGGTGTAGGAGCCGTTGTCGGCGGTGGAGTACTCGAAGGAGCGGTTCTGGACGAGTTCGGCGTACAGACCGCCGTCGGCGGCGCGGTTGATGTCCTCGAAGAACACGCCGTACATGGTGTCGTCGACCGCCGGGCCACGGGCGCCGGTGTCGACGGTGACGGTGTAGTCGGCGACGGACTCCGCGTGGGCGGGGACCGGCAGCAGGACGGCGGCGGTCAGCAGGGCGGCGCCGGTGAGGACGGCTCTGCGGCGGGTGCGGTGCCGGGCTGTGCGTGACATGGATACTCCGCGGCTCTGGGGGGAGATGGGCGGGTGTTCGAAATGTCGGACGCTGTGCAGCACTTCGAACGGCAAGATAGGGAGGAGGCAGGAGCACGTCAATGGGGCGTGCGGCACCGCGGAGCACGAGCGAGCACGGGAGAACGGGACGCCATGGGTGAGTTCTGGCCGGTACCCGACGTACTGGCGTATCTGGGCGGCACCTGGCGGGCCGAGCGGGTCGTACGAGACCTGGCGAGCGGTGACGACGGGCGGTTCACCGGTGTCGTGGTGTTCGAGCCGCTCCAGGACGGGGAGGGCGACGGCCTGCTGCAACGGGAGTCCGGCGACTTCACCTGGCGCGGCGTCACCCGGCCCGCCGAGCGCACGCTCCGCTTCCTGGCAGGCCCCGATGGCACGGCGGACGTGCGGTTCGCCGACGGCCGCTTCTTCCACGACCTGGACCTCAGGTCCGGCCGGCACATCGCCGACCACCCCTGCTCGGCGGACCTCTACCGGGGCGAGTTCACCGTGCGGGACGCGGACCACTGGCGCACGGTCTGGCGGGTGCGCGGCCCGGCGAAGGACCTCGAACTGGTCACGGACTACGCGCGCGGACTGAACGCGGACTGAACCGCGCCTGCGTGCCCGGGAGTTACGCGCTCAGTGGCTGGGCCGACACGCTCTCCAGCCGCAGGCTCCAGCGGCCCGGCCGCCCGGCGACACTGATCGTCGACAGCGAGCGGACGTCGATGTTCCAGTAGGTGCCGGGCGGCGCCTTCAGCGCGTAGACGAGCGCCGCGCGGATCACCGACGGCTCGGCCACCGCGACCACCCGGCAGCCGTCCTCGGCGGGCCGGGTGTCGAGCCAGTTGCCGACGCGTCCGATGAAGTCCAGCAGGGACTCCCCGCCGTGGGGTGTGGACCGCGGGTCGGCGAGCCAGGCGTCCACCGCCTCCGGCTCGCGGGCCATCGCCTCGCCCAGGGTCAGTCCGCGCCAGCGCCCCATGTCGCAGTCGCGCAGGGCGAGCTGGACGAGCGGCGCGTAGCCGAGGCCCTCGCCGGTGGCGCGGCTGCGGGGCGCCGGGGAGCAGTAGCGCAGGTCGGCCGCGGCCAGGGGCAGCAGTTCGTGCGCGACGCGTTGCACCTCGCCCCATCCGGCCTGGTCGAGCGGCCGGGGGTCCTCGAAGCGCTCGGACAGCACCGTGGAGCTCCCCGCTGCGGCGACGAACGTGACCCGAAGTGCCATGCGGCGATGGTCAGCCGCCGGGGTCGGCTGGTCAAGGGGTGCCGGCCGGCCATGACGCTTGGTGGCACGGCCCTCACCCTCCGCCGGGGGCATACGGCACAACCGTGCCCTATGCCCCCGCCGGACCGTGCGTCACGCCTGCTCGAAGATCAGCGCCATCCACTGGTCCGGCCGCTCCAGTGGCCGGAACCCGATGGGCGCGTACACCTCGTGCGCGTCGTGCGTGGCGAGCAGGACCCGCCGTACGCCGTACGCGCGCACCTCGTCCCGTACGGCGGTGACCAGCGCGGTGCCGAGGCCCTTGCCGCGGACGGCCGGGTCCACGTACACGTCGCACAGCCAGGCGAAGGTGGCCCGGTCGGTGATGACGCGGGCGTACGCCGCCTGCGCGCCGGTGACCGTGTCGTACACACCGAAGTTGAGGGAGCCGCCGATCGCCTTCTCCTGGGTCTCGCGGGGGCGGCCCAGGGCCCAGTAGGCGTCGGTGGACAGCCACCGGTGCACCGTGTCGGCGTCGATCCGGGCGGGGTCGGTGGAGAGCTCGTAGCCCTCGGGCAGGCGGAATTCGGCAGTCATGCGCCGATGCTGGCAGCCGGTGACCTGGGGCGTCGAGCCGTTATCCCACCACCTGGGACCAGGCGGTGCGCAGCCGGTGCACGCCCTCCGTGATCTCGCCGGTGCCGGCCACGGCGGCGAAGCTGAGGCGCAGGTGTCCGGCGGGCGGTTCGGCGCTGAAGTAGGGGCGTCCGGGGGTGACGGCGACGCCCGCGCGCAGGGCGGCGGCGGCCAGGGCGGGCTCGGACGCGCCGTCGGGGAGGCGCAGCCACAGGTGGTAGCCGCCGGAGGGGATGTGCGGCAGCGCCAGGCCGGGCAGCTGGAGGCGCAGTGCGGTGGTCATGGCGTCGCGGCGGGTGCGCAGGGCGGCGGCGACGGCGCGCAGGTGGCGGGGCCAGGCGGGCGAGCCGACCAGTTCCAGGGTGGCCTCCTGGAGCGGGCGCGGCACGAAGAAGGTGTCGACGATCTGGATGGCGCGCAGCCGCTCCAGCACCGGGCCGTGCGCGGCGAGGGCGCTCACCCGGAAGCTGGGCGAGGTGGCCTTGGTCAGCGAGCTGACGTGCACCACCACGCCGTCGGGGTCGTCGGCGGCGAGCGGGCGCGGCAGCGGTCCGGCGTCCTCGTGCACCAGCCGCCGTACGAAGTCGTCCTCGACGACGAACGCGCCGGCCTGCCGGGCGATGCGCAGCACCTCGGCGCGGCGCTCGGGGGCGAGGACGGCGCCGGTGGGGTTCTGGAAGAGGGGCTGGCAGACGAAGACACGGGCGCCGGTCGCGCGGAAGGCGTCGGCGAGCAGAGGCGGCCGTACGCCGTCGGCGTCGACCGGGACGGGCACCGGGCGGAGTCCGGCGGCGCGGGCGATGGCGAGCATGCCCGGGTAGGTGGGCGACTCGACGAGGACGGGCGCGCCGGGCGGGGCCAGGGCGCGCAGGGCGGTGGTGAGGGCGGACTGTCCGCCCGCGGTGACCAGCACGCCGGCCGCCGTGACCGGGCCGCCGATGGCGCGCGCGAACCACTCGCGCAGTTCGGGCAGCCCCTCCATGGGCGGCCGTCCCCACGCCCCCGGCCGGCGTCCGGCGCGGGCCAGCGCGGCGGCCATGGCGCGCTCCGGCTGGAGGGAGGGGTGCAGATAGCCGCCGTTGAACTCGATCACCCCGGGCGCGGGGGCGGCGAGGGAGACGAGGACGCCGGACGCGTCGACGGAGCGCGGGACGAGGTCGGCGGCGCCGTCGGCGCTGAGGGCGACCTCCTGCCAGGAGGTGTCGCCGGTGGGGGCGGCCGGGGTGCGGGGCGCGGCGCGGAAGGCGCCGGCGCCGGGCCGGGTGACCACCAGCCCCTCGGCGGCGAGCCGCGCGAGAGCCCGGGAAACGGTCACGGGACTCACCCGGAACCGCTCGACGAGGGCCCTGCTGGACGGGAGCTTCTCACCGAGGGAGTAGCGGTCCAGCTCCTGTCTGAGCTGTTCCGCCAGTTCACCGACACTGCTACTCTCGTGCATGAGAGTACAGAGTAGCGCTACCGCACCCGCACCGATAGCAGTCGCCGCTCCCCCGCGCGGCCGTGGCTTCGGCGCCCTCCAGGCCGCCCTCGGAGTGGTGGCCTTCTCCCTGACCTTCCCCGCCACCGCCTGGGGTCTCGAGGGCTTCGGCCCCTGGTCGCTGGTGGCGGTGCGCAGCGTGCTCGCGGCGGTGATCGCCGGGGGCTGCCTGCTGGCCATGCGCGTCCCGCTGCCCGCCCGCCGCCACTGGGCGGGGCTCGCGGTGGTCGCGGCGGGGGTGGTGCTCGGCTTCCCGCTGCTGACCACGCTGGCGCTCCAGACGTCCACGACGGCGCACGCGGCCGTCGTCGTGGGTCTGCTCCCCCTCACCACGGCCCTCTTCTCGGCCCTGCGGACGGGCACACGCCCCTCGCGCACCTTTTGGGCGGCGGCCCTCGTCGGCGCGGCGGCGGTGGTGGCGTTCACCGTGCAGCAGAGCGGGGGCGCGCTGACCACGGCGGACCTGTACCTGTTCGGCGCCCTGCTGATCTGCGCGGCCGGCTACACCGAGGGCGGCCGGCTGGCCGGGGCGATGCCGGGCTGGCAGGTCGTCGGCTGGGCGCTGGTGCTGTGCCTGCCGCTCACCGTGCCGGTCGCCGCGGTCGCCCTGTCCGCGGAGCCGGTCCACCTCACCGCGCACAGCGTGAGCGGCCTGCTGTGGGTGGCGGCGGGTTCGCAGTTCCTCGGCCTGATCGTCTGGTACCGCGGCATGGCCGCCATCGGCATCCCGAAGGCCAGCCAACTCCAACTGGCCCAGCCTCTGCTGACCCTGTTCTGGTCGGTCTTCCTCCTGGGCGAACACCTCCCGGCCGCGGCCCCGATCACGGCGGTGGCGGTGCTGGTGTGCATCGCGGTGACGCAGCGGGCGCGGGGGTAGGCCACGGGGGCGCGGCCGGCTGAGCAGGACGCGGCACGGCCGGGGCGGGGCGCGTGAACGTACGCGGTGGGGGCGCGGTACGCAGGGGCGTGGACGGGCGTTGCGCGGGCGTGACGCCCAGCGCGAAACGCCGCAGGTGTCCGATGCGCGAAGCGTCGCCCGCCGTACAGGCCGAGCGCGCTCCCGCCGAGGAAAGTCGAACCCGGCCGCGTGCCCCCGGCAACGCGGCCGGACCGCTGGCGCGTCCCGTACCCCGCCGTAGACTCGAAGGAGCATGGACCGCTGCTCCCGTCAGGTGAGGAGGCGACGATGCGCGCAACCGTGGGTGACCAGCTTGTCCAGCACGGCAGGGTGGTCGGCCAGCACGACAAGGTCGGCGAGATCGTCGAAGTGCTCGGCCGGGACGGCGACCCGCCGTACCGGGTCCGGTTCGAGGACGGGCACGAGGGCATCTGCTCCCCCGGCCCCGACACCGAGATCCGGCACCGGGAGGTCGTGACCCGGCACTGATCAGGACGGGGGCCCGGCGGGCCGGCCGTAGTGGTCGGCCACCACCCGTGCCATCGCCCCGGCCGGATCGGCCGTCACCTCGCGCGCCGCGAAGAACACGTGCCCCCGCGCCTCGGGGTACCGCTTCGCCAGCGTGAGGTGGCGGGACAGCTCGGCGGGGTCCTGCCAGGCGGCGGGCTGCGCCGGGTCCCCCGCCTTGTACAGCGCCTCCCCCGCGTACAGCCGCGTGCCCGAGCCGCGCACGACGTCCGCCCACCAGGGCAGCAGCTTCGCGTAGTCGGCGGCGGCGAAGCCGATGTTCCAGTACAGCTGCGGGCAGATGTAGTCGATCCAGTTCTCCCGCGCCCACTTCCGGGTGTCCGCGTGCAGGTCGTCGTACGACTGCACACCCGCGCGCGTGGCGGAGCCGCGCGGGTCGACGTCGGCGTTGCGCCAGACCCCGAAGGGGCTGATGCCGAAGCGGGTGCCGGGGCGGATGCTCCGGATCGCCTCGGCGGTCTCGTGGACCAGCCGGTCGACGTTGTCCCGCCGCCAGGCCGCGCGGTCGGGGAAGGCGGCGCCGTACCGGTCGTAGGCGGCGTCGTCGTCGAAGGTCTGCCCGGCCACCGGGTACGGGTAGAAGTAGTCGTCGAAGTGGACCCCGTCGACGGGGTAGCGGCGCACCGCGTCCAGCATCGCCTCGCGCACGAACGCCCGGACCTCGGGCAGCCCGGGGTCGTAGTACAGCTTGCCGCCGTACGGGATCACCCAGCCGGGGTTGCGGCGCGCCGGGTGGGAGGCGGCGAGGCGGGCGGGGTCGGTGTGCAGGCTGACCCGGTACGGGTTGAACCAGGCGTGCAGGTGCAGACCGCGGGCGTGCGCCTCGGCGACCGCCGTGCCGAGGGGGTCCCAGCCGGGGTCGGCGCCCTGGGTGCCGGTGAGGTACTGCGACCACGGCTCGTGCGGCGACGGCCACAGCGCGTCGGCCGTGGGCCGCACCTGGAGCATCACGGTGTTGAGGCGGGCGCGGACGGCGGCGTCGAGGTGGGCGAGCAGCTCGGCGCGCTGCCGTTCGGCGCTCAGACCGGGGCGGGACGGCCAGTCCCGGTTGGTGACGGTGGCCACCCACATGCCCCGCATCTCCCCGGTCGCGGCGCCTCCCCGGCCGGGCCCGCCCGCGGTCCCCGCGCCCGTGCCCGTGCCCGGCGCGGGCCGCGGTGCCGACCCCGTGGTCGTCGTCGCCAGGGCGGCCAGCGCCGCCGCCGCGAAACCCCTGCGTGACACCCGCACCTTCGCCCCCCTGCCTCCGCTGCGACGGCATCCGTCACCACCGTCCTGGAACCGCCTGGTCAGGACGGTCCCCCGGCCAGGATGCCCCACCCCCGCGATCGATCATCGATACTTCGGAGTAACGTGCACGAACGGAGCAGGCGCCGGGACCCGGCACCCTGCCACAGCCGTAAGCAGTAGCGAAAGGGACGATGTGACCGACATCGAACGCGTCGGAGTGGTGGGCTGCGGTCAGATGGGCGCGGGTATCGCCGAGGTGTGCGCCCGTGCCGGGCTGGACGTCAAGGTCGCCGAGACCACCGGCGAAGCCCTGGAGATCGGCCGTACCCGGCTGTTCAACTCCCTGTCGAAGGCGGCGGAGCGCGGCAAGATCAGCGAGGAGGAGCTGGAGTCCACGCAGGCCCGGCTGACCTTCACCACGGACCTCGGCGAGTTCGCCGACCGTGACCTGGTGATCGAGGCCGTCGTCGAGAACGAGCAGGTGAAGACGGAGATCTTCCAGGTGCTCGACCAGGTGGTGACGCGCCCCGACGCGATCCTGGCGTCGAACACCTCCTCCATCCCGCTGGTGAAGCTGGCCGTCGCCACGTCCCGCCCGGACCACGTCATCGGCATCCACTTCTTCAACCCGGCCCCCGTGCAGAAGCTGGTCGAGCTGATCCCGGCGCTCACCACCTCCGAGGGCACCCTCAGCCGCGCGCAGGTCTTCACCGAGAAGGTGCTGGGCAAGCACGCCATCCGCGCCCAGGACCGCTCCGGCTTCGTGGTCAACGCGCTGCTGATCCCGTACCTGCTGTCCGCGATCCGGATGTTCGAGTCGGGCATCGCCAGCCGCGAGGACATCGACAACGGCATGGAGATGGGCTGCGCCCACCCGATGGGCCCGCTCAAGCTCTCCGACCTGATCGGCCTGGACACGGTCGCCTCGGTCGCGTACTCGATGTACGAGGAGTACAAGGAGCCCCTGTACGCGGCTCCCCCACTGCTCCAGCGCATGGTCGACGCGGGCCGCCTGGGCCGGAAGACGGGGTCGGGGTTCTACACGTACGAGTGATGCAGGAATGACGCAGTCCGACTGCGCGACTGTGGGCCCTGAGCGGGAAGTTCCACTCAGGGCCCACAGTGCTGCCATGGGCTTCGACCCCGTCACCGGCCCCCTGCGGGGCAGGGGGCCGGGCCTCCGCTACCGGAAGATGCGGAGGGACGAAATCTGGTTCTTGGCAGGACCGAGGTCACTGCTTGCCGAGCGCGGCGCCACGTCGACCTTGGTGCCCGAACAGTTCGCGCCGTAGTACAGCACGGCACGGTGGTGCGTGTTGTTGATGAAGGACTCCGCGCGGTTGTCGAACCCGTACGGGCTCGCGAGGTTCACGCAGCCGTACGCGGGAAACTTGAGCATCCGGCCCTGGAAGTTCTTCCCGTCGAAGAGACACAGTGGCGACTCCGACAGCGAGCGCGGACAGTCGGAGGACGCAGCCGACGCGCCAGGAGCCGCACCGACGCCGCCCGTGAGGAGAGCAGCCACCGCTCCGGCGGACACGAGGGCCGTCGTCAGACGCTTGCGAAGACGGATCACGAGCCGTTCCTTCTTTCCGGTTAACCTCCGCCCACCCCGTCGGCGGCGGAGGATTTGGTGATCGAAGCTTGGCCTGAACCTCGATGACCTGCACTGTTCTTACAGCCGGTCATCAATAGGTCATCAAGCTGACGTACCTGGAGTGCGGATGACGACACCACGGCAAGGGCGTGCGGAGCGCCCGATCAACCCGGACGACGGCCCCACCGAGGCGTTCGCCGTACAGCTGCGGCAGCTTCGAGCGAAGTGCGGGAGCCCCACGTACAAGGAGCTGGCGCGGTACGCCGGATACTCGTCAACCGCTTTGTCCGGGGCCGCGAACGGCCAGGCGATGCCCTCCCGCCAGGTCACATTGAGCTATGTACGCGCCTGTCTGACGTACGCTAAGGCCGGCCCCGAAGAGCGGGAGACGGTGATCGCCGAGTGGAGGCGGCGGTGGCACGACCTGGAGGCCCAGCTGGCCTCGCCCACCGACGACGAGGAAACAGTCGGTCCCGGCGATGACGCAGTTCCTGCTCAGGTCGGCATGGAGCACGAGACTCCCCCGGCCCCGGCGCCGGTCGGAGGTGACGCGGGTCCGAGCCGACACTCGTGGGTCCGTCGGCTCGGGACTCTCGGACGGCGGCGTGGTGTCACGCTTCTCGCGACCGTCGCAGCGGCCGTTCTCCTGCTGACCTTCGTACCTGCTCAGAAGCCGGCCCCGACGGCCGGGAGGGCGGGTGCCACACCGCACGGCACCGAGCAGCCTGACGACATCCCGATGCCGGAATCCGTCCCGCCTTGGGTGCCGGGAGAAGACCCCTCTCAGGTCCAGGTCGACCCGCTGGGACGGGAGAGCCGCTGCAGTGACGCCCGCGTCGGACCCGCCGGGGTGCTCCTGCGCGCATGCGTCCGCGTCACGGACGAACGGGTGTTCTTCGCGCTCAAGCTGAGCAACTCCGGATCGGTTCCTGTGGAAGTCACCTCGCGGCTCACCTACTTCGTGCACAGTAAGCGGCACACCTGCCAGGGGAACGGTCTCTGGCACGGCACCCTGGCAGCGGGGGCGAGTCACACCACTGATCCGAAGAACTGTGCGGCAGACAGGGTTCACTCCGCATATCAGGCCGAAGGGCTGCTCGCCCTGGGTCACTCACACAGGTGGGTCGTCCACAAGATGTCGACGAACGCCCATGTCTGGCCGGACCGAGTGCTCTGGCGCTGCCCCGGTGACGTTCCCTGCTGAGACGCGCATCGCCCTGGGTCTGTCGTCGGCAAGGTCGAGCTGATGTGACTCCGGGCCAGGCACTGCGGCGCCTCAGGTGAACGCCCGCCCGCAGTGTCAGCAGGGCGCGCAGTGCAGGGTTTTGGGCGGGGCGCCGGACCCGGGCGAGCAGGACCGGGATGGCCGCGTCGGTGATGACATGGGGGTGAGGCGGTCGCGGTAGGTGTCCGCCATCGGCTCGCTGAGGACGGCGACGCCCAGGCCACGGACGGCGAGGTCCGCGATTGCGTCGGCGGCACTCGCCTTGAGCGCGATGGACGATCGCACGCCCTGCGCGGCGCACGCCTGGTCCAGTACCGTGCGCAGGCCGGAGCCCGGCGGCATACGCACGAGCGGGTACGCGGTCAGGTCGCGCAGGGTGAGCCGGTGCCGCTTTTCCAGGGGGTGACCGGGTCGCGCTGTACGAGGAGGACGCGGTGATGGCCTGTCCGCCCGGCGAGGTGACCGTCGGGCGGGAGGCGATCCGCGCGCTGTGGGAGGAGGTGCTGGCGAACGCCCCGCGGTTCTAGCCGGAGCCGCCGTTGCCGACGCTGGTCGGCGGGGACCTCGCGCTGACGTCGACCCCGCCGAAGGACGGGGCCGGCGCCCGAGCCCAGGTCGTGCGGCGGCAGCCGGACGGGAGCTGGCTGCGGGTGCTGGACCAGCCGGAGTTCACCGGCCCGCCTAGGGCCTGTCCTGGAGACGCAGGTGGTGCAGGAGGAGGAGCGCCGCGGCCATGTTGGCCGCGGGGACCTCGCCCCGGGTGATCAGGTCCGGGACGACCTTCAGGGGGACCCACACGCGGCGGTCGGACTCGAAGGCGTCGACGGGCTCGCCGACGTACTCGCCCTCGTCGGACCAGTAGATGTGGTGGCGGGCGTCGGTGAGGCCGTTGGACGGCTCCACGGTCATCAGGTGGTGCAGGGGGCCGGGGCGCCAGCCGGTCTCCTCCTCCAGTTCGCGGGCCGCCGCGGCGGCGACGTCCTCGCCGTCCTCCACGACGCCGGCCGCGAGTTCCCAGCCCCAGCTGTCGGTGATGAAGCGGTGCCGCCACAGCAGCAGGACCTCGTTGGCGTCGTTGACGACGGTGGCGACGGCGACGGGCCTCAGGCGTATGAGGAAGTGGTCGAGGTGACGGCCGTCGGGGAGCTCGACATCCGCGAGATTGACGCTGAACCAGCGGTTTGCGTACACGCGTTGCTCGTTCTGTTTCGTCCACTGCATGGATCTGCCGCCTTCCGAGAGGTAAGGGGCAATATCGCAGCAGCGGCCGCCGCACAGCAGGCGCACGGAGGGCCGCCCGTGACGCAGGGGGCGGCGCGGTGGAGGCACACGCCGGGTGCGGCCCGGCGCGCGGCCCGCTACAGCGGCACCCGCAGCGCTCCGTCGATGAGTTCGGCCGCCTCGGCGGTGCCAGCGCAGCCGCTGCGGACCAGATGCTCGCGCACCTCGCGCAGCCGGTCGCGCAGCCGCTGCGACTCCATGCCGCGGGCCTGCTCGGCCATCTGCACGGCGACGGCCACCGCGCGGTCGGCGTTGCCCTGGCGCAGTTCGACGGTGCACAGCATGGCCAGCCGGTGCACCCGGCCCCGGTCGTGCGCCGGGGTGTCCACGGCCGCCGTCGCGTGCTCACCCGCCGCGGCCAGCTCACCGAGGCTCAACAGGGCCTCCGCCACCTGCACGTTGACCAGGCCCGGCTGGACATAGCCGGTCTCGTCGGGCTCGTGGCCGCGCCGGATGCGCTCGGCGGACTGCTCGGCCCGCCGGATGCAGGACAACGCGCCTGCCCCGTCGCCGAGATGGGCGTACGCCTTGGCCTGCATCGCGTACAGGTCCGAGGCGAGCGCCGGGGTGATGCGCCGGCCCGCGGCGCGCAGCGCGGCCTCGGCGAAGGCGACCGCCTGCCGGAACTCCCGCATGTGCAGCGACTGGTTGACGAGCAGGGCGATCACATAGGCGCCGAGGCCGCGGTCGCCGCTGGCCTTGGCGAGCCGCAGCGCCTGGTGGAAGTAGCGCTGGGCGAGGCCGTGGGCGTCGGAGTCGTAGGCGCAGATGCCCGCGATTGCCACCAACCCGCCGGTCGCGCGGTGGAGTTGACGGCCGGTGGCGTCGGTGTAGCTGCCGCGCAGCAGCGGGGCGGTCTCGGCGTTGAGGAAGCCGACGATGCGGGCGCGGGTCGCCATGCCGCCGGCCTTGCGGTACATCAGCTCGTAGTGGGCGCGGGCGGCGCGCAGCATCTCCAGGTCGCCGGGGGTGACCCGGTGCGGGCCGCCGCGGGAGACGTCCACGTCCTCGGGCGGGTTCTCCCACTCCCACACGGGCATCACGGCCGGGGTGCCGGTGACGGCGGGGGCGCCGAGGAGGTGCGGGCGGCCCTGCTGGTCGGAGCGCCACAGCGCGGTGGCCCGTTCGACGAATCCGGAGAGCGAGCCGGTGTGCGGGACGGCCGGTTCGCCGTGGACGCCGAGGCCGATGTCGTCGAGGGTGACGGGGCGGCGCAGCCGGGCGGCGAGCACCTCGCAGATCAGGTCGGGCGCCTGGCCCCGGGGGCGCTGCCCTTTCAGCCACCGGGCGACGGCGGTGTGTTCGTAGCGCAGTGTCAGACCGCGTGCCCGCCCGGCCTGGTTGACGTGCGCGGCCAGCCCCGCGTGGGAGATGCCGGCCTCGTCGAGGATCGCGTCGAGCAGAGTGTTGGGCTGCATGTCGGGCCCCCCGGTGGCTCGGTGCGGACAGGGTAGTGGCTGGTCGTTCACACGGGGTGTGAACGAAGTGCGCGCATCCGTAGTGTGCACGCGCTGTCGCGGAGCGTGCCCGGCCGGTTGACTGGATTGCCTCGAAAGAGGCCGGCCGGGCCGCCGGCTCCCCCTCGTACAGCGGCGGCCCGTATGTCCGCCGTCCGCCCGGCCGCCTGCCCGACACTCCGCGGCGGGGCGGACGGCCAGCCGGCCTCGCGCACCACCGGCCGGCCGTGGCCGGGCGGGGGCGCGGCGCTACCGGTCGGCCGTGGCCGAGCGGGAGGCGCCGCGGGTGGGCCGCGTGGGCGGGGAGCAGCGTTCGTTCCTGAGGATCAGCAGGGCCACGTCGTCCTTCGGCGGGCCGGCGCTGTGGTCGAGCAGGGCGGTGAGGACCGTGCGCAGGACGGCTTGGGGCGTGCCCGGACGGTCGCGGGCGGCCTCGGTGAGGACGTCCCGGAGCGGGAAGAAGCGGCCGTCGGCGTCGCGGGCCTCCTCGGCGCCGTCGGTGTGCAGCACGAGGATGTCGCCGGGGAGCAGCCGCCCGCAGGCGGCGGTGGGCAGGTCGCCGGGGAGCGGGAACAGGCCGAGGGGCGGGAGGGGATCGGCGCGGGCCAGCGGCTCGGCACCCGTGCCGGTCAGGCGGTACGGCCAGGGGTGGCCGCAGTTGAGGGCGTGCACCTCGCCGTCCGGGTCGATCTCCAGCAGCAGGACGGTGACGAACTCCTCGGCGGCGGGCGCGCCGTCCGGCGCGAGGTGGTCGCCGTCCGCCCGCTCACGCAGGTGCCGGTCCATGGCCCGCTCCAGGCGGCGCAGCACCCCGGCGAGGGTCTTCTCGTCGTGGGCGGCCTCGCGGAAGCTGCCGAGGACGGCGGCGCCGGTGCGGACGGCGCCGAGGCCGTGGCCGCGGACGTCGCCGATGACGGCCCGTACGCCGTGCTCGGTGGCCGTCACCTCGTACAGGTCGCCGCCGATGCGGGCGCCCGGGTCCGCGGAGAGGTGGAGGGCGGCGACGGCCAGCCCTTCGACACGGGGCGGGGGAGGCCGCAGCAGCACGCTCTGGGCGGCTTCGGCGATCCGGCGGGCGTGCCGGACCTCGCGGAGCATGCGGCGGCGGACGTGCAGGACGATGCCGGTGCCGACCGTGCACAGGACGGCGCTGCTGACCAGGCGGGCGCCGAGGGCGTCGTCCCGGGCCAGCGGGCAGGCCAGGCGGTAGGCCACGGCGACGGCACTCCACGCCGTGGGCACCGCGAGGGAGCTCAGCCGTGACAGGAACCGGGGCGGCACCCCGCGGGGAGCCCCAGGCTTGAAGCGGATCATGCCGATGGCCCCCCAAATAGGCCCGGACAGCGCAGACCGGCCTCGAGAGGCCGGTCCGATTCTGTCGACCGCGACCCCCGATCCGGTCGCATCACCCGACTCAGTCACTCGAAGGAGTGAGTAACCGAGGGGACTTCGGGGTTCCGCTCGCTGACCAGCCCTGACATGCCCGCGCCCACCCCGTCATATGCCCGAACCGGAACCCCCCTTCCGCCCCTCCGGGGCGCCTCACCCGGCCAACCGCACACACCACGGGCCGGTCACAAGGCGCGCTGCCTTGTGACCGGCCCGTGCGAGCATCCCGTACGCGGGACAGCGCGCGGTGTCAGCCGCGGAGTACCGCGCCGGTGCGGTCCGCCGCCAGGGCGACTGCCGTCTCCCGGGCCGCCGACGCCTCGTCGACGGTCAGCGTGCGGTCGTCCGCGCGGAAGCGCAGCGCGTACGCCAGGGACTTGCGGCCCTCGCCCAGCTGCTCGGCGTTCTCGTAGACGTCGAACAGGCGGATGGACTCCAGCAGTTCACCGGCCCCCTCGCGCAGGGCCGCCTCCACGTCGGCGGCGGGCACGAAGGCGTCGACGACCAGGGCGACGTCCTGGGTGGCGACCGGGAAGGTGGAGATGGACGGCGCCTGCGGCACCGTGTCGCCCACCCGCTCCAGGACGTCCAGGTCCAGCTCCATCGCGCAGGCGCGCGCCGGCAGACCGAGCGTCTTCAGGACGCGCGGGTGCAGCTCACCGGCGTGGCCGACGACGCGCTCGGCGCCGTCGACGGTGACGGTCAGCTCGGCGCAGCGGCCCGGGTGCCACGGCCCGTACTGCCCCTTGCGCATGCGCAGGTCGGCGCCGGCCTCGCGGGCGACGGTCCGGGCGGCCTCGACCGCGTCGGCCCAGTCGGCCGGACGGCCCTTGCCCCACCAGCCGGCCTGTTCGCGGGCGCCGGCCAGCACCACGGCGACGTGCCGCGGCTGGTCGGGCAGCGCGGCGTTCAGCGCGGCGATGTCGTCGGGGCTCGGGCGCCGGTCGACGGGGAGGTTCGCGGCGACCTCGGCGGCGTCGCGCGGCTGGAAGACCAGGCCGGTCTCGAACAGCGCGAGGTCGTGCGAGCCCCGGCCGTCGTTGCGGCGCAGCGCGGCGAGCAGCCCCGGCAGCAGCGAGGTCCGCAGCGCGGGCTCCTCGTCGCTGAGCGGGTTGGCCAGCTTGACGACGCGGCGGGCCGGGTCGTCGGCCTCCAGGCCGAGCTGGTCGAAGACCTGCTCGCTGACGAACGGGTAGTTCAGCGCCTCGACGTACCCGGCGCCGGCGAGCGCCCGGCCGATGCGGCGGTGCAGCCGCTGGCGGGCGGTCAGACCGCGGCCGGCCGGCGGCCTGGGCAGGGTGGAGGGCAGGTTCTCGTAGCCCTCCAGCCGGATGACCTCCTCGGCGAGGTCGTTCGGGTCGGTGAGGTCGGGCCGCCACGACGGGACGGTCACGATCAGCTCGTCCTGGCCGTAGACGTCGCAGCCGACCTCCTGGAGGCGGCGTACGACGGTCTCCCGGCCGTAGGTCACACCGGCGACCTTGTCCGGGTGGTCGGCGGCCATGGTGATGGTGTGCGGCGCGCCGGGGGCGACGACCTCGGTGACGCCGGCCTCGGCGGTGCCGCCGGCGAGCAGCACCAGCAGGTCGACGGTGCGCTGCGCGGCAGCGGCGGCGGCCTGCGGGTCCACCCCGCGCTCGAAGCGCCGGGAGGCCTCGGAGGACAGCTTGTGGCGGCGGGCCGTGCGGGCCACCGACACCTGGTCGAAGTGGGCCGCCTCGATGATCACGTCGGTCGTCGCGCCGGCGCCCTCCTCGGAGGGGTCGTGGTCGGCGATCTCGGTGTCGGCGCCGCCCATGACGCCGGCCAGGCCGATGGGGCCGCGGTCGTCGGTGATGACGAGGTCCTCGGCGTGCAGCTTCCGCTCGACGCCGTCGAGGGTGACGATCTTCTCGCCCTCCTGTGCGCGGCGGACGCCGATGGTGCCCTGGACCTGGTGGCGGTCGTAGGCGTGCAGCGGCTGGCCGAGCTCCATCATCACGTAGTTGGTGACGTCGACGGCGAGCGAGATCGGGCGCATGCCGACCTTCTGGAGCCGGCGCTGGAGCCAGATCGGGGAGCGCGCCTCGGGGCTGAGGCCGGTCACCGTGCGGGCGGTGAAGCGGTCGCAGCCGGCCGGGTCGGAGACCTTCACCGGGTAGCCGTAGGCGTTGGGCCCGGGCACGTCGAGCAGCGCCGGGTCGCGCAGCGGCAGGCCGTAGGCGATGGCGGTCTCGCGGGCGACGCCGCGGATGGACAGGCAGTCGCCGCGGTTGGCGGTGACGGCGATGTCCAGGACCTCGTCGACCAGTTCGAGCAGCTCGATGGCGTCCTTGCCGACCTCGGTCTCCGGCGGCAGCACGATGATGCCGTGGGTACCGTCGTCGCCCATGCCCAGCTCGTCGCTGGAGCAGATCATGCCGTGGGACGTCTTGCCGTAGGTCTTGCGGGCGCTGATCGAGAAGCCGCCGGGCAGGGTGGCGCCGGGCAGGACCACGACGACCTTGTCGCCGACGGAGAAGTTGCGGGCGCCGCAGACGATCTCCTGCGGCTCGCCCGTGCCGTTGGCCTGCCCGACGTCGACCGTGCAGAAGCGGATGGGCTTCTTGAAGCCCTCCAGCTCCTCGATGGTCAGCACCTGGCCGACCACGAGGGGGCCCTTGAGGTCGGCGCCGAGGTGCTCGACGGTCTCGACCTCGAGGCCGGCCGAAATCAGCTTGGCCTGCACGTCACGGCCGGTCTCGGTGGCCGGCAGGTCGACGTACTCCCGCAGCCAGGAAAGCGGGACCCGCATCAGATCTCCATCCCGAACGGCCGGGTGAACCGGACGTCACCCTCGACCATGTCTCGCATGTCTTCGACGTTGTGGCGGAACATCAGCATCCGCTCGATGCCGAACCCGAAGGCGAAGCCGCTGTACTTCTCGGGGTCGACGCCGCAGGCGGTGAGCACCCGCGGGTTGACCATGCCGCAGCCGCCGAGCTCGATCCAGCCCTCGCTGGAGCAGGTGCGGCAGGGCCGGTCGGGGTTGCCGACGGACGCGCCCTTGCAGACGTAGCAGAGCATGTCCATCTCGGCGGACGGCTCGGTGAAGGGGAAGAAGTTCGGCCGCAGCCGGGTCTTCATCTCCGCGCCGAACAGCGACTGGACCATGTGGTCCAGGGTGCCCTTGAGGTCCGCCATGGTCAGGCCCTCGTCGACGGCGAGCAGCTCGACCTGGTGGAAGACGGGGGTGTGCGTGGCGTCCAGCTCGTCGGTGCGGTACACGCGGCCGGGGCAGATCACGTACACCGGCAGCTCGCGGTCGAGCAGGGAGCGGATCTGCACGGGCGAGGTGTGGGTGCGCAGTACGACGCCGGACTCGGAGCCTCCCTGGGGGCCCTCGACGAAGAACGTGTCGGCCTCGCCGCGCGCCGGGTGGTCAGGGCCGATGTTCAGGGCGTCGAAGTTGAACCACTCGGCCTCGACCTCGGGGCCCTCGGCGACCTCGTAGCCCATGGCCACGAAGATGTCCTCGATGCGCTCGGAGAGCGTGGTGAGGGGGTGGCGGGCGCCGGCCGGGACGCGGTCGTGGGGCAGCGTGACGTCCACGGACTCCTCGACGAGGACGCGCGCGTCCCGCTCCGCCTCCAGCTCGGCCTGGCGGGCGGCGAGCGCCTTGTTCACGGCGCCGCGGGCCTGCCCGACGCGCTTGCCGGCGTCGGCCTTGGCGTGCGGGGGCAGCGCGCCGATCTCGCGGTTGGCCAGGGCCAGCGGGGAGGTGCCGCCGGTGTGCGCGACCTTCGCCTCCTGGAGCGCGTCGAGGGAGTCCGCGGCGGCGAAGGCGGCGAGCGCCTCGTCCCGCATGCGCTCGATCTCTTCCGGTTTCAACGCCTCGACCTCGACAGGGTCGTACGACTTATTCGGTGCCGACATCTCTTCCCGTGCTTCCGTTGGCTGGCTGATGGTCCCCGTCATCGACTCGTGGACGAACGGTCCGTCGCGCGCCCGCAGCGGGGCGCGGCGTTCGTCCTCGGGACGCAAAGGTGCCAAAGGCCGAGTCTAACGGGGTGGGTGTACGCGAAGGCGCCCGTGGGGGCCGCAGGCGTCTCAGGTGAGATACGCGGGGGCAGCCACGGGCAGCGTAAATCGGAACTCGGCGCCGCCGCCGGGGGCGCGTCCGACCGTGATGCTGCCGCCGTGGGCCTCGACGATGCCCTTGACGATGTAGAGCCCGAGGCCCGTGCCGCCGCGCTTGCTGCCCCGCCAGAAGCGGGTGAAGACGCGGTTCATGGACTCCTCCGGGATGCCGGGCCCCTCGTCGCTGACGGTGACCGACGTGGCTGCGGGTTCGGCGTGCTCGCGGTCGCGCGGGGACGCCGAGGGTGTGATGTCGATGGTGACGGTTCCCTCGCCGTGGCGCACGGCATTTTCCAGCAGGTTGCTCAGCACCTGGTCGATCTTGTCGGGGTCGGCCCACAGCGCGGGCAGCGGGTGCTGCACCCGGAGCAGGAACCGGTCGGCGGGCTGGCCGGCGGCGACGTGCGCCTGGATGTGCCGGCCCACGGCGGCCCCGATGTCGACGGGCTGGCGGCGCACCTCGAGGCGCCCGGAGTCGATGCGGGATATGTCGAGCAGTTCGGCGATGAGCCGGGTGACGCGGTCGGCGTCGGCGTCGACGGTCTCCAGCATGAGCCGCTTCTGGTCGTCGGTGAAGCGTTCCCACTTGGCGAGAAGGGTGGCGGTGAAGCCCTTGACCGAGGTGAGCGGCGAGCGCAGTTCGTGCGCGACGGTCGCGATCAGCTCGGCGTGGCTGCGCTCGGTGCGGCGTCGCGCCTCGGTGTCGCGGAGGGTGACGACGACACGGCGGACGGGCCCGGTGGGGCGGACGCGGACGTAGCGGGCGGAGACGAGGACCTCACGGCCGCCGGGCAGCAGGAGGTTGCGCTCGGGCTGGCCGACCCGGATGGCGAGGCCGCCGTAGGGGTCGGTGAGCTGCCACCAGCGGCGCCCCTCCAGGTCCTCTAACGGCAGCGCGGCCTCCAGGGCGCGGCCGAGGGCCTGCTCGGCGGGGACGGCGGTGATGCGTACGGCGGCGGCGTTGAAGCAGATCACCCGTCCGTGTTCGTCGGCGACGACGAGTCCGTCGGGGAGCTGGTCGGGGTCGATGCCGAGGTCGGCGAGGTCACCGCGCCGGGGCGCGGGCGGGCGCGCCGTGCGCTTGGCTCCCGGTGCGCTGCTCGTGCCGACGCTCATCCCCGTACCCCACCTCTCGGAACGTCCTCGGGGCGCCCCGTTCCCGGGCCCCGGCCGAGAGCTTGGGGAGGTCCCCGAGCTGGTCAGCCTACTAGCTCTCGGTGACGGAGCGGGACCCTCCGGCGGCGCGCTGTGCACGTGCCGACGCGTAGAGACATACGGCGGCGGCGGTGGCGAGGTTCAGGCTCTCCGCCTTTCCGTGGATGGGGACCCGGACGACGGCGTCGGCGAGGGCGCGGGTCTCCTCGGGCAGGCCCCAGGCCTCGTTGCCGAAGATCCAGGCGGTGGGGCCGCCCATGGTGCCCTTGTCGAGCTCCTCGTCGAGGTCGCGGTCGCCGGCCCCGTCGGCGGCGAGCAGCCGCACGCCGGCGTCGCGCAGTCCGCTGACGGCGCGTTCGACGGGCACGCCCACGGCGACGGGCAGATGGAAGTGGGAGCCGACGGAGGCGCGGACGGCCTTGGGGTTGTACAGGTCGACGGAGGCGTCGGTGAGGACGACGGCGTCGGCCCCGGCGGCGTCGGCGCAGCGCAGCACGGTGCCGGCGTTGCCGGGGTCGCGGACATGGGCGAGGACGGCGACGAGGCGGGGGCGGGCGGCGAGGATCTCCTCGAACGGCGTGTCCAGGAACCGGCACACCCCGACGAGTCCCTGCGGGGTGACGGTGGTGGAGATGTCGGCGACGACCTCGTCGGAGGCGAGGTGGACGCGGGCCCCGGCGTCCCGGGCGGCCCCGACGATGTCGGCGTACCGCTCGGCGGCCTCGGGGGTGGTGAACAGCTCGACGAGCGTGTCCCGGTGCCCGGCGGCCTCCCGCACGGCCTGCGGCCCCTCGGCGAGGAACAGCCGCTCCTTCCCCCGGAAGTTCCGCTTGGCGAGCCGCCGGGCGGCACTCACACGGGCGGACCGGGGAGAGATCAGCTCAGGTCCGACGGACACCATTTCAGTCACCTTCAGGAAGAACAGCCAGGGGCGCGGGAATTGCGCGACCGGCCACGACGGACCCACGGCCGAACGACGGCCGGCGAACAGAACGACAGGACCCGCAAGCTTTCAGCCTGCGGGTCCTGAATAACTCACGTCGGCTTCAAGCCAACGCAGTGCTTACGCGGCCTTGGGCGCGTTCACATCCGCCGGCAGCGCCTTCTGCGCGACCTCGACGAGCGCGGCGAACGCGGTGGCGTCGTTGACGGCCAGCTCGGCCAGGATCTTGCGGTCGACCTCGACGTTGGCGGCCTTCAGACCCTGGATGAAGCGGTTGTACGTGATGCCGTTGGCGCGGGCAGCGGCGTTGATGCGCTGGATCCACAGCTGACGGAAGTCGCCCTTGCGCTTCTTGCGGTCGTTGTAGTTGTAGACCAGCGAGTGGGTGACCTGCTCCTTGGCCTTGCGGTACAGGCGCGAACGCTGACCGCGGTAGCCGGAGGCCTGCTCGAGGATCGCCCGGCGCTTCTTGTGGGCGTTGACTGCCCGCTTGACGCGTGCCACTTGTTAACTCCTTGTAGCGGGGCCGTGGTGGTCTTCACACGGCCCGGAATCGATTGGGTCCCGGTGTTGACGCACGGCGCTCAGTGAGGGCGCCGGGGCGTCACTTGCCGAGAAGCTTCTTGATCTTCGCGGCGTCGCCCGGGGCCATCTCGGCGTTGCCGGTGAGGCGACGCGTCACGCGGGACGACTTGTGCTCGAGCAGGTGGCGCTTGCCGGCGCGCTCGCGGAGCACCTTGCCGGAGCCGGTGATCTTGAAGCGCTTGCTGGCACCGCTGTGCGACTTGTTCTTCGGCATAGCGCCGTTCTCTCCTCGTCGGTGGCGCTCCTGTGCCCGGTCGTGAAACCGGGCACACGGTGGAGCGTCGTACTTGTGTCGGGTTGCTTCCTGGGGCTCACGCCCCGGGGAGTCACGCCTCGGCCGGCTCCTCGGCCGCCTGGACGGAGTCCGCGTCCGCGGCGTTCTGCGACTTGCCGGGGTTGGCCTTCGCTTCTGCCTTGCGGGCTTCCTGTGCCTGGCGGGCCTCGGCCATCGCCTCGGTCTTCTTCTTGTGCGGACCGAGGACCATGATCATGTTGCGGCCGTCCTGCTTCGGGTTCGACTCCACGAACCCGAGGTCGGCCACGTCCTCCGCGAGCCGCTGCAGGAGCCGGTAACCGAGCTCCGGCCGGGACTGCTCGCGACCACGGAACATGATCGTGATCTTGACCTTGTCGCCCTGCTTGAGGAACCGGACGACGTGACCCTTCTTGGTGTCGTAGTCGTGCGGGTCGATCTTCGGCCGGAGCTTCATCTCCTTGATGACCGTGTGCGCCTGGTTCTTGCGCGCCTCACGGGCCTTCATGGCCGACTCGTACTTGAACTTCCCGTAGTCCATGAGCTTGCACACGGGCGGACGGGCGTTCGCCGCGACCTCCACGAGGTCGAGGTCGTACTCCTGCGCAAGCTCCAGGGCCTTGGCAAGCGGGACAATCCCGACCTGCTCGCCGCTGGGACCGACAAGTCGCACCTCGGGAACGCGAATCCGGTCGTTGATGCGGGGCTCGGCGCTGATGGATCCTCCTCGGTAGCACCACGCGACGGTCTGGCGGACAGCCGCGTAACGTCTGTGTTCCTTAGACCTAACCGCGCCGAGACACGAAAAATGCCCCGGACGATCACTGGCGGGGCTCCTCGAACTACCGGAACACCGCCACGGAGACCGCGGGGCGCGCTTTCGGGCCGATCGCCGACTCGGGGACGGGATCTGCCTGACCGGTGACCCGCCGCCCTGAGGGCGGCCAGGTGGGAGTTCGAAAGCCTCCACTTGTGGGCCGGGCTCGCGTGCCGTGAGACATACGGGTCCGACCGGTCGTTACACAAGGTTAGCAGTTCCCCGGGACAGGCACCAACCGGCCGTCCGCCCGGCTCCTGGCGTCGGCGGCGCGCGGGGCTGCGCCTATCGTGTGGGGCATGAGTGAGACCTCCCCCTCGGACACCCCCGAGACCCCCGGCAGCCCCGACTTCGACGCCATGGCCCGCGACATCGCGGAGGTTCCGGCGGTCGAGGTGATCGTGACGGTCGCCGTCAACCTGATGAGCGCCGCCGCCGTGAAGCTCGGTCTGACCGAGGAGGGCGACACGTACAAGGACCTGGACGAGGCCCGCAAGCTGGTGCACGCGCTGGCCGGTCTGCTGGACGCCTCGGCGACGGAGATCAGCTCGTTCCACGCGGCTCCGCTGCGGGACGGCCTGAAGTCGCTCCAGCTCGCCTTCCGCGAGGCCTCCCTGGTCCCGGACGAGCCGGGCAAGGGGCCGGGCGAGAAGTACACGGGCGCGGTCTACGGCTGACCCGGCGGGCGCCCCGGTGCCCGTTCTTCTGTCACTGACGCACGTACAAGGGCTCGCCGGGAGGCGAGGCCTCGGCCGGCAGGACTGCCAGGTCGAGGCCGCGCACCAGGCGGGCCCTCAGTGTCTCGTCGGCGGCGAGCCGCTGCGCCACGGCGCGGGCGGCCTCGGCGACCGCGTCTACCAGGCGCTCGCCTCGGTGGACGTGGGCGCCGCGCTCGCCGCCGGCATCCCGATCGTGCTGCTGGCGGTCGTCCTCGACCGGGTGACGGGCGCGGCCGGCGCCCGGCTCGGCGAGGCGCCAGCGCCGAATGCCCGCGCGCTGGGGGCGTACGCCCTGATCGCCGCCGTGGCCGTCGCGGTCGCGGGGCGGCTCGCGGGCCGGCTGGAGTGGCCCGAGAGCTGGGTCGTCGGCATCGCGGAGCCGGTCAACCGGGCCGTCGACTGGATGACCGCCCACCTGTACTCGGGCGTGCCCGTGGTCGGCGGCACCGCCGACTGGGCGGGCCGCTTCACCACCTGGGTGCTCGACCCGCTCCGCGACGGACTCCTGTGGCTGCCCTGGTGGGCCGTGCTGCTGGTCGTCGCCGCCCTGGCGTGGCTGATCGGCACCTGGGGCACCGCGCTGACCGCCGTCCTCGCCATGGCCGCGATCGGGGTGCTCGGCGTGTGGAAGCCGTCGCTGGACACGCTGTCGCAGGTCCTCGCGGCCGTCGCCGTGGCTCTCGTCGTCGGCTTCGCGACCGGCATCGCCGCTGCCCGCAGCGACCGCGTCGAACGGTGGCTGCGCCCGGTGCTGGACGTGTTCCAGACGATGCCGCAGTTCGTGTACCTGATCCCGGTGGTCGCCCTGTTCGGCGTGGGCCGCGCCCCGGCGGTCGCCGCCGCGGTCGTCTACGCGCTGCCCGCGGTCGTCCGGATCACCGCCCAGGGGCTGCGCCAGGTCGACCCGGCCGCCCTGGAGTCGGCGCGCTCGCTCGGCGCGACCGGCGCCCAGCAGCTGCGGCAGGTGCAGCTGCCGCTGGCCCGCCCGGCGCTGCTGCTCGCCGTCAACCAGGGCGTGGTGCTGGTCCTGGCCGTCGTCGTCATCGGCGGCCTGGTCGGCGGCGGCGCGCTCGGCTACGACGTCGTCTTCGGTCTTGCGCAGGGCGACCTGGCGACCGGTCTGGTGGCCGGCGCCGCGATCGTCTGCCTGGGCCTGATGCTCGACCGGGTCACCCAGCCCACCGGTCGCCGCGCACGGAAGGGAGCGTGACATGCGGATCCGTACGATTCCCGCGGTGGCGGCGGGCTGCGCGCTCGCGCTGCTGACCGGCTGCGGGGCCGCCGACATGACCAAGCAGGCCTCGCCGTTCGCCAACGCGCGCGGGGCGAGGACGGTCACCCTGTCGGTGCAGTCCTGGGTCGGCGCCCAGGCCAACGTGGCCGTCGCCCAGTACCTGCTGGAGCACGAGCTGGGCTACCGCGTCGACACCGTGCAGGTCGACGAGGTGCCCGCCTGGGACGCCCTCAGCCAGGGCCGCGTGGACGCGATCCTGGAGGACTGGGGCCACCCCGAGCAGGAGCAGCGGTACGTCCAGGACAAGAAGACCATCGTGAACGGCGGTGACCTGGGCGTCACCGGGCACATCGGCTGGTTCGTGCCGACGTACTTCGCCGAGCGGC
The DNA here is from genome assembly GCA_002154585.1 of Streptomyces pseudogriseolus. Taxonomy (GTDB): domain Bacteria; phylum Actinomycetota; class Actinomycetes; order Streptomycetales; family Streptomycetaceae; genus Streptomyces; species Streptomyces pseudogriseolus. The sequence continues at coordinate 39,303 of MUNG01000028.1, forward strand.
ACCCGGACGTCACCGACTGGAAGAACCTGAACAAGTACGCCGAGCAGTTCCGCACGCCGGAGAGCGGCGGCAAGGGCCAGCTGCTCGACGGCTCCCCCTCCTACGTCACCAACGACAAGGCGCTGGTGAAGAACCTGAAGCTGGACTACCAGGTGGTGTTCGCCGGCTCCGAGGCCGCGCAGATCACCCAGATCCAGCAGTTCGCCAAGGAGAAGAAGCCGTTCCTGACCTACTGGTACACGCCCCAGTGGCTGTCCGAGCAGGTGCCGATGACGGAGGTGAAGCTGCCCCCGTACGAGGAGGGCTGCGACGCCGACCCGGAGAAGGTCGCCTGCGCCTACCCGCACACCCCGCTCCAGAAGTACCTCAACGCGGACTTCGCGCGCGACGGCGGCAAGGCGGCGGAGCTGCTCAGGAACTTCGAGTGGACGACCGAGGACCAGAACGAGGTCTCCCTGATGATCGCCGAGCAGAAGCTGTCGCCCGAGGAGGCGGCCGGGAAATGGGTGGACAGCCACCGCTCCGTCTGGGAGAAGTGGCTGCCCTGATCGTCTACTGGTGCTGTCCCGGCTGGTAGTGGCCCGGAGTCATCCGGCAGGTCACGCCGAACCGGTTCCAGGCGTTGATCACCGCGATGGCGGCGATCAGCTGGGACAGCTCCGCCTCGTCGAACTGCTTGGCGGCCCGCTGGTACACATCGTCGGGCACGAAGCCGTCCGTGAGGACCGTGACCGCGTCGGTCAGCTCGATCGCGGCCAGCTCCTTCTCCGTGTAGAAGTGCCGCGACTCCTCCCACGCGGAGAGCTGGACGATCCGCTCGACGCTCTCGCCCGCCGCGAGGGCGTCCTTGGTGTGCATGTCCAGGCAGAACGCGCAGTGGTTGAGCTGCGAGGCGCGGACCTTGACCAGCTCGGCCAGCTTCGGGTCCAGCCCTTTCCGGGCCGCGACGTCCAGCCGGACCATCGCCTTGTAGACCTCGGGGGCGTGCTTCGTCCACTCCAGACGGGCGGGCTCCTCCGCCGCGTACGTGGCCGTCCCGGTCGTGTCGGTGGTGTTCGTCATGCCCTCGACCCTAGGAGCCGGTCAGCCCAGGAGTATGGTCCAGTTCCATGGCGGAACGCTGGGCCACTTTCGGCATCGACCTGCACCTCGACCCGAGCGGGCCCGGGCTGCGGCGCGGTCTCACCGACGCCCTGCGGGAAGCCGTCCGCGGCGGCCGGCTCGCCCCCGGCACCCGGCTGCCCTCCTCCCGCTCCCTCGCCGCCGATCTGGGCATCGCCCGCAACACCGTCGCCGACGCCTACGCCGACCTGATCGCCGAGGGCTGGCTCACCGCACGCCAGGGCTCCGGCACCCGCGTCGCCGAGCGCGCCGT
>MUNG01000280.1 GCA_002154585.1 Streptomyces pseudogriseolus
GGGCCGCGCGTCCTGACGGCGCGGGACTGAGGGGCGGTGGGGGCGGCATGCCCAGGTGCCGCGAACCTGGACATGCCCACCCAGACCGAACGTGTCATCGTGGGCATGAGCGCGCCCCGACCGGGTTACCCGGGACCGGCACGTCGACCCAGCGAAGGAACGGATGACGATGACGAGTGGTTTCGTCGGCCCGGAGGGTGACCCGTTCGCAGAATTCCTCGCCCGCTTCTTCGGCGGACAGCGCCCCCGCCAGATCGACATCGGCAGGCTTCTCAGCCAGCCCGCCCGTGAACTCGTGCGCGGCGCCGCCCAGTACGCGGCCGAGCACGGCAGCCGTGACCTGGACACCCAGCACCTGCTGCGGGCCGCGCTCTCCGCCGAACCGACCCGGAGTCTGCTCAGCCGCGCGGGCGCGGATCCGGACTCGCTGGCATCGCAGATCGACGACCGGTCGGGGCCCGCGCAGCACGGCCCCGGCGACGCGCCGCCGCCGACCTCGCTGTCCCTGACGCCCGCCGTCAAACGGGCGCTGCTGGACGCGCACGAGATGGCGCGGGCGAGCGGCGCCGGGTACATCGGCCCCGAGCACGTGCTCAGCGCCCTCGCGGCGAACCCGGACTCGGCCGCCGGGCACATCCTGAACGCGGCCCGTTTCGCCCCGTCCGGCCCGCAGGAGGCGCCGGAGGCGCAGCAGCCGCGCCAGGAGCGTCCCCGGCCGTCGTCCAGCACCCCGACGCTGGACAAGTACGGCCGTGACCTCACCGCGCTGGCCCGCGAGGGCCGGATCGACCCGGTGATCGGGCGGGACACGGAGATCGAGCAGACCGTCGAGGTGCTGTCCCGGCGCGGCAAGAACAACCCCGTGCTGATCGGCGACGCGGGCGTCGGCAAGACCGCCGTGGTGGAAGGGCTGGCGCAGCGCATCGCCGAGGGGGACGTGCCCGACATCCTGCTGGGCCGCCGCGTGGTCGCCCTGGACCTCACCGGCGTCGTGGCCGGCACCCGGTACCGGGGTGACTTCGAGGAGCGGATGAACAACCTGGTCGACGAGATCCGCGCCCACTCCGAGCAGCTGATCGTCTTCATCGACGAGCTGCACACCGTCGTCGGCGCGGGAGGCGGCGGCGAGGGCGGCTCGATGGACGCCGGCAACATCCTCAAGCCGGCCCTGGCGCGCGGTGAGCTGAACATCGTCGGCGCGACAACCCTGGAGGAGTACCGGCGGATCGAGAAGGACGCGGCGCTGGCCCGCCGCTTCCAGCCGATCATGGTGCCGGAGCCGACGCCCGCGGACGCGATCGAGATCCTGCGCGGCCTGCGCGACCGGTACGAGGCGCACCATCAGGTCCGCTACACCGACGAGGCGCTGGTGGCGGCGGTGGAGCTGTCCGACCGCTATCTCAGCGACCGGAGGCTGCCGGACAAGGCGATCGACCTCATCGACCAGGCGGGCGCCCGGGTGCGGCTGCGGGCACGCACCAAGGGCACCGACGTACGGGCGATGGAGCGTGAGGTCGAACAGCTGACCTGCGACAAGGACCAGGCCGTCGCGGACGAGAGTTACGAGGAGGCCATGCGGCTGCGGGACCGCATCACGGAGCTGAAGGAGCGCATCGCGCAGGCCGGCGGCGAGGACGAGGTCGACGAGGGCCAGAGCCTGTGGGTGGACGCCGAGGCGATCGCGGAGGTGGTGGCGCGGCAGACGGGCATCCCGGTGAGCCGGCTCACCGAGGAGGAGAAGGACCGCCTGCTGGGCCTGGAGCAGCACCTGCACCAGCGGGTGGTGGGCCAGGAGGAGGCCGTAGGGGTCGTCTCGGACGCCGTGCTGCGCTCCCGCGCGGGCCTGTCCAGTCCGGACCGGCCGATCGGCAGCTTCCTGTTCCTCGGTCCGACGGGCGTCGGCAAGACGGAGCTGGCGCGGGCGCTGGCCGAGGCGCTGTTCGGGAGCGAGGACCGGATGGTGCGCCTGGACATGAGCGAGTACCAGGAGCGGCACACGGTGAGCCGTCTGGTGGGCGCCCCGCCCGGCTACGTGGGCCACGAGGAGGCCGGTCAGCTCACCGAGGTGGTGCGCCGGCACCCGTACTCGCTGCTGCTGCTCGACGAGGTGGAGAAGGCCCATCCGGACGTCTTCAACATCCTGCTCCAGGTGCTGGACGACGGCCGGCTGACCGACTCGCAGGGCCGCACGGTGGACTTCACCAACAGTGTGATCGTGATGACCAGCAACCTCGGTTCCGACGTCATCACCCGGCGCGGGGCCACGCTGGGCTTCGCGACGGGCGGCGCGGAGGCCGACGAGGAGGCGCGGCGGGAGCAGATCCTGCGGCCGCTGCGGGACCACTTCCGGCCCGAGTTCCTCAACCGGATCGACGAGATCGTGGTGTTCCGCCAGCTCACCCCCCAGGAGCTGCGGCAGATCACCGACCTGCTGCTGGAGAGCACCCGTCGCCGGCTGAAGGGGCAGGACATCACCGCGGAGTTCACCGACGCGGCCGTGGACTGGCTCGCCGAGCGCGGCTACGAACCGGAGTACGGCGCACGGCCGTTGCGCCGCACCATTCAGCGGGAGGTGGACAACCAGCTGTCCCGGCTGCTGCTGGACGGCCGCGTGCGGGAGGGCGGCCGGGTGACGGTGGACGCGCAGGACGGGCGCCTGGTGTTCCGCACGCAGGAGACGCCGGCGCCGGAGTTGTGACCTCGCCGGAGCTGTGACGTCCGTACGGACGTCGGCCCGGCGCCCCTCGTGCAGGGGGCGCCGGGCCGACGGCCGTACGGGGCCGTTACCGCTTCGGGTGGACGACCATCGCCGAGCCGCCGCCGCGGCGGACCTTCTCCGCCGCCGCGAGCCAGGCACCGCCGGGCAGCCGCTGCACGGCCGTGGTCGCGCCGATCTCCGGGTTCTCCCGGAAGGAGTGCCCGAGGGCTTCCAGGCGCTGCCTCAGCTCGCTGTCGTACAGGCCGGGTTCGAGTTCGGTCTGTGCGGCGTTGCGCTGGCTGGCGCGGGGCGCGGCGATCGCGTCGACGAGGGGCAGGCCGCGGTCGAGGAAGCCGGTGAGGGTCTGGAGCACGGTGGTGATGATGGTCGCGCCGCCGGGCGAGCCGAGCGCCACCACCGGCCGGTCGTGCCGGTCGAGCACGATCGTCGGCGCCATGGACGAGCGGGGCCGCTTGCCGGGGCCGGGCAGGTTCGGGTCGTGCACGGCCGGGTTGGCGGGGGCGAAGGAGAAGTCGGTCAGCTCGTTGTTGAGCAGGAAGCCGCGTCCGGGCACGGTGATGCCGCTGCCGCCGGTCTGCTCGATGGTGAGGGTGTAGGCGACGACGTTGCCCCACCGGTCGGCGGTCGTCAGATGCGTGGTGCTCTCCCCCTCGTACGTCGTCGGCGCGGCCGTGCCGCCCGTCGCGCACGGTGCCGGGTCGCGGGGGTCGCCGGGGGCGAGCGGGCTGGTGAGGACGGCGTCGTCCGTGATCAGGCAGGCGCGCGAGTCCGCGAACCGCTGCGACAGCAGCTCCTTCGTCGGTACGTCCTCGAAGGCGGGGTCGCCGACCCAGCGGCCCCGGTCGGCGAACGCGACGCGGCTCGCCTCGATGAACCGGTGCAGGTAGCGCACGTCGCCCGCCCTGGACAGGTCGGTGCGCTCCAGGATGTTGAGCGCCTCGCCGACCGTCGTGCCGCCGGAGGAGGAGGGCGCCATGGAGTAGACGTCGAGGCCGCGGTAGGAGGTCTTGGTGGGCGCCTGGAGCTTGGTGCGGTAGGCGGCGAGGTCGCGCGGGGACAGGTCGCCGGGGCGGGCGTTCCAGCCGGAGGCCGGGTCCACGGGCGGCTTGTCGACCGTGTTCACGATGTCGCGGCCGATGTCGCCCCGGTACAGGGCGTCGACGCCCTTGCGGCTCAGCTCGCGGTAGGTGCGGGCCAGGTCGGGGTTGGTGAAGGTGGAGCCTACGACGGGGAGTTGGCCGCCGGGGAGGAACAGCTCGGCGGTGTCGGGGAAGTACCGGAAGCGGGTTTCGTTGGCGGCGGTCTGCGCGCGGAAGGTCTCGTCGACGGTGAAGCCGTCGCGGGCGAGCCGTTCGGCGGGCTCGAGCACCGTACTCAGATTCTTTTTGCCCCAGGTGTCGAGCGCCCGCTGCCAGGTGGCGGGCGTGCCGGGGATGCCGACGGAGAGCCCGCTGGTGACGGCCTCGGCGAAGGGGATGGGCGCGCCGTTCTCCAGGAAGAGGCCGGAGTCGGCGGTGAGCGGGGCGGTCTCGCGGCCGTCGAGGGTGTGCACGGTGCGGGACCGGGCGTCGTAGTAGACGAAGTAGCCGCCTCCGCCGACGCCGGCCGAGTAGGGCTCGGTGACGCCGAGCGCGGCGGCGGTGGCCACGGCCGCCGCGCTCGGCGTCACCAAGCCCTACTCGGCCGGCGTCGGCGGAGGCGGCTACTTCGTCTACTACGACCCCAGGTCACGCACCGCGCACACCCTCTACGGCCG
>MUNG01000281.1:0-592 GCA_002154585.1 Streptomyces pseudogriseolus
ACGCGCCGAGCACCTCGCCGAGGGCGGCGTCCTCCCGCACGGCCTCCCCGCCGCCGTGCACGCCGAACTCGTCGCCGCCGACCGGGAGATCCGGCCCGGCGGGCCCACCCCCGGCGGTACGGACACCGGCCCCGCCCGAACCGACGACGACTGGATCGACGTCTTCGCCGCCGACATCCGCGACTTCACCGACCGCCACCAGCTGGCCGGCACCGTCGTCGTCAACGTCGCCTCCACCGAGCCCGTCCCCGCGGACGGCGCCCTGCCGCCCAGCTCCCTCTACGCGGCCGCCGCCCTCCGCGCCGGCTGCGGCTACGTCAACTTCACCCCGTCCACCGGCCTGCACCACCCCGCGCTGGCCGGGCTCGCCGCCTCGGCCGGGGTGCCGTACGCGGGCCGGGACGGCAAGACCGGGCAGACCCTGCTGCGGTCCGTGCTGGGCCCGATGTTCCAGCAGCGCGCCCTCGCCGTGCGCGCCTGGTCCGGCACCAACCTCCTCGGCGGCGGCGACGGCGCCGCCCTCGCCGACCCCGCCGCGGCCGCCGCGAAGAACGCCGGCAAGGAACGCGTCCTCGCCGACACCCTCGGCGCG
>MUNG01000281.1:626-894 GCA_002154585.1 Streptomyces pseudogriseolus
CGACTCCGCCCTCGCCGCGCCCCTCGTCCTGGACCTGGCCCGGCTGCTCCTCCGCGCCGGGCAGCAGGGCGTCACCGGCCCGCTCGGCGAACTCGGCTTCTACTTCAAGGACCCGGTCGGCGACGGCCCGGCTTCCCTGGGCGAGCAGTACACGGAGCTGAAACGCTTCGCCGCACGCCTGCGCGACGACGCGGCGGACAGCGGGGCGCACCGATGACCTCCACCGCGTCCCCGCCCCTCGCCTCCGTGGACCGGGACGCCACCCCCG
>MUNG01000282.1 GCA_002154585.1 Streptomyces pseudogriseolus
GGCCCCGCCCCCCACCAGTCGGCGCCCCGCCAGTAGAGCTCGTTGTGCAGACAACGCCCCGCCTCCGAGGTCGCCCAGTTCGACACCTCGTACCAGGAGAACCCCGCCCCGGACAGCCGCTCCTCGGCGATCAGGTACCGGTCGGCGTGGACGTCGTCGTCCGTCATCGGCACCTCGCCCCGCCGGATCCGGCGGGCCAGCTGCGTGCCCTCCTCGACGATCAGCGCGTACGCGCTCACATGGTCGGGACCCGCGCCGATCGCCGCGTCGAGCGAGGCGCGCCAGTCGTCGTCCGACTCCCCCGGCGTGCCGTAGATCAGGTCGAGGTTGACGTGGTCGAAGCCGGCCGCGCGGGCCTCGGCGACGCACGCCTCGGGCCGGCCGGGGGTGTGGGTGCGGTCGAGGACCTTCAGCACGTGCTGCCGGGCGCTCTGCATGCCGAAGGAGATCCGGTTGAAGCCACCGGCCCGCAGCTCGGCCAGGTAGGCCGGGCCGACGGACTCCGGGTTGGCCTCCGTGGTGACCTCGGCGTCCGGCGCGAGACCGAACTCCTCGCGGATCGCGCCCAGCATCCGCACCAGGTCGCCCGCGGCGAGCAGGGTGGGCGTGCCTCCGCCGACGAACACCGTGCGCACCGGGCGCGGGTCGTCGCCGAGGACCTTGCGGGCCAGCCGGATCTCGTCGACGAGGGTCTCGGCGTAGTTGTCGCGGGAGGCGAGCACGCCGCCGGTGCCGCGCAGCTCGGTCGCGGTGTAGGTGTTGAAGTCGCAGTAGCCGCAGCGGGTGGCGCAGTAGGGGACGTGCAGGTAGAACCCGAGGGGGCGGTCGGCCGCCCCGGCGAGCGCGGACGCGGGCAGCGCGCCGTCGGCGGGGACGGGCTCGCCGTCGGGGAGTGCGGAAGGCATGTGCTCCATTGTCCCGCACCCGGGCCGTGTCCCTCCGCGCCGCCCGAGTTCCCGGCGACCGCCCGCCGGCTGCCACCGGAGGCCCACCGGCTGCCCGGGTCCCCCTCGCGTCTCACTCCGCCTGGAGCACCAGCAGGGCCATGTCGTCCGCCGGGGGCCGTTGGTCGAACTCGTGCACGAGCTGCGTGATCCGGTCCGCCACGGCCCCGGCCGCCATCCCGGCGCAGCCCGCCAGGGCCCGGGCCAGTCCGTCCCCGTCGTCGAACTGCCGCGACCCGGAGCGCCGCTCGGTGACCCCGTCGGTGACGCAGAGCAGGGTGTCGCCGGAGTACATCTCGAAGGTCTCACTGGTGTACCCGGCGTCCTCGACGACCCCCAGCAGCGTCTGCGGCTGGGCGACGGCCCGCACGCCGCCCTCGGGGTCGAGGAGCAGGGGCAGGGGGTGGCCGGCGGAGGCGAGGGTGCAGCGGACGCCGCCCTCGAAGGGCACCAGCTCGCCGTACAGCAGGGACAGGAAGCGGGTCTGGGGGCCGTCGCCGGGGGCGGCGGGCCGTGCCCCGGCCGCCACCAGCGCGCGGGCCGCCGCGTCCGCCGCCTCGGTGGCGTCGTCGAGGAGGAGCTGGTTGAGCCGGTCGAGGACGTCGGCGACGCGGTGGCCCTCACGGGCCAGCAGCCGCAGCCAGGGGCGGACCAGGCCGATGACGACGGCCGCCTCGGGGCCCTTGCCCTGGACGTCGCCGATGGCGAAGCACCAGCGCCCGTGACCGGCCGGGAAGAGGTCGTAGAAGTCGCCGCTGGGGCCGCCCTTGTCGCACGGTTCGTGCACGAGGGCGCTGCGCATACCGGGGATCTCGGCGACGGCGCTGGGCAGCAGGCCCCGCTGGAGCACGGCGCTGATGGTGGCCTGGCGGGCGTACTGCCGGGCGGCCCCGATGGCGAGCGCGACCCGGCGTCCGAGGTCCTCGACGAGACCGGTGATCTCGTCGGGGAAGCGGTCGATGCCGCCGCGCCCGATCACCAGGGTGCCGAGCGGGCGGCCCCCGGCGACGAGCCGGTACGCGAGCGCGGTCCCCGGGGGTGCGAGGGCGGGCCCGTCCGCCTCCCCGGCCGACGGTGCGCCGGTGTCTCCGGACACGGCGCACGCCTGCCCGTCGACGCCCCCGGACACGGGGTGATCCGACCCGTCGGCGTGCCCGGACACGGCGGCCGCCGTCCCGTTTCCGCCCTCCGCGCCGGTGGCCCGAGGCCATGGATACGGCACCGGCCCGGTGCCGAGCGGGTCGTCGGCCTGGGGCGGCGGGGTGCGTTCGAGCGCCCGGCTCAGGTCCTCCACCAGATGCTCGCTGGCGTGCCAGACGCGGGCGAGGCGGCCGCCTGCACCGGGCCGGCCGCCGTGCGCGGTGGCCTCGTCCTCCAGCCAGACCGCGCACCAGTCGGCGAGCCGCGGCACGATCAGCTGGCCGGTGAGCGAGGCGACCAGGTCCTCGTCCAGCTGGCCGGCGAGCAGGTCGGACGCCTCGGCCAGGAAGGACAGCGCGCCCCTGCCCAGCCAGGCGCCGTCGCGTCCGGGGCGGCGGGCCAGCCAGTCGTCGCCGTACGAGGCGGCCCGCCAGGCGTCCCGGGGGCCCTCACGGAGGCCGGCGCGCGGGGTGAGGGGGTCGAGCGGGTCGGACGCGAGGAGGGCGGCGGCGCGCAGGTCCCGCGCCGGGGCGCGCTCCCCCGCGTACGCCGCGGCCGGGTCGGCGGGCGCCTCCCCGCGCGTCGGCAGCCGCGCCCACACGGTCTTGCTGCCGGCGCGGTAGGTGACGCCCCAGGATTCGGCGAGCGCGGCGACCAGGCGCAGGCCACGACCGTACTCGTGGGTGTCGTGCGCCGGCGCCTCCGCGACGTCGTCGCGCGGCGCGCGGGAGGGGTGCCGGTCGGCGACCTCGACGACGAGCGCCCCCGTGTCCTCCTCCAGCCGGCAGGTCAGCCGCACCTCGGTGCCGGCGTGCACGACCGCGTTGGTGACCAGCTCGCTGGCGACCAGGGCGGCGTCGTCGCCGACGCGGCCGGTGAGGAGGTCGGCGCCGTCGGCCGAGGTCTGCGCCCACTCGGTGAGCGTCTTGCGCAGCAGCGCGCGTGCGGAGCCCGGCGCGAGGGGACTTCCGGACAGCGTGGCCTCCACCCGCGTGCTCCCCCGCGGGTCGGGGGCGCACGAGGTGGTCTCCCGTTGGGTCGGAATGGCCCGCATGGGCAGCTCCCCGGGCAGTTCGTACGAATAGAGCCTCGATCGCTTGCCGACAGGGTGACAGAACGAACCCGCCCCTAAGCGTGGAGTCACGAAAGTGGATCGCTTGTCGGGGGGACAGTGCTACAGATTCGGTCAGGAACCACGCCACAGCCGCTCGTTTTCGGTCATCTCGGAACGCGAAGAGACGGGCCCGCGCCGACCCCGGCGCGGGCCCGTCGACGCGGGGCTCAGGAGAACGCGCGGCTCAGGAGAAGTCGAGGACCAGGCGCCCGCGCAGTCCGCCGGCCTCGAGCAGGCGGTGCGCCTCGGCGGCGTCGGAGGCGGGCAGGACCTTGGCGACACGCAGGGACAGCACGCCCTCCTCGGCCTGCCGCCGCAGCCCGTCCAGCAGGCCGGTGTCGCCCCGTACGCTCGCCACGAAGACCGGGGTCACCGTGACGCCGCGCTCGGCGGGGCCCTGCCAGCCGCGCAGCGCGACGAGGGCGCCGCCGTCCGCGACCGCGGGGACGGCCTCCTCGCGCTGGTCGGAGCCGTCCACCAGGCCGGGAACGCCGTCGGGCGCCACTTCCCGGATGCGGGCGGCCACCTCCGCGCCCCGCTCGACGACGTGGGCTGCGCCGAAGCCGCGTACCAGGTCGCGGTCGTGCGGGGCGGCGTCCGCGACGACGGTCAGGCCGTCCGCCCGGGCGAGTTCCACGGTGTAGCCGCCGACGGCGCCCGCCGCGCCGGTCACGGCGAGGGTCGCGCCCTTCGGCAGCGCGAGGGTGTCGAGGGCCAGCCGGGCGGTGGCCGCGTTCATCAGGAGGGTGGATGCCTCGGCGTGGCCGGTCCCGGCGGGCGCGGGGACGACGGACTCCGCGGGCACGACGATCTGCTCGGCGTAGGCGCCGTGCGGGCCGGTGGGCACGACGAGGGCGACGACCCGTTGCCCCACGCTCAGCCGGCCGTCGGCGCCGGGGCCGAGCTGGTCGATCACGCCGGCCGCGTCCATGCCGGGCACGTACGGGGGCGGGACGTCCGTCGTCCGGGCGGCGTAGACGCCGGTGCGGAGCATGGCGTCGGTGGGGTTCACGGCCGCGGCGTGCACCCTGACGCGGACCTCGCCGGGTCCCGCCTCGGGGGTGGGGAGGTCCAGCTCCCGCAGGACGTCGGGACCGCCGTAGGTGCTCAATCCGATTGCCTTCATGGCGAGAGGCAACCGCGCCGGCCCGCGTCCGATTCCCGGAATCGGCCACGGGAAGCGGAGGGACGGCGTCGGCCGACGCTAAACCGGCGTGAACGCGGGACGGAGCATAACTCCACCATCATGCGCGCATGGCCATTTGACGCAGAGGCAGTCAAGTTGCGTGATTAGACTGCCGAGTTGGTCGAAGCCTCAACGTTGGGGGATGCATGGCACAGAGCGGGCAGCACATGCCGCTGGAAGTTCAGCACATTCGGAAGGCGCTGCTGAAGGAGTTCGGGGAGATCATCTCCATGGACGACTTCGTGAAGAAGGACCCCAAAGAACGTGAGACGGCCTTGCTGTCGCGGGCGGTCTCGGCGAAGGCGGCCCGGATCCTCACGGACTGCACGTCGGAGGAGGCGGCGGCCGGGGTCATCGACGGCCGTGACGACTTCGGCATCGACTGTGTGGCCTTCTCCGCCTCCGGCTCGGAGATCTATCTCATCCAGGCCAAGTGGAAGGACAAGGGGACGGCCAGCTTCGACACCGAGGCCGCCCTCAAGCTGATCCACGGGCTGAAGAAGCTCGACAACCGCGACCTCGACCACTTCAACGAGCGGCTGCAACTCCTTTCGGACCGCATTCACGGTGTCCTCAAGCTGCCCACGTGCAAGGTGCACCTGGTGATCGCCCTCATGGGCGACGGCCGTCTCTCCCCGGAGACCGCCAACATCCTGGACGAGGCGGCCGACGAGTTTGGCGGACAGGGACGGACCGTCGCGTACCGGGTGGTGAATCAGGCCGAGTTCCACCGGGCCGTCCGAGAGGACCTGGAACCCCAACCCATCACCCTCAGGGCGACCATGAACCGGGAGTGGTATGCCCGTGAGACCCCGTTCAAGGCGGTGATCGGTGAGGTCAGCGCCGATCAGCTCGCCCGCTGGTACGGGGGCAAGGACGAGGGCGAGGGGCACGGCGAGCGCCTCTACGACCGCAATGTCCGCCGTTCACTCGGACTGACCGGCGTCAACCAGACCATGGTCGACTCCATGCTGGAGGACCCGGAGGGCTTCCTCTACCGGCACAACGGCATCACCGTGCAGTGTGACGAGATCATCCAGGAGTACCCCCTCAAGCGGGCAGTGGGCCAGCCGACCATCCTGACCCTGACCAACGCCAGTGTCGTCAACGGCGCTCAGACGGTTACTTCCGCGTTCCGGGCCTACGAAAAGGACGCGGAGGCCACCGAGGAGGCGTACGTGATGGTGCGCGTCATCTCCCTGGACGGCACGCCGGAAGGGTTCGGCCGCTCCATCACCAAGGCCACCAACACCCAGAACCACATGGAGCGCCGGGACTTCATTGCGATCGACCCGGTCCAGAGCGAGATCCAGAAGGACTTCCGCATCTCCCTCGACAAGGAGTACGTCTTCCGGCGCGGCGAGCTGGACCCCGCGCCCGAGTCGGGTTGCTCGGTCACCGAGGCGGCCACCGCCCTGGCCTGTATGCACCGGGACTCCTCGCTCGCCGTGCGGGTCAAGGGATCAACCAACGCCCTGTGGAGCGAGGGACCGGGCGGCGCCTACACACGCCTCTTCGGACAGCAGCCGAGCGCGCTGCAGATCTGGCGTGCCGTCCAGGTGCTGCGGCTCGTGCGTGACGAGCTGACGAAGACGCGGGCGAAGCTCTCCGGCCGGCCCGCCTCGATCGCCGACAGCGGGACTCTCCTCATCGCCCACCTGGTCTTCCAGCGTGTCGGAAGAGAGCGCTTCGAGGAGCCGGAAGGCGACTGGGAGGGCGTGCTCGCGGAGATCCCGAGCCAGGTGAGCTCCGTACTGGCCTGTCTGATCAGCATGGTCGACACCCTCTTCACCCCGAAGAGCTTCGTCACCAGTACGTTCGCGAACGAGGAGCGCTGCGCACGCCTGGTCACGGCGGTACTCGGGACTCTCAACCGCGGGGTGGGACCCGATTCCCCCATGAACCTGGCCGCGCTGATGAAGACCGCCGGGCCCGGCCGACAGCGCAGGCCGCAGACCGTGCGGCTGCTGATCGACCACGACGCGATCGAGGAGGGCACGCGTCTGGAGTATGCTCCGAGCGCCGTGGAGGAGCTCGCCATCGGCGCCTGGCTCAACGCCGACCCCCGGCGCCGCCGCGCGAGTTGGGTCAACGACCGCAGGAACCCGCTGCTCTGGGAGGCCGACGGCAAGCGCTACTCGCCCACGGGACTGATCTCCCAGATGTGGAACGAAGCCGACTGGAAGGAACAGTGGAGCGCGGTCCAGGGGCCCAAACAGTGGCGGGTGCCGGGTGAGGGAACACTGGTCGAGATCGCGGAACGGCTGTGGCAGCGGATCGCGGCCGGGGAGGCCGCCGAGGACGATCACCTGTCGTGACCGGGCGGCTGGGGCAAGGGCGCGAACCGGCGGGGAGGCGCCGGTGCTCACAAGTCGTAGGAGCCGTCTCACCTCGGCGGACCCGGCAACTCGGCCCATACGGTCTTTCCTGCGGGGAAGCGGGGTAGAACCCCCCACCGGAGCGCGAGCGCGCCCACCAGGACCAGGCCACGCCCGTGCTCGCCGTCCGGGCACGGTGCCGGTACCGGCGTGGGCAGCCGCTCGCCCCTGCTGTCGGCGACCGTGATCCTCATGCTGCCCGAACCGCCTTCGGAAGGGGCGACGAGGGCCATCGTGAGCAGGAAGTCCCGCCCGGGAACGCGGCCGTGGGTGACAGCGTTCGCGGCGAGTTCACCCACCACGAGTTCGGCAGCGTCCAGATACTCACTGCCCCGGCCCCACCCCCAGTCCACCAATTGCTCAGCCGCGAGGAGGCGGGCAAGGCGCGCCCCGCGCCGGGTCGAGCTGAACTGCTGACGAAAGGGCGCGGGCGCGGGAACTCGGCGAGCCAAGGTGGCTCGGTTACGGATTTCATAGTTCACGTGACAGAGAGTGTCGGGAGCGTCGTACGCTGACCAGAGGAACCATCGGTACGGCACGCGCCTGTACCGCCGTTGTCGGTTGCGTGTCCGTGCCGACGGACGTAACCGGTTGGCGGTCGGGCGGGTTGGGGGATGCGTGATGACATCGGAACCCCGTCAGAACATTGCCGAAGGCCGCCCCGAGCCCCCGGAGGACACGGACGGTCTGCTCGATCTGAACAGGGCTGTGGGCAGACAGGTCAAGCTGCTGCGCGAACGCGCCGGCCTGACCCAGAAGGAGCTGGGCGACCGGCTGGGGTACGGCGAGGACCTGGTCTCGTCCCTGGAACGGGGCCGCCGCACACCTCAGCCCGAGTTCCTCGACGCGGCGGACGACCTGCTCGGCGGCGGAGGGCTGCTGAAGGCGACGAAGGAGGACGTGGCGCGGGCGAAGGCACGGGCTCGGGTCCGGCATCCGGCTTGGTTTCGGGACTATGCGCGACTGGAGGGAGAGGCAGTTGAGGTCAATGACTACAGCAGCCACGACATCCCCGGTCTGTTCCAAACGGAGCGCCGGGCCAGAGCCCTATACGGCATGCGCACCCCGCTGTTGGATGAGGAAACCATCGAACAGCGCGTTACCTCGCGTCTCGCGCGCCAGGACATTCTCACCAAATGGCCACCTCCCATGGTCACGGCGGTCATCGAGGAGTCGGTACTGCGTCGGCCGATCGGCGGCGCGGAAGTACACAAGGAGCAACTGGCCCACCTGCTCGCCCTCGGTCGCTTGCGCAGCGTGGAGCTGCAAGTCATGCCGATGGAACGGGACGAGCACGCAGGGATGGGGGGACCCTTCATTTTGCTGACGCCCAAGGGGAAGCCGCAGGTGGGGTACGTCGAAGTCCAGGACATCGCACGCCTGGCCACAGACGCTGAAGAGGTCCGTATCCTGACCGCACGGTACGGCACCATCAGGGCCCAGGCGCTGACTCCCAAAGAGTCTCTGGCGCTGATCGAGAGGATGCAGACAGAACTATGAGTGCCGAAAGCACGAGACTCACATGGCAGAAGAGCAGCTACAGCGGTAACGAAGGCGGCGCCTGCGTCGAGGTCGCGATAGACACCTCTGTGATCCACATCCGTGACTCCAAGGACGTGGACCGGCCGTCCCTCTCCGTGCACGCGCATGGCTGGGCGGCGTTCGTGGCCTTCGCGGCGGCCGACTGAGTGAGCAGGTGGTGGGAGGTCGGCTGCGCGCGTCCGACCTCCCACCACCGCTCTCCTCGCCTACGGCAACGCCTCCGCGACCTCACGGAAGTGCGCGGCCGCGTTGTCGAGCAGGCCGGCGATCTCGGTGGCGATCTCCTTTGGGGAGCCGAAGTCGTCCATCTCCGGGGCGAGGTTGGCCGGCAGGTCGAAGTTCACCGTCGAATGAGCCAGCAGTTCGTCCACCGTGTACCGGCGGAAACGTTCTGACTCGGTGCGCTCGGTGCCTTCCGGCAGGCACGCAGCGACGAAGTCGTCGAAGTCGGCTTCCACGACCGGGTTTCCAGTGTCGGTGCGGTGGTTGCCCGTGCGCGCGTCGTAGACCCACAGCTCCCGTGTGACGGGACGGCCGTTCGGCTTGGGCGTGGCCTTGGTGAAGAAGAGAACGTTCGACTTCACGCCCTTGCGGTGGAACATGCCGGTGGGCAGCCGCAGCAGCGTGTGCACGTCGCAGTTACTCAGCAGGGCACGCCGTACGGTGGCCGCGGCGCCTCCGCCGAACAGCACCCCGTCGGGCAGGAAGAGGGCGGCCCGCGCGCCTGACCTCAGGGTGACCATGAGGTGCTGGAGGAAGTTGGTGGGGAAGTCGCCGTAAGCCAGGAAGTCGTCCCGCATGGTGGCGTTGGGGACCACGCCGTCGCTCTTGAAGGGCGGGTTGCAGATGGCCACGGTGGGAAGGGTGCTGTCCGCCCGCACCACGGGTACTTTATGCGTGAGGGTGTCCGCCAGCCGGACTGGCGCGGGGTCGGAAAAGGGGCGCCCGGTGTTGAACAGGATGTTCAGGGTGGCGAGTCGGCACATCTGGGCGTCCAGGTCCGCTCCGGCGATGGCGGCCGGGTCGGTGGACTGCAGCGCCTGGTGGGCCGCGATGAGCGTGGAGCCGGTTCCGCAGGCCGGGTCGATGACGGTGTCCTCGGGTCCCACCTCTAGCACCTTGACGACCGCGCTCAGGACAGGGGCGGGCGTCAAGGTCTGACCGGTGTCGATCTTGCGGTCGATGTCCTCCCGGCAGGCGCGCAGCATGAGGGTGAAGGCACGTCCCAACTCGGTCTGGGGTATGAGCCGCCACTGGTAGGGGTCGATCTGCTCCGTGATCAGCTTGGCGAGCTCGGCCATCCGGCCGAGGTCCCAGGGCTGCGCGTCGCGGAAGACCATGGCGGCGATCCGCCGGTCGAGACGGTCGGGTGCCTGGTTGTCGAGCTCCCGCATGAGATCGGTGAGACCCGAGTGCAGGGCATCACCGCTCAGATCGGTCAGCCTCGGCCAAGTGCCCTCAGGAGCGACGGACTTCCGGGCGAACCGCCCCGGCCGCTGGGAGCGCTCATGGTCCAGCTTCAGGAAGAGCAGGTAGCCGACGTGCTCCACGAACTGAAGGCGTGTGATGGCGCGGGTGCTGGTCTTCTCGTCATAGAAGCGCAGGAGGCGCACGGCGATGTCCTCGCCGGTCCAGAGCGCTTCCGGCACACCTCCCGCCGCCGCTCCCGCCACGCCGTTGCCGAGCCCGTTGGCCATGCTTCACCCAGTCTCTGTGTCGGTCCCGGAGCGGAGTGACCACCGCCGGGACCTCTGGGCAGGTTGATCAGAGGGCCGAGAGCCCGGCTACCGCTCCTGGTCTTGGTCTGTCTCTTCGGTGGTGCCGGTGATGGTGCTGTGCGCGGGATCGCTCGCGGCTCGGTCTGCTTCATCGCCGGTGCTCGTCGTACCGACGGCCTTCTTCAGGGCCTGAGCGACGGCGGTGAACTCGGCCAGGGCGCTTTCCAGATCGTCCACGATCTCCTGAGCGATCACGTCCGGTGGCGCGAGCGTGGCAGAGGAGGCGGAGGCGGACTGAAGCACCGTCAAGTCGAGGTTGACCTTGTCACGTGCGATCAGCTCATCGTACTCGTAAGGCTGGAAGCACTCACTGGGCTTTCGGGCCGAGTAGTCCGCGCCCCCGGAGTGGAAAGCGGCGACGAAGTCGTCGAGGTGCTCGCGACGCAGGGCGCGCTGCTTGAGAGTGAAGCGCTGGTCGGTGCGGAAGTCGTAGACCCAGAGCTGCTTGGTGGCGGGCTTGCCGCCGGGCCGGGGCGGGACCTTGTCGAAGAACACAACGTTCGCCTTGACGCCGTTGGCGTAGAAGATGCCGGTGGGCAGACGCAGCAGGGTGTGAACGTTGGTGAGCTCCAGGAGACGGCGGCGAATCTCCGCGCCGGCGCCGCCCTCGAACAGGACGTTGTCGGGCAGAACGAGCGCGGCCCGGCCGTTCGTCTTCAGCAGGGTGTAGATGTGCTGGACGAAGTTGAGCTGCTTGTTGGTGGTCTGGGTCCAGAAGTCCTTGCGGGCGGTGTACGCCTCACCCGTCACCGAGCCCACGCCGAAAGGCGGGTTGGCGAGGACGATGTCGTAGAACTTGTGGGGCGACTTCGCCAGGGAGTCCTGGACCGTGATCAGCGGGCGGCCCTCGGACGTACCGATGCCGTGCAGCAGCATGTTCATCAGCGCGAGCCTGGCCGTCTCCCGCACCAGTTCGTAGCCGGTGATGGCGCCGGTCTGGAGCTTGCGGCCCTCGTCGCCGTACAGCTCGTCCTCGTAGCGCTCGGCGATGTGCGCATGCGCGGCGATGAGGAAGCCGCCGGTACCGCAGGCGGGGTCGGTGATCGACTCTCCGGGCTTGGGCTGCACGCAGTCGACCATGGCGTCGATGAGCGGGCGGGGCGTGAAGTACTGGCCGGCTCCGGTCTTGCGGTCCTCGGCACCCCGCTGGAGCAGGCCTTCGTAGGCGTCGCCCTTGAGGTCCTGGTTCTCGCGGGTCCAGACGTAGGGGTCGATCAGGTCCTTAACGAGCCGGTCGAGGACGGCGGGCTCATGGATCTTGTTCTGCGCCTTGGTGAAGACCTCGCCGAGCATGGTCCCGCCCTTGCGGCCCAGCTCCCGCAGGATGTGCTCGTAGTGGTCAAGGAGGTCTTCGGACGAGCGGCTGGTGAGGCTGGCCCAGTCCAGGCCCTCGGGGACCAGCGGTTCCTCCGGCTCGTTCCTGCGGAACCGCGCTGGACGGTTGGCCCGCTCGTCGGCCATCTTCAGGAAGAGGAGGTACGTGAGCTGCTCGACGTAGTCGAGGGTGGAGACACCGGAGTGCCTGAGCAGCTCGCAGTAGGACCAGAGGCGGTTGACGAGCGTCGAGGTCGTCTCACCGGCGGACCGGCGGGTGGCGCTGTTCACTGAGGCGGGGGTGGTGCTCATGAGGGCAGTTCTTCCTGACCGGGCGGTGTGGGGCGGGGCTTGCGGGCGGCGCGCTTACGAGGGACTTTTGCCCCGTATACGGCACGGATCCGGTCAAGCATCACCGATGCCGGTTCATCGGCGGGGTCCTGGGGGACGAGGGCGCCGGTGAAGGCGGCGTGGAGGAGGGAGGCGCGGAGGTCCCGGGCTCGGGCCAACGCATCTTCTGCCATGGCTCGTGCGATCGCCACACTTTCAAGGTGGAGCTCAATCGTCTTCACGAGCTCTTCCTGAATCTCACGGGGTGGAATCGGCACAGGAAGCAGCTTGATCTTCCGAAGACTGATCGATGCGAGGTTCACCGACTGGGTTCCGTTGCGGTCACACCAGGACTTACCGAAACCGTTGGCGTGCCATGCCAAGAGCTTGGGATGAATCTCTGCATCGATCACACGCGCCCGGAACACATGGTTCTGATGGATGCAGTTGTCGATTTGCCCGTCCCAGACCCAACCGCGCCCAAGCTTATCCCTGTCGCCGCCTTCATTGAGAAGCACATCGCCGCGCCTTAGACGAAGCGCCTCCGCCTTCTCCAGCGGAACACGAATGGTAGTCACCTTATCCAGAACTATTTCCCCACGCTGCACATTGGCAACACGCAAATAGGGGACTTCCACGTAGTCCGGGTCGCCTTGACGCTTGCTATCTTTGGTGATTCCACCGACCACTGAAGCGACCTGCCCCAGACGTGACCATTTCCAGCCAGCGGGGAGTTCGGGAATCTGACCGTCGTCGATATCAGCCTTCGCCAAAGGAGCGGGAAAGAGTTCACACTCTTCCAGGCAGCCACGAGAACCCAGACTGGTCACCTGTTCGGCCATTTTCGTAGCATTGGACAGCGCGGTCGATGCTGCTTCTTCACCCGCCTCGATCCGTGCGATCTGCTGCTCGACTTCAGCCACGATCCGCAACTGTTCCTCATGAGGCGGCACCAAGATCTCGGTGCCCATCAGCCTGGACATCTCCAGCGAAGCCACCGTCGTACCATGTTTGCGGCAGTTCTCCAGAATGTGCCGCTCACGCTCCCGGACGGCCCAAGCGAGCCAGCGCGCATCAATGCCGTGGTGCGGAACGACCGCTTTCATGTCCTGATTCAGCGTCACCTCGAACGGCACAAAGGCCACAGGAACCTTCCGCACTAGAATGCCGGAGCGAACCACCAGCGCGACAGAACCGGGCGGTACGAGCTTTACGGGGGAATCATCCAGCGCCGACTCGTGGATCAAGTCTTGCGTGGCCATAAGAACATTCGGGCCCATGTCCTTCGGGGAGAGCCACGGAATGGTGCCGTCCGTCCAGAAGCCCGGCCGCTTCTTGGACGGAGTACCACCGCCGAGCCACTCGCCGAGCTCCCCCAGCGTCGCCCGAGCCCCTGTCCC
>MUNG01000283.1 GCA_002154585.1 Streptomyces pseudogriseolus
TTCGTCGAACTCGGCCCCGACGCCACCCTCACCCCCCTCACCCGCGCCACCCTCGACGACACCACCGACCCGGTCTGCGTGGCCGTACAGCGCAAGGACCGGTCCGAGACGGACACCCTGGTCGCCGCACTCGCGGTTCTGCACACCACGGGCGCGCCCGTGGACTGGGCCGCGATGTCCGGCGCCGTCGGCACCGTTCCCCTGCCCACGTACGCCTTCCAGCGCCGCCGGTACTGGCCCGAGCCCCGGCGTGTCGAGGCCGGGGCGTCCGGTGGGGCCGTCGCGCCCGCCGAGGACGCCTTCTGGAAGGCCGTCGAACGCGGGGACACCCGTGAACTCGCCGACGCCCTGCACCTGGACGACGCTACCCTCGGCACCGTGCTGCCGGCCCTGTCGGCGTGGCGGCGCCTCCAGACGGAACAGCTCGTCGCCGACTCCTGGCGCTACCGCGTCCACTGGCGGCGACTCGACTCCACCGGCGTCCCGGCCGGCGCGGACACCGGCCGGTGGCTGCTGCTCCAGCCCGTCAACGCCGACGCGTCCGACGACACCGCCCCCGGCGACACCCCACTCCCCGGCATCGAGGAGTTCCTCCCCGGCATCGAGCGCCTGACCTGCCCCGCCGACGCCGACCGGGCCACGCTGGCCGCCCTGCTCACCGACGCCGCCACCGCCGGCGGAGGCGCCCCGCTCGCCGGTGTGCTCTCCTGCCTGCCCGGCGTCGCCACGGCGCTGGCCGTCGTCCAGGCCCACGCCGACGCCCGACTCACCGCGCCTCTCTGGCTGTTGACCAGCGGCGCCGTCACCGTCGGCACCGGCACGGAGGCCGTCGTCGAGCCGAGTGCCGCCGCCGTGTGGGGGCTGGGCCGTGTGGCCGCCCTGGAGCACCCCGACCGCTGGGGCGGGCTGCTCGACCTGCCCGCCAGGCCGGACCGCCGTGCGCTCGCCCGCGCCGCCGCCGTTCTCACCTCGGGCGCCGAGGACCAGGTCGCCGTCCGCGGCGGCACCGCGCACGCCCGCAGGCTCGTCCCCGCTCCCGCGCCCGTGTCCGCCACGACCGGGGAGTGGACCGCGCCGGAACGCGTCCTCGTCACCGGCGGCACCGGTGCGCTCGGTTCCCGCGTCGCCCGCTGGGCCGTCGCGCGCGGCGCCCGTGAGCTGGTCCTCACCAGCCGCCGTGGCCCCGACGCCCCCGGCGCCGATGCTCTGCGCGCCGACCTCGCCCGGCTCGGCGCGAAGGTCACCGTCGTCGCCTGCGACACGGGCGACCGTGACGCCGTGGCCCGGCTGCTGGCCGCCCACCCCGTCGACGCGGTGATGCACGCCGCCGGCATCCTCGACGACGAGATCATCACCGGCTGCACGCCGGACCGGCTCGCCGCCGTCCTGCGGGCCAAGGCCGACGCGGCCGACCACCTGGACGCCCTCACCCGCGACAGCGACCTGACCGCCTTCGTCGTCTTCTCCTCCGTCGCCGGTGTGTGGGGCAGCGGCGGCCAGGCCGCCTACGCCGCCGCCAACGCCCACCTCGACGCCCTGGTGGAGCGCCGCCGCGCCCGCGGTCTGGCCGGCACGGCCGTCGCCTGGGGTCCCTGGGACGGCACCGGCATGGCCGCCGACCCGGCGGCGCAGGAGACGCTGCACCGCCGCGGACTGCGCCCGCTCGACCCGGACGCGGCACTGACCGCGCTCGGCCGCGCGCTCGTGGCCCGCGACACCGCCGTCGTCGTGGCCGACATGGACTGGGCGCGGTTCGCGCCCGCCTTCACCACCGGCCGCCCCAGCCCTCTGCTCGCCCAGCTCACCGAGGCCGCCGCACCGGCCGTCACCGGCGCCACCGCGTCCGCTGCCGCCGGCGCGGGCGGCGCGCTGCGCGACCGGCTCGACCCGCTGTCCGCCGAGGAGCGCGCCGCCGCCCTGCTGGACCTCGTGCGCCGTCGCGCCGCCGTCGCGCTCGGCCACGCCGACCCGGCCGCCGTCGCCGAGGGCCGCGCCTTCCGCGACATGGGCTTCGACTCGCTCACCGCCGTCGAACTGCGCGACGACCTCACCGCGGAGACCGGCGTCACCCTGTCCACCACGCTCGTCTTCGACCACCCGACCCCGGCCGCCGTCGCCGACCATCTGCACGATCAGATGTACGGGGAGGCGCACGGCGAGGCGTACGGGACGGGGGAGCGGCGGGCCGCGACGGCCGCCACGGCCACCGGCACCGACCCGGTCGTCATCGTCGGCATGGGCTGCCGGCTGCCCGGCGGCGTCGACGGCCCCGACCGGCTCTGGGAACTGCTCGCGTCCGGCGGCGACGCCGTCGGCGGGTTCCCCGAGGACCGCGGCTGGGACCTCACGCTCCTGCGGGAGGCCAGCGACACCCTGTCCGGCGGCTTCCTCGCCGACGCCTCCGCCTTCGACGCCGCGTTCTTCGGCATCAGCCCTCGCGAGGCCCAGGCCCTCGACCCGCAGCAACGGCTCTTCCTGGAGACCTCCTGGGAGGCCCTGGAGCGCGCCGGGATCGCCCCCACCGCGCTGAAGGGCTCCCGCACCGGCGTCTTCGCCGGCGCCGGCAGCTCCGGCTACGCCACCGGCCTCACCGAGGTGCCCGAAGGACTCGGCGGGCACCTGCTCACCGGCCAGGCCGGCAGCGTGGTCTCCGGACGCGTCTCCTACACCCTCGGCCTGGAGGGCCCGGCCGTCACCGTCGACACCGCCTGCTCGTCCTCCCTCGTCGCGCTGCACCTCGCCGTGCAGTCGCTGCGCTCCGGCGAGTGCGACCTCGCCCTGGCCGGCGGCGTCACCGTCATGGCCGAGCCGGGGGCGTTCGTCGAGTTCAGCCTCCAGGGCGGCCTCGCGCCCGACGGCCGCTGCAAGGCGTTCTCCGACGACGCCGACGGCACCGGCTGGGCCGAGGGCGTGGGCGTCCTGGTCGTCGAACGGCTCTCCGACGCCCGCCGCAACGGCCACCCCGTCCTCGCCGTCGTCGAGGGCACCGCCGTCAACCAGGACGGCGCCTCCAACGGCCTCACCGCCCCCAACGGGCCCGCCCAGCAGCGCGTCATCCGCGAGGCCCTCGCCGCCGCCGGACTGCGCCCGCAGGACGTCGACGCCGTGGAGGGGCACGGCACCGGCACCACCCTCGGCGACCCCATCGAGGCGCAGGCACTGCTCGCCGCATACGGCCAGGACCGGCCCGACGACCGGCCGCTGTGGCTGGGCTCGGTCAAGTCCAACTTCGGCCACACGCAGGCCGCCGCGGGCGCCGTCGGCATCATCAAGACGGTCCTCGCCCTGAGGGAGAACCTCCTCCCGCGCACCCTGCACGCCGGGCGCCCCTCCTCCCGCGTCGACTGGGGCACCGGACAGGTACGGCTGCTGAGCGAACCCGTCGCCTGGCCGGCGGGCGACCGACCGCGCCGCGCCGGCGTCTCCGCCTTCGGCGTCTCCGGCACCAACGCCCACGTC
>MUNG01000284.1 GCA_002154585.1 Streptomyces pseudogriseolus
CCGTCGGGGCGGACCAGCAGGACCGTGTGGGCGGCCGCGCCCGGGTAGCTCTCGGCGACCAGCAGTTCCGCGCGGTGCGGCAGTGCGGAGACGGCCGCGGCCAGTCGCGGCATGATGCCGGCGGAGACCCAGTGGCGGCGTGCCCACACCCCCGTGCCCGGTGCGATCAGCACCACCAGCAGGGCGCCCCGCCCGAGCCGGTCCCGCAGGCGGACGAAGGTGCCGTCCTCGGCGGTGACTGTGACGTCCGTGACCTGGGCTCCCGGCTCCGTGCCGACCGGCGCCTCGCCCTCCAGCCGGCCGGGCGCGAGCGGCGAACCGGCGCACGTGCCGGGTGCGCCCAGCGCTCCGCGCCCGAGGTGACCGTCCATCAGCAGCGTGTCGAGGCTGCGCGAGGAGCCGGGGACGTACGTGCGCAGCCCTCCGCCGCCGCGCAGCAGCGGCAGCGCCTGGTCGGCGGCGCGCAGCCGGGAGGCGACGAGGGCGCGGCGTTCGGTCTGGTAGCTGTCGAGGAGCGTCTCGTGCGGACCGTGATGCCAGGCCAGGGCCAGTTTCCAGGCGAGGTTGTCGGCGTCGCGCAGGCCCTCGTCCAGCCCGTGCGTGCCCAGCGCGCCGAGCAGGTGGGCCGCGTCCCCGGCGAGGAAGACGCGGTCGGCCCGCCAGCGCCGGGCGAGCCGGTGGTGGACGGTGTGCACGCCGGTGTCGAGGAGCTCGTACGGGGGCACCGTGCCGCCGTTCCAGCCGGCCAGGGTCTCCCGGATGCGGGTGAGCAGCATCTCGGGGGTGACCAGGTCCTTGCCGGGCGGCAGCAGCCAGTCCAGGCGCCACACCTCGTCCGGCAGCGGGCGGGCGGTGATCTCCCCGGCGGAGGGGCCGGAGGTGCGCCAGGGCGGGGAGCGGTGCAGCAGGGCCTCGTCCTGCCAGGGGAGTTCGGTGCGCAGGGCGGCGACGGCGTGACGTTCCACCGCGGTGCGGCCGGGGAAGCGGATGTCCTGGAGCTTGCGCACGGTGGAGCGCGGGCCGTCGCATCCGACCAGGTAACTGCCGCGCCACCAGGTGCCGGAGGCGCCGCGGGTGTGGGCGGTGACGCCGGACCGTTCCTGCTCCAGGGCGTCGAGCCGGCTGTCCACGGCGACCTTGACGAGCCGTTCGTGCTCCAGGGCGGCGCGCAGGGCGCCGGTGAGGACGTGCTGGGCGATGTGCAGGGGGGCGGTCTCGGCGTCCTCGAAGGCCACCTCGTTCGTCACCTGCTTGCGCCGCACCGACCGCCATCCGGCCCAACGGAAACCCGCGTGGTCGAGGGAGAGGCCGGTCAGCCGCTCCATCAGCGCGGCGGTGTCGTCGCGCAGCACGACCGTGCGGGCGGGCCGGGGTTCGTCCTTGCCCGGGCCCTCGTCGAGGACCACGCACGGTACGTCCTGACGCGCCAGCGCCAGCGCCAGCGTGAGCCCGACGGGCCCCGCTCCGACGACGATCACCGGGTCCACGGCGCGGCGCTCCCTGCTCGGAGTGACGTCGGGGAGGACGTGGGGGAACAGGAAGGTGGAGCAGGGTGCACGATCACAGAACGTATGCAACCCATTGCCGGTGCTTGCGTCAAGTGACCGAAGGGCGGTGGCGATCATGAACTGTCGCGGGAGCCGTCCCAGCATGTGACAGTTCATCACATGAGTCAGGGGCGCATCGCTCATCCGTCACGGTGACGACGGCCGGTCACCGGCATGACTGTGGCCCGCCGTTCCCGGCGGGCCACAGTCATGTCAGGGGCGTTCGCGTGTCAGACGCCGTCGGTCTTGTGCGGACCGCCGACCTCGGCGGCGTTGATGTCGTCGACGTCCTCGACGCCGAGCACCGCACCCGTGCTGCGCTTGCTGCGGCGCAGGCGGGCCTCGAGCCAGGAGGCGAACGAGGTGAGGGCGAAGTTGAGCGCGATGAACAGCACGGCGACCACGGTGAAGCTGGCGATCACGTTGGCACCGTAGTAGCCGCTCATCGTGTTGGCCGAGGCGAGCAGCTCGGGGAAGGTGAGGACGGCGCCGCCGAGGGCGGTGTCCTTCACGATGACGACGAGCTGGCTCACGATGGCCGGGAGCATCGCGGTGACCGCCTGCGGCAGCAGCACCAGCCGCATCAGCTGGTTCTTGCGCAGGCCGATCGCCATCGCGGCCTCGGACTGGCCCTTGGGCAGGGACAGGATGCCGGCGCGCACGATTTCGGCGAGGACGGAGGCGTTGTAGAGCACCAGGCCGGTGACGACCGCGTACAGCGGACGGTCGTCGGAGCTGACGTTGGTGTACTCGGCGAACAGCGCCAGGCCGAAGATCATCAGGACCAGCACGGGGATCGCGCGGAAGAACTCCACCACGATGCCGGCCGGGACGCGGACCCAGGCGTGGTCCGAGAGCCGGGCGATGCCGAGGACCGCGCCGAGCGGCAGCGCGATGATCACCGCGAGCACGGCGGCCTTCAGCGTGTTCTGCAGACCCGGCCAGATGTACGTGGTCCACGCCTCGGTGCCGGTGAAGAACGGCTTCCACAGGGCCCACTCCAGCTGGCCCTTGTCGTTGAGGGTGCTGAACACCCACCACAGCAGGGCGGCGAGAGCGAGCAGGAAGACCACCGTGAAGACGGCGTTCCGCCGCTTCGCGCGGGGGCCCTGGGCGTCGTAGAGAACGGAGCTCATCGCTTCACCGCCACCTTCTTGCCCACCCAGCCGAGGAACAGGCCGGTCGGCAGCGTCAGAACCACGAAACCGAACGCGATGACCGCCGAGATCAGCAGCAGCTGCGCCTCGTTCTCGATCATCTCCTTCATCAGCAGCGCCGCCTCGGCGACGCCGATCGCGGCGGCCACCGTGGTGTTCTTGATGAGCGCGATGAGGACGTTCGCCAGCGGGCCGACGGACGAACGGAACGCCTGGGGCAGCACCACGAGGCCCAGCACCTGGTTGAAGTTGAGCCCCAGCGCGCGGGCCGCCTCCGCCTGGCCGACCGGCACGGTGTTGATGCCGGAACGCAGCGCCTCGCACACGAAGGCCGAGGTGTACAGGATCAGACCGAGGACGGCGAGCCGGAAGTTGATCGATTCGAAGTCGTCCGCGCCGAGGCTGACGCCCAGGGTCTGGTTGAGGCCGAGTGACGTGAACAGAATGATGACGGTCAGCGGGATGTTCCGCACGATGTTCACGTACGCGGTCCCGAAGCCGCGCATCAGCGGCACCGGACCGACGCGCATGGCGGCCAGCAGGGTGCCCCAGATCAGGGAGCCGACGGCGGAGAGCACAGCGAGCTGCACCGTCGTCCAGAACGCCCCCAGCAGGTCGTAATCTTCAAGAAAATCGAACACGATCTCCCGCGCTTCCGCGTGTAGGGATGCATGCCCCGGTGCGCCGCCCCGGACCGGGGGCGGCGCACTCCGTCAGGCGTTGCCTCAGCTCTTGATGTCGCCGATCTTCGGCGCGGGCTCGTTCTTGTAGTTGGCGGGGCCGAAGTTCTCCTTCACGGCCGTCTCCCAGCTACCGTCGGAGACCATCTCCTCAAGGGCCTTGTTGATCTTGTCCTTGAGGTCGCTGCCCTTCTTGACGCCGATGCCGTAGTTCTCGTTCGTCAGCTTGAAGCCGCCGAGCTTGAACTTGCCCTTGAACTGCTCCTGGGCGGCGTAGCCGGCGAGGATCGAGTCGTCCGTGGTGAGCGCGTCGACCGCGCCGTTCTGCAGACCGGGCAGGCAGGCCGAGTACGTCGGGTACGGCTGGAGCTGGGCCTTGGGCGCCAGCTTCTCCTTGATGTTCTGCGCCGAGGTGGAACCGGTGACCGAGCAGAGCTTCGCGTCGTTCAGGTCCTCGGGCGACTTGATCTTGTCGTCGTCGGCGCGGAGCAGGACGTCCTGGTGGGCGAGCAGGTACGGGCCGGCGAAGTCGACCTTCTCCTGGCGCTCCGGGGTGATCGAGTAGGTGGCGGCGATGAAGTCGACGTCGCCGCGCTGGAGCATGGTCTCGCGGTCGGCGCTCTTCGACTCCTTCCACTCGATCTGGTCCTCCTCGTAACCGAGCTTCTTGGCGACGTAGGTGGCGACGTCCACGTCGAAGCCCGCGTAACCCTGCGGGGTCTTCTGGCCGAGGCCCGGCTGGTCGAACTTGATGCCGATCGTGATCTTGTCCTTGCCGCCGCCCGAGGAGGAGCCGCCGTCGCCGTCGTCACCGCCGCACGCGGTGGCGGTCAGGGCGAGGGCGAGGACGGTGGCCGAGGCGGCGGTGACCTTGCGGAGCTTCATGGTGCACATCCTTTGACTGGTGAAGTGATGCGGCCCGGTCAATGTCCGGTGACGCAGGTCGGCAGGGCGCGGGCGGCGCGCCTCAGTGGTGCAGGATCTTCGACAGGAAGTCCTTGGCACGGTCGCTGCGCGGGTTGCTGAAGAACTGGTCCGGCGTCGCCTGCTCGACGATGCGGCCGTCCGCCATGAACACCACACGGTTCGCGGCCGAACGCGCGAAGCCCATCTCGTGGGTGACGACGATCATGGTCATGCCGTCACGGGCGAGCTGCTGCATGACCTCGAGAACCTCGTTGATCATCTCGGGGTCGAGAGCCGACGTCGGCTCGTCGAACAGCATGACCTTGGGCTCCATCGCCAGGGCCCGCGCGATGGCGACGCGCTGCTGCTGACCACCGGAGAGCTGTGCGGGGTACTTCTCGGCCTGCGCGGCCACGCCGACCCGGTCGAGGAGGGCACGCGCCCGCTCCTCGGCCTCCTTCTTGTCCTTCTTCCGGACCTTGACCTGTCCGAGCGTCACGTTCTCGAGCACGGTCTTGTGCGCGAAGAGGTTGAAGGACTGGAAGACCATCCCCACGTCGGCACGGAGCCGTGCGAGCGCCTTGCCCTCCTCGGGCAGGGGCTTGCCGTCGATCGTGATCGAGCCGGAGTCGATCGTCTCCAGACGGTTGATGGTGCGGCACAGGGTGGACTTCCCGGACCCGGAGGGTCCGATGACCACGACGACTTCGCCACGGGCGATCGTCAGGTCGATGTCCTGGAGAACGTGCAACGCGCCGAAGTGCTTGTTGACGCTCTTCAGGACGACCAGATCGCCGGTCGCGGCCACATCTTCCTTGGCCACCGATACTTCGGTCATCGCTCTCAGGCTCCGTCCTCCTCGGTTTCGGAGGACAGTAGTAACCCTTCAGACCTGCGTCATTACATCTGAGGGGAATCTGAGCATCACGATCCGATAGCAACCGGACACCTGTCGTAGCACTTGTGAGCAGGAACGCGTCCGCGCGAGGCAACGGTACCGAAGCGCAACCGGAACCCTCTTGACGCGGTCCTCCCTCATCGGCGTGACTGCAAGGTGCACCCGCGTGTGCCCATGATGAACGCACCTGATGCATACACCCGCCATGCGTACGGCCGATGAACCGAAGGGGGCCCTGGTGAGACTGCTGCTCGTCGAGGACGACAACCACGTCGCCGCGGCCCTGTCGGCCGTGCTGGCCCGTCACGGCTTCGACGTCACCCACGCGCGCAGCGGCGAGGAGGCCCTCCAGGCGCTCGTCCCCGAAAGCGACGGCTTCGGCGTCGTCCTGCTCGACCTCGGCCTGCCCGACCAGGACGGATACGAGGTCTGCGGCAAGATCCGCAAGCGCACCAGCACGCCAGTGATCATGGTCACCGCGCGCTCCGACGTGCGCTCCCGCATCCACGGCCTGAACCTCGGCGCCGACGACTACGTGGTGAAGCCGTACGACACCGGGGAGCTGCTCGCCCGCATCCACGCCGTCAGCCGCCGCACCGCGCACGAGGAGGCCACCGGCGCCACGGAAACCCGGGTGCTCCTCGGCCCGGTGCGCATCGAGCTGCCCACCCGGCAGGTCAGCGTCAACGGCACGCCCGTCCAGCTCACCCGGAAGGAGTTCGATCTGCTCGCGCTGCTCGCGCAGCGGCCGGGAGTGGTCTTCCGCCGGGAGCAGATCATCAGCGAGGTGTGGCGCACCAGCTGGGAGGGGACCGGCCGCACCCTGGAGGTGCACGTGGCCTCCCTGCGCTCCAAGCTGCGCATGCCCGCCCTGATCGAGACCGTGCGCGGCGTCGGCTACCGGCTCGTCGCGCCCGCGGCGTAGCGGGGCCGGGTGCACACACGACTGCTGCCGCTGCTCATCGTCCTGATGGCGGCCGTCCTGCTCGCCCTCGGCGTGCCGCTCGCGGTCAGCCTCGCCGGCGCCCAGCAGCAGAAGGTCGTCGTCGACCGGATCGACGACACCGCCCGCTTCGCGGCCCTCGCCCAGTTCGTCACCGAGCCGGCCGACACCTCCGGCGGCGACATCAACGAGCGCCGTGAGACCCTCAGCAGCGAGCTGCGCAGCTACCACGAGGTGTACGGCATCCGCGCCGGCGTCTTCTACCGCAACGACGCCCCCATGGCGCACGCCCCCGACGACTTCTTCCTGCCCCGCGCCGGAGAGGTCCGGGACGCCTTCGAGGAGGCGCTGCTCAGCCGCCGCAGCCACGATCCCGAGCAGGTGTGGCCCTGGCAGCGGCGCAGCCTGGTCGTCGCCTCCCCGGTCATCCGGGACGGCGACGTCGTCGCGGTCGTGGTCACCGACTCGCCCACCGGGCAGATGCGGTCCCGCATCCTCCAGGGCTGGCTGGTCATCGCCGCGGGAGAGGCCGCCGCGATGCTGCTGGCCGTCGGCGCGGCACTGCGGCTCACCGGCTGGGTGCTGCGGCCCGTACGCGTCCTCGACGCCACCACCCACGACATCGCCACCGGCCGGCTGAAGTCCCGCGTGGCGGTGGCCGGCGGACCGCCCGAGCTGCGCCGGCTCGCGCGCTCCTTCAACGAGATGGCGGACAACGTCGAGAACGTGCTGGAACAGCAGCGCGCCTTCGTCGCCGACGCCTCCCACCAGCTGCGCAACCCCCTGTCCGCACTGCTGCTGCGCATCGAGCTGCTCGCCCTGGAGCTGCCCGAGGGCAACGAGGAGATCGCCTCCGTGCGCGCCGAGGGCAAACGGCTCGCGCAGGTTCTGGACGATCTGCTGGACCTGGCGCTCGCCGAACACAGCGAGCCCGACCTCCAGATCGTGGACATCGGCGCCGTGGCCGCCGAGCGGGTCGCCGCCTGGTCGCCGTCCGCCGATGCCAAGGACGTCACCCTGACCGGCGTCTGCCCGCCCACCACCGCGTGGGCGGACCCGGTGACGCTGTCCAGCGCCCTGGACGCGGTCATCGACAACGCCGTGAAGTTCACCCCGCCCGGCGAGACGGTGGAGGTGACCGTCGCCTCCAACGGCGACACCGCGACCGTCGTCGTCACCGACAACGGTCCCGGACTGACCGACGAGGAGCTGCACCGCGTCGGCGACCGCTTCTGGCGCAGCGGACGGCACCAGAACGTCAAGGGCTCGGGCCTCGGCCTCTCCATCTCCCGCGCGCTGCTCGCCGCGGGCGGCGGCTCCCTGTCGTACGAGCGGCACGAACCGCACGGGCTGCGGGTGACCGTGAGCGTGCCGCGCAACGCCCCCGCGGGGGAGGCGGACGGTCAGGGCTTGACGGACCGGTAGTACCGGCGGGCGCCCTCGTGCAGCCGCAGCGGATCGGTGTAGATGGCCGTGCGCACGTCCACGAGCTGCGCGGAGTGCACATGCGCGCCGATGCCGTCACGGCTCTTCAGCACGATCCGGGTCAGCCACTCGGTGAGCCGCGGATCGGCGTCCGCGCGCGTGATCAGCAGGTTGGACACCGCCATCGTCGGCACGGACGAGCCGAGCTGACTGCCCGGGTAGGCCGACTCCGGGATGTTGGTCGCGCGGTAGTAGCGGGCGCTCCCGCCCTGTTCGTGCACCTTCGCCACCAGGGACGCGTCGATCGGCACGAACCGCAGCGCGGACTCCTCGGCGTACCTCTTCAGACCGTCCGTGGGCAGCCCGCCCGACCAGAAGAAGGCGTCCAGACCGTGCCCCAGGCGCCCGGGCCCGGTGTCGATGCCGTCCGCCGCCGCCACGATGTCCCGCTCCGGGTCGATCCCGGCCGCCCGCAGCAGCCGGTTGGCGATGAGCCGCACCCCCGACTTCGGCGGCCCTATGGCGACCCGCTTGCCCCGTAGATCGGCGACCGTGTCGATGCCCGAGCCGGGCGCGACGGCGAGCTGCACGTAGTCGTCGTACAGGCGCGCCACCCCGCGCAGCCCGTCGGCGCCGGTGCGGCCCTCCTGCCGGTACGTCTCCACCGCGTCGGCCGCCGCGAGGGCGAAGTCGGCCTGCCCGGTGGCGACCCGGCGGACGTTCTCCCAGGAGCCGTCGCTGGTCTCCAGCCGCACCTGGAGATCGGGCATGTCCTTGCCGAGCGCGGTCCGCAACAGCTCGCCGTACTTCTGGTAGACGCCCGCACGGGTGCCCGTGCTCATGGTGATCGTCCCGCCGGGCGGCTCCTCGCGCCACGGCGCGACCCACCACAGCAGCAGCCCGAGCACCACGAGACCGGCGGCCGCGCCCCGCAGGGCCCGCCGCCTGCCGATGCGGGACAGCACGTGGGACATGGCCGCGATCCTGCCAGCCCGCCGCCCCGCTGACCAGGGCGGAACTCACAGGACGACCGCCGGTGTCGGAGCCGGCCGCTACAGTCCCCGGCATGAGCGAGTCCCCCGCCGGCCTGGTCCGTGAGTTCCACCGAGCCTTCGGGCTCGACGTCCGCGACACCCCGGCCGAGATCCCGCCGGACCTCGCCGCCCACCGCGGCGAGCTGCTCGCGGAGGAGGCCGGAGAGGTCGCCGAGGTGTCGGTCACCGGCCCGCTCGACAAGCTCGCCCACGAACTGGCCGACGTCGTCTACGTCGCCTACGGCACCGCCCTGGTCCACGGCATCGACCTCGACGCGGTCATCGCCGAGATCCACCGCTCCAACATGACCAAGCGGGGCCCCGACGGCGAGGTCAGCCGCCGCGCCGACGGCAAGGTCCTCAAGGGCGACCACTACGAGGCCCCGGACGTGGGCGCGGTGCTGCGGCGGCAGGGCTGGCCGGGCCGGCCGTAGGGGCGCACGGCCCGTGAAGTGGGAAAACCCTGGGCCGAGTTGACGGGACCGCTGTAGCCTCCACCGATGACGTCCCCCATCGAGTCCGCGCCGACGCCGTCCGCCTCCGACGCCGAGTGCCTCGCGCTCACCCGGCAGCTGCGGCGCCGGGGCACCGTCGTGCTCTCCCTGTTCGCCCTGGCCTGGGCCCTCGCCGGCGCCTCCGGCACCGGCTCGGCGACGGACGCGGTGCCGGTGGCCGTCGAGGCGGCGGCCCTCGTGATCACGGCGGTCGCCCTCCGCCTCGGGCTCCGCAGGGACGCCCGTCCCTCGCCCCGGACGGTGAACCTGCCCGAGAACTGGGCGCGCGGGGTCGGCGTCGTCAACGGCCTCGAACTGCTCGCGATCGTGGCCGTCGTCGCCGCGGCCAACGCCTCGGGACGCCCGGCCTTCGTCCCCGTCGGCATCGCGCTCGTCGTCGGCCTGCACTTCTTCCCGCTCGCCCGGCTGTACGACCAGTGGCAGTACCGGTGGACGGGCGCGCTGATGACGGCGGTGGCGGTCGCCGGCGCCGTGCTGGTCCTGGCCGGTCTGTCCGCCGAGGCCGTGCGGGTCGTGGTGGGTCTGGCCTGCGCCGCGGTCCTCTGGGCGTCCGCCTGCCACCTGGCCGTACGCGGCTGAGCCACCTGGCCGTACGGGCGCGATCGGGAACAGCGGGCGGAGCCGCTCCGACGAACGCCTACCCTTGTTGCCATGACCAGCAGCAGTGACCGGAGCCCCGCCGTGGACGTTCTCTCGACCAGGACCTACGAGATTCGCACCTACGGGTGTCAGATGAACGTCCACGACTCCGAGCGCCTCGCCGGGCTGCTGGAGGACGCCGGGTACGTCCGCGCCCCCCAGGGCTCCGACGGCGACGCCGACGTCGTCGTGTTCAACACCTGCGCCGTGCGCGAGAACGCCGACAACAAGCTGTACGGCAACCTGGGCCACCTCGCCCCGAAGAAGGCGAGCCGCCCCGGCATGCAGATCGCGGTCGGCGGCTGCCTCGCGCAGAAGGACCGCGACACCATCGTCAAGCGCGCCCCCTGGGTGGACGTCGTCTTCGGCACGCACAACATCGGCAAGCTGCCCGTCCTCCTGGAGCGCGCCCGCGTGCAGGAGGAGGCGCAGGTCGAGATCGCCGAGTCGCTGGAGGCGTTCCCCTCCACGCTGCCCACCCGCCGCGAGAGCGCCTACGCGGCCTGGGTCTCCATCTCCGTCGGCTGCAACAACACCTGCACCTTCTGCATCGTCCCCGCCCTGCGCGGCAAGGAGAAGGACCGCCGCCCCGGCGACATCCTCGCCGAGATCGAGGCGCTGGTCGCCGAGGGCGTCTCCGAGATCACCCTGCTCGGCCAGAACGTCAACGCCTACGGCTCCGACATCGGCGACCGCGAGGCCTTCAGCAAGCTGCTGCGCGCCTGCGGCACGATCGACGGCCTGGAGCGGGTCCGCTTCACCTCCCCGCACCCCCGCGACTTCACCGACGACGTCATCGCCGCCATGGCCGAGACGCCCAACGTGATGCCGCAGCTCCACATGCCGCTCCAGTCCGGCTCCGACCCGATTCTGAAGGCCATGCGCCGCTCCTACCGGCAGGAGCGCTTCCTCGGGATCATCGAGAAGGTCCGCGCCGCCATCCCGCACGCGGCGATCAGCACCGACATCATCGTGGGCTTCCCCGGCGAGACCGAGGAGGACTTCCAGCAGACCCTGCACGTCGTCCGCGAGGCCCGCTTCGCGCAGGCGTTCACCTTCCAGTACTCCAAGCGGCCCGGCACCCCGGCCGCCGAGATGGACGGGCAGATCCCCAAGCAGGTCGTCCAGGAGCGCTACGAGCGCCTCGTCGCCCTCCAGGAGGAGATCTCCTGGGAGGAGAACAAGAAGCAGGTCGGCCGCACCCTGGAGCTGATGGTCGCCGAGGGCGAGGGCCGCAAGGACGACACCACCCACCGCCTGTCCGGCCGCGCCCCCGACAACCGCCTGGTGCACTTCACCAAGCCGGACCAGGAGGTCCGCCCCGGCGACGTCGTCACCGTCGAGATCACCTACGCCGCCCCGCACCACCTGCTCGCCGAGGGCCCCGTCCTCGACGTGCGCCGCACGCGCGCGGGCGACGCCTGGGAGAAGCGCACGGCGGAGAAGGCGGCCAAGCCCGCGGGCGTGCTGCTGGGCCTGCCGAAGGTGGGCGTGCCCGAGCCGCTGCCGGCGGTCACCGGCGGCTGCGCCGTCGACTGACGCCACTGCCCGGACCCGCCGCGCCGGGCGGGTCCGTACGGCCGCAGTAGGCTGCTGATCATGCTTGTCGCCGCCGCAGCCTGCCCCTGCCCGCCGCTGCTCGTGCCCGAGGTCGCCGCAGGCGCCGCCCCGGAGCTGGACGCGGCGCGCGCCGCCTGCACGGACGCGCTCGGCGTGCTCGCCGCCGCCCGCCCCGACCTGCTGGTGGTCGTGGGTCCGGACGCCGGCACGTGTGACTACCCGGCGGGCACCCCGGGCTCGTTCCGTCGCTTCGGCGTCGGCCTGGACGTACGGCTGGGGGACGGCGACGGCGCTGGCGATGGCGTGGCCGGCGGGGAACTGCCGTACGGGCTCGCCGTGGGCGCCTGGCTGCTGGGGCGGACCGGGTGGGCCGGCGCGCCCGTCGAGGGCAGGGGCGTGGGGGAGTCCCTCGCGCCCGACGCGTGTGTCGCGGAGGGGCGGCGGCTGGCCGGCCGGGCCGGCCGGGTGGCACTGCTGGTGATGGGTGACGGCAGCGCCTGCCGCACCCTCAAGGCGCCCGGCTACCTGGACGAGCGTGCGGAACCCTTCGACGCGGAGATCGCCCGTGCGCTCGGCACGGCCGACACGGCGGCCCTGCGCGCGCTGGACGCCGGACTGGCGCGCGAGCTGAAGGTGTCAGGCCGCGCGCCCTGGCAGGTGCTGGCCGGGGCGGCCGAGGGCGCCGCCGGTCTGTCGGGCGCGCTGCTCCACGAGGACGCGCCGTACGGGGTGGGGTACATGGTCGCCACCTGGTCGTAGACGCGCGTACGGGATCGGCGGCGCGCGAGAACGGCGCGCACGGAAACGGCGGACGGCCGGGCGGGATGCCCCGGCCGTCCGCCGTTCGTCTGCCGCCGCTCAGGAGGCGGGCGGCGGTCCGGCCGGCGGCGTGGTGCCGCCGCCCGCGTCCGGACCGGGGTCGTTCTTGTGCGAGAAGCGGTCCACGGCCTCCTTGGCCTTTCCCGTGCCCGACTGGATCCGGTCGCTGTACTTGCCCTTGGTCCGCCGGTCGACGGTCTGCGCCGCCTTGTCCAGGCCGTGCTGGATCTTGTCCTCGTGCTGCTGCGCGAGGCCGGAGACCTTGTCCTTGGCGGGGCCGAGCTTGGCCTTCAGATTGTCCAGGAGACCCATGATGTACCTTCCCTCGCGGCACGCTATGTGCGGGCGCCCTCGCCGGCCTCGGTGTCGGCGGCCTTGCCGGACTGCTGCTTCGGGATGTCGACGCCTTCCGTGACGGTGGCCTCGTCGGACTCCTTCACCGGGGTCTCGGAGCCGGCCGTCGCCTCGTCGGAGGCGCTCTTCGCCTCGGACTCGGTCGCCGCCGCCGTGCCGTCCGGACCGTCCGTACCGTCCGTACCGGCCCCCGCCTTCTGCCCGTCGGTCTTTTGCCCGTCCGTCTTCTGCCCGTCGGTCCGGGCCTCGGCCGCCGCTGTCTCTCCCGTGGTCTTCGACCTCCGAAAAAGTCGTGCAAATACGCCCATATCCACTCCATACGTTACTCGTGCGGGCGAAATTCCGCGTAGCCCGGTGTGTCCATCCGTGTGAGCCGGGCGAGCGCCACCGCGATCCGGCGGCAGGAACCTCGAACGGGCAACGACCCGGCGGACCCCGCGTCACGTAACCCGTTCGAGAGCCGCCCTCGAGGTTTGGGAGACTGGATCGGTGAGCAGCGCACCCCACGCCCCCCGCGTCATCGCCGTCGTCGGTCCCACCGCGGCCGGAAAGTCCGATCTGGGCGTCTTTCTGGCCCAGCGGCTGGGTGGTGAGGTCGTCAACGCGGACTCCATGCAGCTCTACCGGGGGATGGACATCGGCACCGCCAAGCTGACGCCCGAGGAGCGCGGCGGGGTCCCTCACCACCTGCTCGACGTCTGGGACGTCACCGAGACCGCCTCCGTCGCCGAGTACCAGCGGATGGCCCGGAAGCGGATCGACGCGCTGCTCGCCGAGGGGCGCTGGCCCGTCCTGGTCGGCGGCTCCGGCCTGTACGTCCGCGGGGCCGTCGACAATCTGGAGTTCCCCGGCACCGACCCGGAGGTCCGGGCGCGGCTGGAGGAGGAGCTGGCCCTGCGCGGCCCCGGTGCGCTGCACGCCCGGCTCGCCGCGGCCGACCCCGACGCCGCCGGCGCGATCCTGCCGAGCAACGGCCGCCGCATCGTCCGCGCGCTGGAGGTCATCGAGATCACCGGACGGCCCTTCACCGCCAATCTCCCCGGCCACGACTCGGTCTACGACACGGTCCAGATCGGCGTCGACGTGGCCCGTCCCGAACTGGACGAGCGCATCGCCCGCCGCGTCGACCGGATGTGGGAGGCCGGGCTCGTCGAAGAAGTGCGCGCACTGGAGGCGCAGGGGTTGCGCGAGGGGCGTACGGCGTCGCGCGCCCTCGGCTACCAGCAGGTGCTCGCCGCACTTGCCGGCGCGTGCACCGAGGAGGAGGCACGGGCCGAGACCGTCCGTGCGACCAAGCGCTTCGCGCGCCGTCAGGATTCATGGTTCAGGCGCGATCCGCGGGTGCACTGGTTGAGTGGGGCCGCGGCGGACCTCCGGGAACTTCCGCGGCTCGCGATGTCGTTGGTCGAACGACCGGTTACAGCCTGATCACGTCCTGGCATCGGGACGCCCAGGCCGTCATCCGGGCCTGTGACACCGTGCCATCATCAAGCTTCGATCGACCAGTGGAGTCCTAAGTTGGGAGGGCGCGTGGCGATGGAGGCCGGCCCTCGCGACACCGCACACAGCACCGAGCACCTCACCACCGAGCGGGATGCCCCGGAGCCGGACACGGGGCGTCTCAGCCCCGACGGTCCCGAGGAGACGCAGGGCGGTGTGACCGACGACGGTCCCGAGCCGGAGGAGATGTTCACCGGCGGGGACGAGGTCGAGGTCGAGCTGCGCCCGCAGCGCAGGCTGCGCGTCTGGCAGCTCGCCCCGATCGTCGGCCTCGGCGCGCTCGGCTCGCTGATGTTCGCCTTCCCGCTCGCCTTCGACTTCGGCGACAGCGGCGCGGTGATCGCCATGCTGGGCCTGCTGATCTGCTCCTGCGCGGCGGGCTGGGGCATGATGGCCGCCCGCAAGGTGGGCTACACGTGGCCGGGCCTCTCCGCCCGCGGCTCGGACCGCACGTCCGACTGGCGCGTGGTGGCCGCGTACGCGGTGATGGTCGCGGCGGTGGTCGCGCTCGCGGTCTGGCGCGTGGCGCGCCTGCGCTGAGCTCCACCGCGGTGGGCTGCCGGCCCTCCGTGTGGTCGTAGGCCCTTCGCCCCCGTCGTCCACAGGCGGCGACGGCCCCTCGCTCCCACCCCGTAGGATCGAGGAATGAGCACGCGGATCGCCTTCCTCAAGGGGCACGGTACGGAGAACGACTTCGTGATCGTGCCGGACCCGGAGAACGCCGTCGAGCTGCCCGCGGCGGCCGTCGCCGCGCTGTGCGACCGGCGCGCCGGGATCGGGGGCGACGGGCTGCTGCACGTCGTGCGGTCCGCGGCGCACCCCGAGGCGCGGGGCATGGCGGACGAGGCCGAGTGGTTCATGGACTACCGCAACGGCGACGGCTCCGTCGCCGAGATGTGCGGCAACGGCGTGCGCGTCTTCGCGCGCTACCTCCAGCACGCCGGGCACGCCGTCGAGGGCGACCTCGCGATCGCCACCCGCGGCGGCGTCAAGACCGTGCACATCGCCAAGGACGGCGACATCACCGTCGGCATGGGCCGCGCGGTCCTCCCCGAGGGCGACGTGACCGTGGCCGTCGGCGAGCACAGCTGGCCCGCGCGCAACGTCAACATGGGCAACCCGCACGCCGTGGCCTTCGTGGCCGATCTGGCCGACGCGGGCGCCCTGTTCACCGAGCCTTCCTTCGCCCCGGCCGCCGCCTACCCGGACGGCGTGAACGTGGAGTTCGTCGTCGGCCGCGGCCCGCGGCACGTGGCGATGCGCGTGCACGAGCGCGGGGTCGGCGAGACGCGCTCCTGCGGCACGGGCGCGTGCGCCGTCGCCGTGGCCGCCGCCCGCCGCGACGGCCTCGACCCGCGCGACACCGGCCTGCCGGTGACGTACACGGTGGACCTCCCCGGCGGCACGCTCGTGATCACCGAACACCCCGACGGGGAGATCGAGATGACCGGACCCGCGGTCATCGTCGCCGAGGGCGCGATCGAGACCGAATGGCTGGAGAACGCCGGCCGCTGAACGGTGCGCTGTACGATCGTCCGCCCTCCGGCCCTCCCCGCCGTCGATCCGCAGACCGGAGCGGGTGCGCGGCTTCGAGATCATGGGACCGGGCCCACTCGTTGGCGTGAAAACGACCTTGAACGGCCCGTCGCTCTTTGGAGTGATCCGTTTCACGCTCGGCCGGAGGCGGCCGATCCCACCCCCCTCGGCTGGATAGCATCAAGCACCGGCCCGGACGGGGGATCAACGCCGTCTCCCAGGCCCGAGTCCGCCCTGGGGCGCCGTCCGCCGGATCCACGCAGCCGGAGGTGCTCATGAACGCGGAGGCCGCGAAACCTGCGACCCCGGGCCCGCTCGCATCGGGTCACGTCACACCGGCCGGGACGCGCCGCAAGTCCCGCCCCCGGCTCGACCTGCGCCGGCTGGGCCGCGCCGCCCTGCTGGGGTCGTCCTCCGCCCGCGACCGGCTGCCCGACGCCATCGGCCACGTCGTGGACGCGCACCGCGCCCACCACCCCGACGCCGACCTCGAACCGCTGCGCCGCGCCTACCTCCTCGCGGAGTCCTCCCACCGCGGCCAGATGCGCAAGAGCGGCGAGCCGTACATCACCCACCCGCTCGCCGTCACCCTCATCCTGGCCGAACTCGGCGCCGAGACCACGACGTTGACGGCCTCGCTGCTGCACGACACCGTCGAGGACACCGACGTGACGCTGGACCAGGTGGGGGAGCAGTTCGGCGAGGAGGTGCGCTATCTCGTCGACGGTGTCACCAAGTTGGAGAAGGTCGACTACGGCGCCGCCGCCGAGCCCGAGACCTTCCGCAAGATGCTCGTGGCCACCGGCAACGACGTCCGCGTGATGTCGATCAAACTCGCCGACCGGCTGCACAACATGCGCACCCTCGGCGTGATGCGCCCCGCCAAGCAGGAACGCATCGCCAAGGTGACACGTGACGTGCTCATCCCGCTCGCCGAACGCCTCGGCGTCCAGGCGCTCAAGACGGAGCTGGAGGACCTGGTCTTCGCGATCCTCCACCCCGAGGAGTACCAGAAGACGCGCGAGTTGATCGTCCGCAACGCCGCCCGCGCGGACGATCCGCTCGCCGATGTCGCCGACGACGTCCGCGAGGTGCTCCGGGAGGCCGACATCCCGGCCGACGTCCTCATCAGACCCCGGCACTTCGTCTCCGTGCACCGCGTGTCCCGCAAGCGCGGCCCGCTGCGCGGCGCCGACTTCGGCCGGCTGCTGGTGCTGGTCAACGAGGACGCCGACTGCTACGCCGTGCTGGGCGAGCTGCACACCTGCATGACGCCCGTGGTCTCGGAGTTCAAGGACTTCATCGCCGTCCCCAAGTTCAACCTGTACCAGTCGCTGCACACGGCGGTGACCGGCGACGACGGCCAGGTCGTCGAAGTCCTCATCCGCACCCACCAGATGCACAAGGTCGCCGAGGCGGGCGTCGTCGCGCTCGGCAACCCGTACGCCGCCCCGCCGGAGGAGCAGTCCGCGGGCGACGGCGAACGCGTCGACCCGACCCGCCCCGGCTGGCTGTCCCGGCTGCTCGAATGGCAGCGGGCGGCGCCCGACCCGGACACCTTCTGGTCCACGCTTCGCGAGGACCTGGCCCAGGACCGGGAGATCACCGTCTTCCGCCCCGACGGCGGCACCCTGGGCCTGCCCGAGGGGGCGACCTGCGTGGACGCCGCCTACGCGCAGTACGGCGAGGACGCGCACTCCTGCATCGGCGC
Organism: Streptomyces pseudogriseolus; assembly: GCA_002154585.1. GTDB lineage: Bacteria > Actinomycetota > Actinomycetes > Streptomycetales > Streptomycetaceae > Streptomyces > Streptomyces pseudogriseolus. The sequence goes on from MUNG01000284.1 coordinate 17,225, forward strand.
CCGGGTCAACGGGCGGCTGGCCACGCTGAGCACGGTGCTGCGGGACGGGGACACCGTCCAGCTGCTCATGGACCAGGACGCGGCCTCCGCGCCGTCCCGGGAGTGGCTGGACCACGCGACCACCCCGGCGGCCCGC
>MUNG01000285.1 GCA_002154585.1 Streptomyces pseudogriseolus
CTCGCCGTCCCCACGGCCGCATGCCCGCCCCACGCCAGCACAGGCCCGGCCAGCCCCATCGCCGCCATCACGGCGACCAGCCCCGCCGCCCGCGCCCGCCCCAGCACCCGGGCGTACCGGTCCGACACCCCGCCCCGCTCCATCTCGTCGTAGACGAGAGCCTCCAGCGCCCCGGAGCTCAGCGCCCCGCCGGTCCCCCACAGCACGAATCCCGCCGCGAACGCGGCATACGACGGCACGAGCACCCACAGCGCGAATCCCGCGCCCGTCAGCAGCGGACCGACGACCAGCAGCAGCCGCCGCGAGACCGCGTCGGCCCACGCCCCGGACGGCACCTCCAGCACCACGGCCGTGACCGACCACAGCGCGAACAGGGACGAGATCTGCCACACGGACAGCCCGGCGTCGCTGAACAGCAGCGCGTACACCGGGTAGAGCAGGACGAATTCTTCGAGGAACGAGTAGCCGTACAGCGTGGTCGTGAGCCGACGCACGCGCACGTCGACGGCACGCGTGGGCGTGAGAGTCATGAGGCCTTCCCGTAGGGGCGGTTCGGACACCGGACGCTGAGGTCGAACGGCGCCCGAGGCGGCCCTCGGGAGGCACTGCGCGTGAATCAATGTCGCCAGGTCATACCTTCGAGCCTAGCCCTCCCCCGGCCGGCGGCACCACCACATTCCCCTTCCGCTTGAGCCGCTGCCAGGGCAGCCGGTACCCGCTGAGCGCGGTGAGACAGGCCTGCATGAGCACCAGGTACATCACCTGCCGGTACACGACCTGCTGCACCGGCAGCGCCCACAGCGGCCGGAGCCGCTCCCCGTCGAGACGGAAGGCGTACGCGGCGCACACCCCCTGCACCGCCAGGACCCCGCACCACGCCAGCAGGGTGAGCGCCGCGTTCCCGAACACCAGCCCGTACACGGTCAGCAGGTCGATCAGCGGGGCGAGCAGCGGCGTGAGGATCTGGAACACCGCGAGCAGCGGCAGCCCCACCCGCCCGAACCGCCCGGCGTGGCCCCGCTCGACGAGGGCGTGCCGGTGCTTCCAGGCGGCCTGCATGGTGCCGTAGCTCCAGCGGTAGCGCTGGCGCCACAGCTGGCGCAGGGACCCGGGCGCCTCGGTCCAGGCGACGGCGTGCTCGGCGTAGCGGACCTCCCATCCGGCGCGGTGCAGGGCCATGGTGAGGTCGGTGTCCTCGGCCAGCGTGTCCCCGCTGAGCATCCCGGCGTGGCGCAGGGCGGAGACGCGGAAGGCCCCGACGGCGCCGGGGACGGTCGGCATGCAGTGCAGCAGGTCGTACATGCGCCGGTCGAGGTTGAAGCCCATGACGTACTCGATGTGCTGCCAGCGGCCGAGCATGCCGTTGCGATTGCCGACCTTGGCGTTGCCGGCGGTGGCGCCGACGGCCGGGTCGGCGAACGGTTCGACGAGGCGCCGGACGGTCGAGGGCTCGAAGACGGTGTCGGCGTCCAGCATCACGACGATCTCGTGCGAGGCCCGCAGCACACCGGTGTTGAGCGCGGCCGCCTTGCCCCGGTTGGGGGTCCGCACCACGGTCACCCCGGGCAGCTCCAGCGCCTCGGCGGCATCCGCGGTGCCGTCGTCGGACCCGTCGTCCACGACGACGATCTCCACGGGGTGATCGCTCGCGACCAGCGACCGCAGCGTCGTGGGGACGCACACCACCTCGTTGTACGCGGGCACGACCACACTGACCGGCCCCACGACCGGCGGCCCGGGCCCCGGCCCGGACCACGGCAGCCTTCGCGCGAGCCGCGCGTGACGGTGGGCCAGCCCCAGCATCAGCACGCACCGTGCCAGCACCAGCCCCCCGACGACCAGCAGCAGCGCGCCCAGCACGGACACCGTCGTCCCCGACACGGTCACGGCGGTCACGAACACCCACCCCCGCCACCGCTCCGCGGTGTCCACACCGCCCGTGAGGCGTTCGACCCCGACCACCTCGGCGACCGTCGAGAAGCGGTAGCCGTCGGCCTTGAGCCGCGGCACCAGCGTCTCCAGCGCCCGCACGGTCTGCGAGCGGTCGCCGCCGGAGTCGTGCAGCAGGACGATCGTGCCCCGGCCAGGGATCCTCGGGGTGGCCGCGTCGGCGATGGCCCGGGCGCCGGGCCGGCTCCAGTCCCGCGTGTCCTGGTCGACGAACGCGAGCACGTAGCCCTGCTCGCCGAGGTGCCGGGCGACGGACCAGGAGGGCCCGTCCAGGGCGCCCACCGTGGAGGAGTACGGCATCCGCACCAGCGAGCTGTGGGCGCCGGCGGCGCCCGCGAGGGCGAGCTGGGTGAACGCCAGCTCCCGGTCGACGGCGTCCTCGGACTGCGTGGCCAGGTCGGGGTGGGAGAAGGTGTGCACCCCGATCTCGTGCCCGGAGCGGATCAGGTCCCGTACGAGGTCCGGGTGGCGGGCGGTCTGCCGTCCGGTGACGAAGAAGGTGCCGGGGACGCCCTGGCGGTCGAGGACCTCGCGGATGCGGGGCGTCCACACGGGGTCGGGTCCGTCGTCGAAGGTCAGCACGACGGTTCTGGCGGGCGCCCGGTAGGTGCGCGGCGGATCGTGACCGGCGTCGACGACCGGCCCCCCGTCCGCGACCTGCCGGGGCACCCCGGCCCCGGTCCGCCCGGCGCGCTCCCCGCGCCCCTCCTCGTCCCCGGCGAAGCCGCGGGAGGTGTACCCCTCGACGGCGAGGACGGAGACGACGAAGGCCAGCAGGACCAGCGGCACCACGATGCGGAACCGGTGCCGCCGCGGCCCGGAGGACGCGGGCGGTCGAGCAGCCGGTCGGTGGGATCGCCGCCGCATCAGGGGGTCCCGGCGGCCGGCGGGTCGTCGGGCAGGGAGGCGCCGGGGTTCCCGGACGGCGCCTCGGGCGTGGGCTGCGGTGTTCCTGGCGGGTCGGACGGGGCGTCCGTACCGGGCTCCGGAGGCTCACCGGTGTCGGGCGGCGGCGGCTCGGAACCACCACCGTCAGAGGGCGCGGACGGCTCACCCTCACCCGGCTCGACGGGTTCCCCTGCCCCGTCCGGCTCCTCGGCCCCACCGGGCTCCTCGGACTCGCCGGGTTCCTGGGAGGGCTCCGATCCGTCCGTGACCTCGACCCCGTCCGCGTCCGCGTCCGGCGGCTCCACCGGCACCCCGGCGACGCTCCCGGGATCGGCGCCAGGCGGCAGCAGCAACGAGCCCGCCGGGCTCTCCCCGACGATCAGCGGAACGAGCGGCGATCCCGGCCCCACCGCGGCCCCGCCCTCCTCCTCGGGAGACCGCGCGTCCCCCTCCGTGTCCTGCCGCAGCGGCGCCGTGGGCGAGGACTCCCCGGGCAGCGGCGGCAGCAGAGCCTCCGGGGCGAACGGGGTCGCCCCCATCAGGCTCAGCGCGAGCACGCTCAGGTATCCAGCGGCCAGCCCGGCGGCCCCGTACCCGGCCCGCCGGAGCAGCCGGGCCCGCCGACCGGAGGCGTCGACGAACACAGGATCCGGCCCCTCGGGCTCACCGGTCACCGCACCGGCATCGGAGGGCTGCCGCATATGCCCCAGATTACGCCGATTCGGCGACCCTCACACGGGGACGACGGGCCTGCCCTCCCCCCTCGCCACGCCCTACGTCGGCGAGCCGGACGAGAACCGCCGCAGCAGCGGCGACAGCACCAGCACGGACTTGGTCCGCTCGACGAACGGCTCGCCGGCGATGCGCTCCAGCACCCGTTCGAAGTGCCGCATGTCGGAGGCGAAGACCTGGGCGACGGCGTCCGCGTCCCCGGTGACGGTGGACGCGGCGACGACCTCCTGGTACCGCTCGAGTCCCCGCTGGATGGTCTCCGGTGAGGTGTTGCTGCGGCAGTAGATCTCGACGAACCCCTCCGTGTGCCAGCCGAGGGCCGCGGGGTCCACGCGCACGGTGAATCCGGTGATGGCCCCGGTGGCGCGCAGCCGGTCCACGCGCCGTTTGACGGCGGGCGCGGAGAGGCCGACGAGCTGGCCGATGTCCGCGTAGGAGCGGCGGGCGTCCTCGGCGAGGGCGTGCACGATGCGTTCGTCGAGATCGTTCAGCACTGCGGGTCGTTCACTTCGCTTCCGACGGGGCGGGGGCGGCGAGCCGGGAGCGGCGGTAGCCGTAGAGGAAGTAGAACACGAGCCCGACGGCCATCCAGACACCGAAGACGACCCAGGTGACCGTGGACAGGCTGCCCATCATCCACAGGCAGAAGCCGAAGCCGAGGGCGGGCAGCAGCGGCGACAGCGGGACGCGGAAGGAGCGCGGCATGTCGGGGCGGCTGCGACGCAGCACCACCACGGCGATGTTGACCAGCGCGAAGGCGAAGAGGGTGCCGATGCTGGTGGCGTCGGCGAGCTGGCCGAGCGGGACGGCGGCGGCGAGCACACCGCAGAACAGGGAGACGATCAGGGTGTTGGCGCGGGGCGTGCCGGAGCGCGGGCTGACCCGGGCGAACACCTTGGGCACCAGTCCGTCGCGGGCCATGGCGAACAGGATGCGGGTCTGGCCGTAGAGCACGGTGAGGACGACGCTGGCGATCGCGATGACGGCGCAGAACGCGAGCAGGGTGCCCCAGAAGCTCTGGCCGGTGACCTCGCGCATGATCTGGGCGAGGGTGGCCTCGGAGTCGGTGAACTGCCGCCACGGCTTGGCGCCCACGGCGACGGCGGCGACCAGGACGTACAGCGCGGTGATGATGGCGAGGGACAGCAGGATCGCCCGCGGCAGGTCACGCTGGGCGTTCCTGGCCTCCTCGCCGGCGGTGGATGCGGCGTCGAAGCCGATGTACGAGAAGAAGAGCGTCGCCCCGGCGGCGCTGACGCCGGCCATGCCGAGCGGCATGAAGTTCTCGTAGTTGCCGGAGCGGAAGCCCTGGACGCCGATGGCGCAGAACAGCACGAGGGCGCCGATCTTGACGAGGACCATCACGGTGTTGGCGCGGGCGGACTCGCGGGCGCCGCCGAGCAGGAACGCCATGGCCAGCAGGACGACGATCAGCGCCGGGGCGTTGAAGACGCCGCCGTCGCCGGGCGGGGCGGACAGCGCGGCGGGCAGGGTGACGCCGATGGCGCCGTCGAGGAGTTCGTTGAGGTACTCGCCCCAGCCGACGGCGACGGCGGCGACCGAGACGCCGTACTCCAGCATCAGGCACCAGCCGCACACCCAGGCGATCAGTTCGCCCATCGTTGCGTACGCATACGAGTAGGAGGAGCCGGAGACCGGGATGGTGCCGGCCAGCTCCGCGTAGGAGAGGGCGGAGAAGAGGGCCGTCAGACCGGCGATGACGAAGGACAGGGTGACCGCGGGTCCGGCCTTGGGGACGGCCTCGCCGAGGACGACGAAGATGCCGGTGCCGAGCGTGGCGCCGATGCTGATCATGGTCAGCTGCCACAGTCCGAGGGAGCGGCGCAGGGTGCCGCCCTCGCCGTGGCCGCCCTCGGCGACCAGGCGTTCCACGGGCTTGCGGCGCATCAGACGCATGCCAAGCCCCTCGGAGTGCGGGGCGGCGGGGCCGCCGTTGTGCGGGGGTGCGCCATGGTCGAGCACGCGGTGACTCCTTGATCGCTGCCGGGCTTCCGCGGCCGGGGACCGACGGCGCCCCGCGACAGCCGGGACCCGTCGAGCGGGGTCCCCGCCACACACGTACAGCGCGTAACCCTACGAGGTTCTTCGTTGCTGCTGAAATGCAGCAACCTTGCGCACCACCGCAAGATCATTGCGTTCCTCGAGGTGAGGCGGGTGTTCGTTGCGCCGGCCGTGTGGGCCGTCGCACACCCGCCTCACCGGACGGGTCAGCTCCAGCTGGCGTGCAGCGGCTTGCCCTCGGCGTAGCCGGCCGCACTCTGGACGCCGACGACGGCCTTCTCGGCGAACTCCTCCAGCGAGGCGGCGCCGGCGTAGGTGCAGGAGGAGCGGACGCCCGCGATGATCGAGTCGATCAGGTCCTCGACGCCGGGGCGCTCCGGGTCGAGGAACATCCGGGACGTGGAGATGCCCTCCTCGAACAGCGCCTTGCGGGCGCGGTCGTAGGCGGACTCCTCGGAGGTGCGGTTGCGCACGGCGCGGGCGGAGGCCATGCCGAAGGACTCCTTGTAGGGGCGGCCGTTGGCGTCGTGCTGGAGGTCGCCCGGGGACTCGTAGGTGCCGGCGAACCAGGAGCCGATCATGACGTTGGACGCGCCGGCCGCGAGGGCCATGGCCACGTCGCGCGGGTGACGGACGCCGCCGTCGGCCCACACGTGCTTGCCGTACTTCTTCGCCTCGGCGGCGCACTCCAGCACGGCGGAGAACTGCGGCCGGCCCACGCCGGTCATCATGCGGGTGGTGCACATGGCGCCGGGGCCGACGCCGACCTTGACGATGTCCGCGCCGGCCTCGATCAGGTCGCGGACGCCCTCGGCGGAGACGATGTTGCCGGCGACGAGCGGGACCTGCGGGTCGAGCGCGCGCACCAGGCGGACGGCGTTGACCATCGACTCCTGGTGGCCGTGCGCGGTGTCGATGACGAGGGTGTCGACGCCCGCGTCGAGAAGCTGCTTGGCCTTGCCGGCGACGTCGCCGTTGATGCCGACGGCGGCGGCGATGCGCAGCCGTCCCCGGTCGTCCGTGGCGGGCGTGTAGAGGGTGGCGCGCAGGGCGCCCTTGCGGGTGAGGATGCCGGCCAGGCGGCCCTCGGCGTCCACGGCGGGCGCGTAGCGGCGGTTGGCGCCGTCGAGGGTGTTGAAGGCCTCCCGCGGGTCCATGTCGGCGTCGAGGAGGAGCAGGTCCTTGGACATGACCTCGTCGAGCTGGGTGAAGCGGTCCACACCGGACAGGTCGGCGTCGGTGACCACGCCGACGGGCCGGCGCTCCTCGTCGACGACCACGCCCGCGTTGTGCGCCCGCTTGGGCAGCAGGGACAGCGCGTCGGCCACGGTCTGGTGCGGGGCCAGCACGATCGGGGTGTCCAGCACCAGATGGCGGGCCTTCACCCAGGAGACGACCTCGGCGACGACCTCGATCGGGATGTCCTGCGGTATGACGACCAGTCCGCCGCGCCGGGCGACCGTCTCGGCCATGCGGCGGCCGGCGATGGCGGTCATGTTGGCGACGACGAGCGGGATCGTGGTGCCCGTGCCGTCCGGGGAGCTGAGGTCCACACCCTGCCGCGAGCCGACCGCGGAGCGGCTCGGCACCATGAAGACGTCGTCGTACGTCAGGTCGTAGGGGGGCTGGATGTCGTTGAGGAAACGCACGTGCTGCACATCCCAGTCGATCAGAGGTGGCCCCCGGACAGGTCAGCCAGGGGGAAGAGCACGTACTTCATTCTCCCACGGCGACCGGAATGTCAGGCCCGGTCGGATCGTCCAGCCCGGCCGGGACCGTGCTCGGCGGATCCTCCAAGGGCGAGCGCCACGGTGAGCGACGGGGCGCGTTCCGCGGCCTCGGCGAACACCTCCTGGGCGGTCGCCCACTCCTGGGGGCGGGCGTCGGCGTAGGCCCGCCAGCCGCGGACGACGAGCAGCAGCCCGCGCCCGTCCGCGCCCTCGGGCCAGACGGCGCGGTCGGAGAGGGAGTCGGCGAGGGCGTCCCAGTTGCGGCCGAACCAGCCGGGCAGGCCGAGCGCCTGGGAGCAGCGGTCCATCAGGCCCGCCTTGTCGGTCACCCCGTCGAGGTCGAGGGGGACGACGAGCCGGCCGGTGAGGTCGTGGGTCATCTCGGTACCGCCGTGAACGATGCGTAGTGGTCGTCGGTGGAGTACGTCTCGCCGTTCCGGCCGGTGACGATGCGCCGGGCGCCCCGGTCGTCCGAGCCGGGTGTGGGGACGGTGTACTCACGGTAGTAGCCGCGCTCGTGCCGGGGCAGCAGCCCTTCGAAGTCGCCGAACACGGAGCCGTCCCGCTCGTAGGGGAACGGGCCGCCCTCGTCGATGAGCCGCAGCGTGCGGCGGGCCTCGCCGGGCAGCTCGGACACCTCGGCGACGGGCATCCCGCGGGCCCAGGCGGGGACTCCGCCGCCGTCCTCACCGCCGCTCGAGCAGCCCGCCGGCAGGGCGAGCAGCAGGCAGGCCACGAGACGCGGGAGGAAGGCCCGGGGCGGCGTCATGCGGCCGATGCTGCCGGCCCTCTCCCGGTCCCACCTTCCGTCAGGGGCCGTCCGGGTCCGCGCGGTTGAGGGCGGAGCGCGGGGCGGGTCCCGCGGTCATCAGGTAGTCGGCGGCCGACGTGTCGGTCACCAGGCTGGTGACGAGGCCGGAGCGCAGCACGGCGTCGATCGCCGGTCCCTTGCGCTGTCCGCCGGCGATGGCGACGACCTCGGGCACCTTGCGCAGCTGGTCGGTCTTGACCGTGATGCACCGCTCCCCCAGGTCGCGGCCGACCCGGCGCCCCTCGGCGTCGAAGAGGTGCGCGGACATCTCGGCGGCCACGCCGAGGGAGGCGTAGTGGGCCCGCTCCTCGTCGCTGAGCATGTCGTGCACCGTGGAGATGCCGGGCTCCCAGGAGCCGATGGAGACGCAGGCCACGGTGACCTTGTCGAAGTACTCGAAGGCCCGCGCGATGCCCGTCTGGTGGCGCAGCGCCTCCGCGGTGGCGGCGTCCGGCAGCAGCATCGGCGCGTAGATGGGGTGGGCGTCGCCGCCCGACACCTGCGCGGCGCGCCGCACGGCCTCCACCGAGCCGCGTTCGGCGGTCCCGGCGTCGTACACACCCGTCAGCTGAACGACGGTGCAGGGCGGCAGCCGGTCCAGGGCCGCCGCCATGTGGATGGTGGAACGTCCCCAGGCGAGGCCCAGCACGTCCCCCTCGTTGACCAGCTCGCCGAGCAGGTCGGCGGCCACCTCTCCCAGGTTCTCGGGATCGGGCGTCTCCTCGGCCTCGGCCGGGGACTCGACCACGACGGCGTGCCGCAGGCCGTAGCGGGCGCGGAGCGCGTCCGAGCGCTCGGCGTCCAGCTCGGCGGGCACGCGGATCTCGATGCGTACCAGATCCCGCTCGAGGGCGGTCTCCAGGACCCGGGCCACCTTGAAGCGGCTGACGCCGAACTCCTCGGCGATCTGGATCTTGGACTTGCCCTCGAGGTAGAAGCGGCGGGCCATGGCCGCCGCCTGCACCAGCTCAGCGGGTCCCATCCGCATGGCTGACCGGCCCGCCGACATACCCGACACGGCGATCTCCTCACTGCTGTTCACACTCTGGACTCGCCGTTCATCCTTGCAGATCCGGCGCTGCCGATCAGCCCTGCCGACCGCCGTTCACGTATATGACGCTCAGTGGTCAGGCAACCACGACGCCTTGGCCGTCGCCGCCTCCGCCTGCGCGCGCAGGGCACGCACCGCCTCGGCCGGGTCCGACGCCCCGTACACGGCGGAGCCCGCGACGAAGACGTCCGCCCCGGCGTCGGCGCACCGCTCGATGGTCGAGGCCGAGACGCCGCCGTCGACCTGGAGCCACAGCTCCAGACCGTGCTTGCTGATCAGCTCACGGGTGCGGCGGATCTTCGGCAGCATGATGTCGAGGAACGCCTGCCCGCCGAAGCCCGGCTCAACCGTCATGATCAGCAGCATGTCCAGCTCGGGCAGCAGGTCCTCGTACGGCTCGACCGGCGTCGCGGGCCGCAGCGCCATGGAGGCGCGGGCGCCCTTGGCGCGGATCTCCCGGGCGAGCCGGACGGGCGCGGTGGCCGCCTCGACGTGGAAGGTGACGGACCCCGCCCCCGCCTCCACGTACTGCGGCGCCCAGCGGTCGGGCGCCTCGATCATCAGATGGCAGTCCAGCGGGGTGTCCGTGGCCCGGGCGAGCGACTCGACGACCGGTACGCCGAGCGTCAGGTTCGGCACGAAGTGGTTGTCCATCACGTCGACGTGGAGCCAGTCGGCTCCCTCCACGGCCTTCGCCTCCTCGGCGAGCCGGGCGAAGTCGGCGGACAGGATGCTGGGGCTGATCTGCGGGGCCATGCGCCAAGGGTATGCGGTGCGGGGCGCGACGGTACGGACGGTCCGGGGACTGGTCAACACCCTTACGCCGGTTCCGCCGGACCCCGGCGCCCTTGTGTCACGCGGCGGCTTGATACGCCTGGGTGCCTCCCCAACGACGCGGGTGCCTTCGGCAGGCGGGACAACAGGCCCCGGCGTCGGTGCGGGCCGGAGGTGTTCGCGCAACTCGGCGCCGACGAG
>MUNG01000286.1 GCA_002154585.1 Streptomyces pseudogriseolus
CGCCCCGCCGGTGCACCACGCCGAGACCGTGCTGGCCGCACCCCCGGTCGGCGGCCCCGGCGCGCCCCCGCCGCCGGCACCGCCCGGCGCGCCCGGCGTCCCCGGCGCTCCTCCCGGAGCGATGCCGCCCGGAGCGATGCCGCCCGGCACGCCCCCGCCGGGTGTCCCCGTGCCGGGGCAGCCGCCGGCGTACGGCTATCCGCAGCAGCCGCCGGGGCAGCCGACCGTCGGTCCGGGCTACCAGGCCGTGCTGCGCTACCGCGCCCAGGACGGTTCCGAGCAGCAGCTGATCCGGCGTTCCGCGCCGGGCACCCCGCACCCGGAGTGGCAGATCTTCCACGAGCTGCGGGCGATGAACGTGCCGCCCAACCAGGTGCTGGAGCTGCACACGGAGCTGGAGTCGTGCGAGCTGCCGGGCGCGTACTGCGCGCGGATGATCCGCGAGCAGTGGCCGCAGGCACGCATCACGTCGATCGCGCCCTACGGCACGGACCACGCGAGCCGGCAGCAGGGCATGCGGCAGCTGCTCGCCCACCAGGGTGAGCTGCACCAGGTGGCGGACGGGCCTGCCCGTCCGGCGCCGGTGCGGGCGCCGGTCCCGCCGGTGCAGCCGGCCCCGCCGCTTCCGCCGGAGGCGATCGGGCAGGAGCTGGCGGCCGCGTTCGGGCCGGGCGTGTTCCGGTTCGAGCAGGCGGCGGTGTCCCGTCAGGGTGTGCCGCCGGTCGTGGCGCACACGCTGGTGACGGCGGGTCTGCCGATGGACATGGGGCCGTTCTTCTGGGCGCAGGCGCAGCCGGGCCGCCCGGTGCCGACGCTGGCGGAGCTGGCCGCGGAGCGGGGTGTGCAGCCGGCGCCCGACGCGGGCTCGTACCTGGTGATGGGCAGTGACTTCGGCAAGGCGGTCTGCGTTCAGTACGGCACGGCGAACATCGTGGCCGTGCCGGTGGAGGCCGGTCCGGGCGGTGCGGCGGTGCCGCCGCAGTTCGTGAACACCGGGCTGCCGGAGTTCGCGCGCTGCCTGGCGCTGCTGGGCCGGATGTGGCGGCTGCGGTTCGGGCTGAACCAGGAGCAGGCGGGCCGCTGGACGGTCGACTTCCAGGCGCAGCTGGCCGCGCTGGACCCGGCGGCGCTGGGGTCGCCGGAGACCTGGTGGTCGGTGCTGCTGGAGCAGATGTGGGACGGGCTGTTGTGAGCCGCCGCGGCTGAAGGTGTGACCCGTGGGCCGGGCCCGGTCGTCGATGTGACGACCGGGCCCGGCTTTCGTCTGTCCGCCCCGCCGAGCGGAGTGTCGCGTTATGAACACTTCCTTGTCATCGATCAAGATGTGCGCGATTCATCCCTTTTGTGCTCGGTCGTCGTGCTGGGCTTCGTGTCCGTCGGTGGAAGGGGTTCCAGGATGAGCAGCAGCGCATCGGTGTCGTCACGGGGGTTCGAGATCGTCCGCCGGGGGCGCGGGTACCGCCCGTTGCAGGTGATCGCGTACGTCGAGGCGCTGTCGGACGACCGGGACGCCGCCTGGGAGCGCGCGGCGCGGCTCACGGTGCTGGCGCGGGAGATGGAGGAGGAGCTGGAGGGGCTGCGGGTGCGGGCGGCGGGGCTGCCCGAGCAGACGTACGAGTCGCTCGGTGACGGGCCCCGGCGGCTGTTCCTGCTGGCGCTGGAGGAGGCCACGGCCGTACGGGAGTCGGCGCGGCAGCACGCGCAGGACCTGGTGGACCTGGCGCGGGACGACGCCGCCGAGGTGGAGGAGGCGGCGCGGGCGTACGGGGCCGCGCTGCGCGCCGTGGCCGACGAGTACGCGCGCGAGCGGCTGGCGGCGGCGCGTGAGAGGGCGGACGAGATCCGTATCGAGACGCGGCTGGACGTGAAGGAGCGGCGCACGGAGGCGCTGGCGGAGATGCGGCGGGTGCGGGAGCGCACCTCGGAGCTGCTCGCCGAGGAGGCCGGGGCGCAGGCGGAGCGGCTGGACGAGGCCGCCCGGGAGGAGGCGGAGCGGGCGGCGGAGCTGGACGCCCGGCAGGCGGAGGCGGAGGAGCGGGCCGAGAAGCTGCTGGCCGAGGCGCGGCAGGCGTTCGCCGACGCGGAGGAGGCGGCCCGGCGGTGCGCGGACGAGGCGCGGGAACGCGCGGCCGAGGTGCTGGCGGAGGCGCACGCGCGCGTGGAGGGCATCGAGCGGGAGACGGGGCGGGTGCTGCGGGAGCACGCCGACCGGCGGGAGGACGTGCAGACGCAGATGGACCATGTCTGCGCGAGCCTGAGCGCGCTGACCGGCCGCGCGGTGGAGTGACCCACCCGCACGGCCGGCCGGGCGCTCGCGCTCACGAGGGCCCTGCGCCGGTCAGGGCCTTCTGCGGGTCGCGCCGGCGAGGATCCAGCCCTCCACCGCCTCGTACTGGCGGCGCTGTTCCTCCGCCCGGGTGCGGCCGGAGGCGACGGTGCCGAGCCAGCCGCAGGCGAAGCCGAGGGGATGGACAGCAGGCCGGTGGTGGTGAAGGGGAACCAGGTGAAGTCGGCGTCGGGGAAGGCGGCGACGGGCGAGCCGGAGACCAGGGTGGTGCCCGGCATGAGCAGCAGCACGGAGACGGTGCCGCCGATGAGGGCGGCGAGCAGGCCGGTGCGGGTGGAGCGGCGCCAGAAGAGGCTGTGGACGAGGGCCGGGGCGATGGCCGAGGCGCCCAGGCAGAAGGACAGTGTGATCAGCGGGTGCAGGCTGCGGTGCTGCACCAGCGTGGCGAGCAGGATCGCGGGGACGCCGACGACCGCGGCGGACAGGCGGGCCAGCAGCATCTCGCGGCGCGGTGTCATCTCCCGGGCCCGGGCGGCGAACACGTCGTGCGCGAGGGAGTTGGCGCAGGCGAGGATCATGCCGGCGACCGAGGCGAGGACGGTCAGGAAGTCTGGGGTGTTACCCGGATCAACTCCGACTTGTGGCGGTGTCCGCGGGACATCGCGTGGTCCGCCGGAGGGCGGCCGGCTTGACTCTGACGCGGCGGCAGGATGGACGCTGGGCGGAGCCGGACGGGGCGGGTCCTGAGGCGCGGACGGGAGGAGACGTGGGGCGACGGAAGGACGAGCGACCCCGAGGCGGCCTCCGCCCCAGGGCGGAGAGCCCTTAGGGGCACCTCCGTACTGCGGCTCGGGGAGGGTTCGTCCCGGCGGAGGACGAGGCGGGGCCGGCCCCGTCCTTAACCTGGCTTTACGCCGCTGGGGGGTGGCGGAGCACAGCACCGGGGGTGGGGTTTTCCACAGCAGAAGACTGCGCTGAGCATCAGCGCGCCGGACCCCCTCCCCCCGCCAGACTGAAGCACGTCCCGCACACCACGCGCCGGGCGGCCGCCGCAGACCAGGGCGGCCGCCGGCAGCACCGCTTTGTCTTGACCACCGACATAGGAGACTTACCGTGACATCGGCTGTGACCATTCCCAGGCACGGGGGTACTGGAAGGACTACGGCCGTTGCCGCGCGGGCGCGGCAGGTCGTGAAGGCGTACGGGTCGGGGGAGACCCGTGTCGTCGCCCTCGACCACGTCGACGTGGACATCGCCCGCGGACAGTTCACCGCGATCATGGGCCCCTCGGGGTCCGGTAAGTCCACGCTGATGCACTGCCTCGCCGGGCTCGACACCGTGACGAGCGGTCAGATCTACCTGGACGACACCGAGATCACCGGCCTGAAGGACAAGAAGCTCACCCGGCTGCGCCGCGACCGGATCGGCTTCATCTTCCAGGCGTTCAACCTGCTGCCGACGCTCAACGCGCTCGAGAACATCACGCTGCCCATGGACATCGCCGGTCGCAAGCCCGACAAGGCATGGCTCGACCGGGTGGTGGAGACCGTCGGGCTCGCGGAGCGGCTCAAGCACCGGCCGACGCAGCTCTCCGGCGGCCAGCAGCAGCGGGTCGCCGTGGCACGGGCGCTGGCCGCCCGGCCGGAGATCATTTTCGGTGACGAGCCGACCGGCAACCTCGACTCCCGCGCCGGCGCCGAGGTGCTCGGCTTCCTGCGCCGCTCGGTCGACGAGCTGGGCCAGACCATCGTGATGGTCACCCACGACCCCGTCGCCGCCTCCTACGCGGACCGGGTGCTGTACCTGGCCGACGGCCGCATCGTCGACGAGATGCACCAGCCGACCGCCGAGCAGGTCCTGGACCGCATGAAGGACTTCGACGCCCGGGGGCGCACGTCATGACCGTGCTCAAGACCTCGATGCGCAACTTCCTCGCGCACAAGGGACGCATGGCGCTGTCGGCGGTGGCGGTGCTGCTGTCGGTGGCGTTCGTCTGCGGGACGCTGGTGTTCACGGACACCATGGGCACCACGTTCGACAAGCTGTTCGCGGCGACCTCCTCGGACGTCACGGTGTCGCCGAAGTCTGCCAAGACCGACGAGATGCCTCGTAACGGTGTTCCCGAGTCCCTGCCCGCCTCGGTGATGGAGCTGGTGCGCGAAGCCGACGGCGTCAAGTCCGTCGAAGGCGCAGTCAGTTCGATGAGCGTGACCGTTGTCGACGACAAGAACAAGAACATGGGGTCCACCACGGGGGCCCCGACGATCGCCGGCAACTGGACACGCAACGACCTGCGGTCGATGGACATCTCATCCGGGCGCGCCCCGCGCGGGCCGGCCGAGATGATGGTCGACGCCGACACCGCGGAGAAGCATGGCCTCAAGCTCGGTGACGAGCTGCGCACCGTCGCCGTCACCGGCGACTTCAAGGCCCGCATCGTCGGCATCACCACCTTCAAGGTGACCAACCCCGGCGCTGCCACCGTCTACTTCGACACCAGCACCGCACAGCGTGAACTCCTCGGACAGTCCGACAGGTTCACACACATCACGGTAGCCGCCGAGAACGGCTATTCCGACGAACGCGTCAAGGAGAACGTCGCCCGCTCCCTGAGCGGGGGGTACAAGATCCAGACGCAGCAGGAGACCACGGACGAGAACCGTGAGGGCGTCGGCGAGTTCATGAACGTCATGAAGTACGCCATGCTCGGCTTCGCCGGGATCGCCTTCCTCGTCGGCATCTTCCTGATCATCAACACCTTCTCCATGCTGGTCGCCCAGCGCACCCGGGAGACCGGCCTGATGCGGGCGATCGGCTCGTCCCGCAAGCAGGTCAACCGCTCCGTGCTGGTCGAGGCGCTGCTGCTCGGCGTGATCGGCTCCGTCCTCGGCGTCGGCGCGGGCGTCGGACTCGCGGTCGGCCTGATGAAGCTCATGGGCCTGACGGGCATGGAACTGTCCACCGGCGACCTCACGGTCGCCTGGACGACCCCGGTGCTCGGCCTGCTCCTCGGTGTCGTCGTCACCGTCCTCGCCGCCTACTTGCCCGCCCGGCGCGCTGGGAAGGTTTCCCCGATGGCCGCGCTGCGCGACGCCGGCACCCCGGTGGACGCCAAGGGCGGATGGATCCGGGCCGCGGTCGGTCTGGTCCTCACCGGCGCAGGCGGCTTCACCCTCTATCTGGCCGGAACCGCCGACAAGGCCACCGACGGCTCCCTATGGCTGGGCTTGGGCGTGGTGCTGTCCCTGATCGGCTTCGTCGTCATCGGCCCGGTGCTGGCGAGCGGCATGGTCCGGGTCCTCGGCGCGATCCTGCTGCGGGCGTTCGGCCCCGTGGGCCGCATGGCCGAGCGCAACGCCCTGCGCAACCCGCGCCGCACCGGCGCGACGGGCGCCGCGCTGATGATTGGCCTGGCCCTGGTGGCGTGCCTCTCCGTGGTCGGCTCCTCCATGGTGACGTCCGCGACGGATGAGCTCGACAAGTCGGTCGGCGCCGACTTCATCGTCACCGGCAACGCGGGTGCGCCCCTCAAGCCGGCGACGGTGAAAGCGGTGCAGGACGACGCCTCGGACCTGGTCCATGTCAGTCGTGTGCGTGAGGTGCCCGCCGACGTGACGGCACCCGACGGTACGAAGCAGGAGGGTCAGCTGCTGGCCACGGACCCCACCTACATACAGGACCTGCGCCGCGAAACGCTGTCCGGTACCCTCGCGGACGCCTACGGCGACGATGCGATGTCCGTCGGGGAGGAGTTCGCCGAGAAAACGGGCGTCGAGGTCGGCGACACACTGACCGTCGCCTTCGACGGGGGCCGCACGGCCCGGTTGCGCGTGGCCGCGGTCACTTCGGACGATACGGCGCTCGACCAGGGCGCGATGTACACCGGCATCGAGACGGTCGAGCGCTATCTGCCGGCGGACCGGATGCCGCTCGAGTCGTCGGTGCTCGCCACCGCGAAGGACGGGCAGGAGAAGGCCGCCTACGCCTCGCTCAAGGCTGCTGTGGCCTCCGACCCCACGGTCAGGGTGATGGACCAGACCGACTACAAGGAAAATCTGCGCGACCAGATCGGGCAGCTGCTCAACATGGTCTACGGTCTTTTGGCACTGGCGATCGTGGTGGCGGTCCTCGGCGTGGTGAACACCCTGGCGCTGTCGGTCGTGGAGCGCACCAGGGAAATCGGGCTCATGCGCGCCATCGGTCTCTCGCGCCGGCAGCTGCGCCGCATGATCCGGCTCGAGTCGGTCGTGATCGCCGTCTTCGGAGCGCTGCTGGGCCTCGGCCTGGGGCTGGGCTGGGGCGCGACCGCGCACCGCCTCCTGGCCCTCGAGGGCATGAAGGTTCTCGACATTCCATGGCCGACCCTTGTGTGGGTGTTCCTCGGATCCGCGCTCGTGGGCCTGATCGCCGCGCTGGTGCCGGCTTTCCGGGCGGGCCGGATGAATGTACTCAACGCCATCGCCACCGATTGACGGGGGAGGGGGCAGCACTGGGTGACCGGTATCTGCCCCCGGAGAAACGACGGTCGGGGTGGTACGTGATCTCACCCCGACCGTCCGCTTTTCCGCTGCGCCCGCGCCGATCAGCCGAGCGCGATCAGACCGGGCGATCAGCCAAGGGCGACGACCGCCTGGTAGTACTTCTTAGCGGTCTTCTTGCAGGCAGCCTTCAACTTCTTACGCTGGGCCGGCGTGTAGGGGTCGGCCCAGGGCTTGTAGGTGCAGGCCGTGTTCATGTCCCTGAGGAAGGCCTTGTCGATGCGGCCCTTGTGGTTCTTCTTGAAGTAGTACTTACCGACCACGGACTTGTAGTTGCGGTAGCCGAAGTCGTGGCGGTAGCAGGCATCCGCGAACGAGTATCCGCCGGCGACTTTATCCGGAGCCATGGAGCAGTAGTCGGTCTTCCAGTTGAACTTGTACTTCCTGATCGCCTGCTTCTTCTGGCGGTGCTGGCCGAGAGCCTCGAACCACTTCAGGGTGGAGTTGTTCGAGTTCAAGGTGAGCGTCTTCAGTTTGGCGAGTTTCTGCTTCTTAGTCACCTTCGCGGCGGCCGCCGCCTCGGAGGTGGCTCCGGTGGGTGCGGAATCAGCGATGGCCGGTGCTGCACTGGTGACGAGAAGCGCGCCCGAAAGGGCAACGGCGGACAGTGTGGAGCGCAACTTGGTCAAGGTTGCTTTCCTTTCTCCCTGGAAGGTGGGGTAACGATGGCATGGGCATGCTGGGCAAGCAATCGGCAATCCGCCGCCCTGCGCCGCCAGGGAAGTCGGAATGCAGAATTCCGGCACGTGAGCTGCGGTGATCCGAGAGCGAGACAAGTGATGTCAGTCCTGCTATATGCCGGGGATGCTATGGAGTGAAGCTCAAATTCTGCTCAGATCAACCAAATCGAGGGAAATCGTCGGCTAGTGTTCGTGTCCGCAGTGTTTCGCGAATCGTCGATGCGTGATGAGCGATCCAGGAGTCGGAGTGCAGCACCTTCAACGGGGGACCCTGCAAGGACGGGCCGGGCGAAAAGGGAGTAATGCCGGATTGCCGGTCGAAAGCATGGAGAGAATTCTGGGGAGAGCCGTGCGAGAACGACGCGGCAAAACGGGGATGACACAGGCGCGGCTCGCCGAGTTTTCCGGCATGACCCAAGCTGCGATCTCCCGGCTGGAGCGCGGAAAGTGCATGCCCACCTTTCCCCTGTTGGAACGCATCTCCAGAGCGTTCGAAGCGACCCTGCTGGTGACGGTCGAGCCGGGCCGCGGTGTCACGGTCACGTTCGCGGACCCGGACGACGGCCTGAGGCAGGGGAGCGAGACGCGGATCCGGAACGGTCTGCTCCCGGGGCAGCGGAACGGCGGAGCGGTCGCGGCGCGGGCGTCGTAGGCTGGCAACCCCGGCCCGTAAGACGTGTCGGGCCGACGTGTTGCACACCCCCGGAGGGATTCCGCCCCGCATGAGCCTGCACGGTCTGCTCGACGCCGTCGTCAAGGACACCGCCCTCGCGGAAGCGATCACCGCCGCCGCCGACGGCAACCGCATGCACGTCGACCTCGTCGGCCCGCCCGCGGCCCGCCCCTTCACCGTCGCCGCCCTGGCCCGTGACGCCGGCCGCCCCGTGCTCGCCGTGACGGCGACGGGACGCGAGGCGGAGGACCTGGCGGCCGCCCTGCGCTCCCTCCTCCCGCCCGAGGGGATCGTGGAGTACCCGTCGTGGGAGACGCTGCCGCACGAGCGGCTCAGCCCCCGCAGCGACACCGTGGGCCGCCGCCTCGCCGTGCTGCGGCGCCTGGCCCACCCCCGCCCCGACGACCCCGGGACCGGCCCGGTCTCCGTCGTCGTCGCGCCCGTGCGCTCCGTGCTCCAGCCGCAGGTCAAGGGGTTGGGCGACCTGGAGCCGGTCGCCCTGCGGACCGGTCAGAGCGCGGACCTCAACGAGATCGTCGAGGCCCTCGCCGCCGCCGCGTACGCGCGCGTGGAGCTGGTCGAGAAGCGCGGCGAGTTCGCCGTACGCGGCGGCATCCTGGACGTCTTCCCGCCCACCGAGGAGCACCCCCTCCGCGTCGAGTTTTGGGGTGACGACGTCGAGGAGATCCGCTACTTCAAGGTCGCCGACCAGCGGTCCCTGGAGGTCGCCGAGCACGGGCTGTGGGCGCCGCCCTGCCGTGAGCTGCTGCTCACGGACGACGTGCGTGAGCGGGCGCGGGTGCTCGCGGAGCAGCATCCGGAGCTGGGCGAGCTGCTCGGGAAGATCGCCGAGGGCATCGCCGTGGAGGGCATGGAGTCCCTCGCGCCGGTCCTCGTCGACGACATGGAGCTGCTGCTCGACGTGCTGCCCAAGGGCGCCATGACCGTCGTCTGCGACCCGGAGCGGGTGCGTACGCGCGCGTCGGACCTCGTGGCGACGAGCCAGGAGTTCCTCCAGGCGTCCTGGGCCGCCACGGCCGGCGGCGGCGAGGCGCCCATCGACGTCGGCGCGGCCTCCCTGTGGTCCATCGCGGACGTCCGTGACCGGGCGCGTGAGCTGGACATGATGTGGTGGTCGGTGTCGCCGTTCGCCGCCGACGAGGAGCTGGACTCGGACACCCTGAAGCTCGGCATGCACGCCCCCGAGACCTACCGGGGCGACACCGCGCGGGCGCTCGCCGACACCAAGGGCTGGCTCGCCGACGGCTGGCGCACGGTCTACGTCACCGAGGGACACGGCCCGGCGGCCCGCACCGTGGAGGTGCTCGGCGGCGAGGGCATCGCCGCCCGCCTGGACAACGACCTGGGCGAGCTGACCCCGTCCGTGGTGCACGTCTCCTGCGGCTGCATCGACCACGGCTTCGTCGACCCGGCGCTCAAGCTGGCCGTGCTCACCGAGACCGACCTCACCGGGCAGAAGGCGTCCGGCCGCGAGGGCGCCCGGATGCCGGCGAGGCGCCGCAAGACCATCGACCCGCTCACGCTGGAGGCGGGCGACCACATCGTCCACGAGCAGCACGGCGTCGGCCGGTACATCGAGATGGTGCAGCGCACCGTGCAAGGCGCCACCCGCGAGTACCTGGTCGTGGAGTACGCCCCCGCCAAGCGCGGCCAGCCCGGCGACCGCCTCTACATTCCCACCGACCAGCTGGAGCAGATCACCAAGTACGTCGGCGGCGAGGCCCCCACCCTGCACCGGCTCGGCGGCGCCGACTGGACCAAGACCAAGGCGCGCGCCAAGAAGGCCGTCAAGGAGATCGCCGCCGACCTGATCAAGCTGTACAGCGCGCGGATGGCGGCGCCCGGGCACACCTTCGGACCCGACACGCCCTGGCAGCGTGAGCTCGAGGACGCCTTCCCGTACGCGGAGACGCCCGACCAGCTCACCACCATCGCCGAAGTCAAGGAGGACATGGAGAAGTCGGTCCCCATGGACCGTCTGATCTGCGGCGACGTCGGCTACGGCAAGACCGAGATCGCGGTGCGGGCCGCGTTCAAGGCCGTCCAGGACGGCAAGCAGGTCGCCGTGCTCGTCCCCACCACGCTGCTGGTGCAGCAGCACTTCGGGACGTTCAGCGAGCGGTACGCGCAGTTCCCGGTGGTGGTGAAGGCACTGTCCCGCTTCCAGACCGACACGGAGGCCAAGGCGACGCTGGAGGGCCTGCGGGACGGCTCGGTGGACGTCGTCATCGGCACGCACCGGCTGTTCTCCTCGGAGACCAAGTTCAAGGACCTGGGCCTGGTCATCGTCGACGAGGAGCAGCGGTTCGGCGTCGAGCACAAGGAGCAGCTGAAAAAGCTGCGCGCCAACGTCGACGTGCTGACCATGTCCGCCACACCGATCCCGCGCACCCTGGAGATGGCGGTCACCGGCATCCGCGAGATGTCGACGATCACCACCCCGCCGGAGGAGCGCCACCCGGTGCTCACCTTCGTCGGCCCCTACGACCAGCGGCAGATCGGCGCCGCGATCCGCCGTGAGCTGCTGCGCGAGGGCCAGGTCTTCTACATCCACAACCGCGTCGAGTCCATCGACCGCGCGGCGGCCCGGCTCCGCGAGATCGTGCCCGAGGCGCGCATCGCCACCGCCCACGGCCAGATGTCGGAGCAGGCGCTGGAGCAGGTCGTCGTCGACTTCTGGGAGAAGAAGTTCGACGTGCTGGTGTCGACGACGATCGTCGAGTCCGGCATCGACATCTCCAACGCCAACACGCTCATCGTGGAGCGCGGCGACAACTTCGGCCTCTCCCAGCTGCACCAGCTGCGCGGCCGGGTCGGCCGCGGCCGGGAGCGCGGGTACGCCTACTTCCTGTACCCGCCGGAGAAGCCGCTGACGGAGACCGCGCACGAGCGGCTCGCGACCATCGCCCAGCACACCGAGATGGGCGCGGGCATGTACGTGGCGATGAAGGACCTGGAGATCCGCGGCGCGGGCAACCTGCTCGGCGGCGAGCAGTCCGGGCACATCGCGGGCGTCGGCTTCGACCTGTACGTACGGATGGTGGGCGAGGCCGTCGCGGACTACCGCCGCCAGCTGGAGACGGGGGAGCCTGCGGCGGGAGGTGTGGAGGAGGCGCCGCTGGAGGTGAAGATCGAGCTGCCGGTCGACGCGCACGTCCCGCACGACTACGCGCCCGGCGAGCGGCTGCGCCTCCAGGCGTACCGGGCCATCGCCTCCGCCAACAGCGAGGACGACATCAAGGCCGTCCGCGAGGAACTCGTCGACCGCTACGGCAAGCTGCCGGAGCCGGTGGAGAACCTGCTGCTGGTGGCGGGCCTGAGGATGCTCGCGCGGGCGTGCGCGGTCGGCGAGATCGTCCTGCAGGGCAACAACATCCGGTTCGCGCCGGTGGAGCTGCGCGAGTCGCAGGAGCTGCGGCTCAAGCGGCTGTACCCCGGCTCGGTGATCAAGGCGACGTCCCGCCAGGTGCTGGTGCCGCGCCCGAAGACCGCGAAGGTCGGCGGCAAGCCGCTGGTCGGGCGGGAGCTGCTCGGGTGGGTCGGGGAGTTCCTCACCTCGGTGCTGGGGTCCTGACCCGGCCTGCCCCGGTCATGGCGAGGGCCGTCCGCGGTGCGCGAGGCGCATCGCGGGCGGCCCTGAGCTGTGTGTGAGGCCTACGGCTGCTGGTCGGGCCGGTCGCGCTCCATGCCGAGCCGGCGCTCCGCCTGCTGCTGGCCGGTGTCGATGTGCTGCTCGTACTTGCCGCCGGTCCTCTCGTTCAGCTTCTTCTCCGCGGCGTCGGAGGCCTTGTGCGCCTTCTCGCGCGCCGCCTTGTTGCTCTTGAACTTGTCGAGGATGCCCATCCAGAACTCCTTCCGCAGTGGCTCAAATCCGACCATACGCGTGGATCGGACAGAATGCCCAAATGGGCGGTGACAGGTCTGGACCACTCGCTCGTTACGGTGAGCTTCCGGATCGGACCGCCCCTGCCGGGGCAGGGTTACAGCAGAACAAGGGAGGGGCGCGGTGACGCGAGACCTGGGGTGGGGCAGCAAAGCGCGGCGCACGGGAGGGGCGGCGGCCGTCGCGGTGGTCCTCCTCGCGGGATGCGAGTCGATACCCGACGCGGACGTCCCCGCCTCCGGAGGCAGCGGCGCGGCGGCCCCCGACGGGCACGCGGTGAGCCCGCTGGACAACCCCGACGGCACCCGCCCCGGTCTCGCGCCCGTCCGTGACGCGCGGGACCGCGCCGAGGCCGCCGCCCTGATCGACAAGGTCGCCACCAAGGGCCGCGGCCCCAAGACCGGCTACGACCGCGACGAGTACGGCTACGCGTGGATGGACACCGCCGACGGCGTGCCCTTCGCCCGGAACGGCTGCGACACCCGTAACGACGTCCTCCGCCGCGACGGCCAGAAGCTGCGCTTCCGCTCCGGCTCCGACTGCGTCCTCGTCTCCCTGACCCTGGCCGACCCCTACACCGGCACCACGATCGAGTGGCGCAAGCAGGAAGCCGCCGAGGTGCAGATCGACCACGTGGTGCCGCTCTCCTACAGCTGGCAGATGGGCGCCGCCCGCTGGTCCGAGACCAAGCGCCGGCAGCTGGCCAACGACCCGCTCAACCTGCTCCCCGTCGACGGCGGCGCCAACTCCGCCAAGAGCGACTCCGGCCCGGCGTCCTGGCTCCCGCCCAGCAAGGCCGTCCGCTGCGCCTACGCCGTCCGCTTCGCGCAGGTCGCCGTGAAGTACGAGATGCCCGTGACGGCGGCGGACAAGGACACCATGCGGGAGCAGTGCGGGGCCTGAGGTCCTGGCGGGTGTGACCGCGCGGGGGCCCCGGCGGTCGGGAAACCCGTGGTCAAGCGGGGAAAACCGGTGGTCACGGTGTCGGGCGCGTGCCTACCGTGGCGTCCATGACGTTCACGATCATGAGTCTCGCCGAGCGGCCCGACCGGTGGCCGGCGGTGCGCGACATGGCGGACAGCTGGCCGGTGTTCGTGACCGAGGACCTCGTGGGCGCCGCCTGTTTCCCCCGCATCGCCGCCGAACTGCCCGCCCACGTCCTCTTCGCCGAGGACGAGGACGGCGAGGTCGTCGCCACCGCGCACAGCGTGCCGTTCGCGCTGCACGCCCCCGGCCGCGGCGACCTGCCCGCGCGCGGCTGGGACCAGGTGCTCACCTGGGCCTTCGCCGACCTGCGGGCCGGGGTGCGGCCCGACACCGTCAGCGCCGTCGCGGTCACCGTCGCCCCGCACGCGCAGGGCCGCGGGCTGTCCGCGCTGATGCTCAGCGCGATGCGGGACAACGCCCGGGCGCACGGCTTCGGCGAGGTCGTCGCCCCCGTGCGCCCCAGCGCCAAGCACCTTCAGCCGCGCACCCCGGTCGAGGAGTACGTCCGCCGGGTGCGCCCCGACGGGCTGCCCGAGGACCCGTGGATGCGTGTCCACGCCCGCGCCGGCGCCACCGTCGAGCGGGTGGCGCCGGCGTCCATGACCGTGTCGGCGTCCCTGGAGCAGTGGCGCCGCTGGACGGGCCTGCCGTTCGACACCGACGGCCCGGTCGAGGTGCCCGGGGCGCTGGTGCCGGTCCACTGCGACGTGGAGGGCGGCCACGCCGTGTACGTCGAGCCGAACGTGTGGATGCGGCACCCGCTGTGACGGGCGGTCAGGCCAGGGCGTCGAGGTCGAGGATCTCGCCCTCGGGCTTCTGGGCCGGGACCGGCTTCCCGAAGTCCGTGAAGGCGATCGACCCCGGGTCCGCGGCCGACGTGCTCTCCAGCCGCAGCAGGTACGGCTCGCCCGTGGTGGCCACGTAGAAGGTGTAACGGTCCGCGCCGTCCCGCTCGGTGAGCGTGAGCGCCGGGGTGCCGTCGAGCGTGGTGGCCTTGCCCCGGGCCGCGTTCGAGCTGCCGTCGCCCGCGTCGCCGAGCACCTCGTCGAGGTCGCAGAACCCCGCGATGTCCTCGGCGTCCGCGCCGGTGGCCGCCGTCTTGGTCCACGTGCCGGCCATCATCTCCACCACGGCGTCGACGTCCGCCTGCGGCTCGCCCTCGCTCTGGGCGCGCAGGAACGCCTCGTCGTACTTGGCGTAGAGGGTGTCGCCGGTCTTGATCAGCTCGACCTCGCCCTGGTCCCCGATGCCGAGCGTGCCGGCGCAGTCGCCCTTCTTGTCCAGGGCCATGTCGACGTGGAGGGTGCCCCCGCTCTCCTCGTCGGGGATCTCGCCCGTGAAGCGCAGGGACGGGGCGCCGGTGGTGGCGGCCACCGCGCGTTCGGTGATCTCGCCGCCGGACAGCCCGGCGAACGGCTCGTTCGGGTCCTTCGCGGTGTCCGCGTTCCTCGTCTGCTCCGAGGACGGCCGGGAGCCGGCGGACGCCGTGTCCCCGCCGGACTGACAGCCGGTGAGCCCGGCCCCGGTCACGGCGACGAGGCAGAGCGCGGCGAGTGCGGTGCGACGCATGACGGTGGTGTTCCTTCGGGAATCGCGGTGGTGGACGGTGATCGTGGCGGTGGACGGTCACCGCGGAACGGCAGCGGTGACCGGGACGGGCGCGAGGGGTGTGCTGCGCGCCGCGAGACGAGTGTCAGAACTGGCCGTTGCCGAGGAGTTCGCCGTCGGCGTCGTAGACGGTGACGAGGCCGTTCGCGCTCTGCTTCCAGTCGGCGAAGGCGGAGGCGATGAGCTTGGCGGGGCCGGTGCCCTCGCCCATGATCCCGCCGGTGAAGTCGGTGTAGACGTCGGCGGTGTCCAGGATGTCGTTCTGGTCGTCGGCGCCCTGCACCTTGGTGACGTGGGAGACGGCCTCCTTCTCCTGGTCCGTCCCGTTCTCCTGCACGAACGCCTTGAACTGCTCGGCCTGCGAGGCCTTCTGCTCCGTCTGCCCGGCCTTGTCCGCCGCGTCCGCCGTGTCCGCCCCCGCGTCCTTCGCGCCGCCGGGCTGCTTGTCCGCGGAGGCGGAGGCGCCCTTGTCGGCGGAGCCGGTCCCGCCGTCGCCGCCGTTAGCCGAGACGGCGCCGATGACGACGAGCCCCACGACGGCGCCCAGCACGATCTTGCTCTTCATACCCATGACGGTGTGTCCCTCCCCAGGCGGCGGCCGCCCCCGTTTCTCCGGCGGCCGCTCGTTTGCTGGGTCAATCAGAACAGAGACTGTGAACCGAGTCAACACAAGCTCATGAAAGTGGTGCGTACACGCCCGTGAACCTCCGTTCCATGCCGTCGTCGGTATGCTCGTCGCCACACAGGGAGTTACGGGAGAACGGGGCGGGTTCCGGGATGCAGGGCAACGCGACTGAAGTGACCGCCGCGGGGATCGCCCGGCTGGCGGGGGTGGGCCGGGCCGCGGTCAGCAACTGGCGGCGCCGGCACGCCGACTTCCCCCGGCCGGTCGGCGGCACCGAGACCAGCCCCGCGTTCGCCCTTGCCGAGGTCGAGGAGTGGCTGCGACGCCACCGCAAGCTCGCCGAGGTGCCGCTCAAGGAGCGCGTCTGGCAGCAGCTCGTCGGCCACCCCGACGGGCCGGTCACCGCGCTCGTCCACGCCGGCTGCGCCCTGCTGCTGATCCATGACCGGCCGCCCGTCTGGCTCGACATCAGCTCCGGCGCCGACGAGCGGCTCGCCGCGCTGCTCCCCGCGGCGCTGGACGAGGTGCTTACACCACGCATGCCCGAGACGGCCCGGCAGGGCCGCCCCGACCGCTCACGCGTGAACGGTCAGCATCCTGTGAACACCCCGCCCGCCGCCACCC
>MUNG01000287.1 GCA_002154585.1 Streptomyces pseudogriseolus
CGCCAGGCCCCGCCGGCGGGGGCGCGGGGGGCACTCGGGTCAATGCGCCCCCACACGCGCGCCCCCTGGGCCCCAGCACTGCCTTTCAGGCCACCAAAGATATGTTTATGCAGGTGAGAGGTGGTGCGAGCGGTGCTTATGATCGAGGTGTCGGCCGCGCTGGACGCCGTCGGCGCTCAGTGTAAGGAGCCCAGTCGTGAGCACTCCCCAACAGACCCCGACCGGCGCCACTCTCGACGTCGACCGCAGCGACCCCGCCTACCGCGCCTGGCTGAAAGAGGCCGTGCGCCGGGTGCAGGCCGACGCCAACCGATCCGCCGACACCCACCTGCTGCTCTTCCCGCTGCCCGAGCGGTGGGGCATCGACCTGTACTTGAAGGACGAGTCGACCCACCCCACCGGCAGCCTCAAGCACCGGCTGGCCCGCTCGTTGTTCCTGTACGGCCTGTGCAACGGCTGGATCCGCCCGGGCCGCCCGGTGATCGAGGCGTCCAGCGGCTCGACCGCCGTGTCCGAGGCGTACTTCGCGAAGCTGATCGGCGTCCCCTTCATCGCCGTCATGCCGCGTACGACCAGCGCCGAGAAGTGCCGCCTGATCGAGTTCCACGGCGGCCGGTGCCACTTCGTGGACGACCCCCGCACCATGTACGAGGCGTCCGCCGCCCTCGCGGCGGAGACCGGCGGCCACTACATGGACCAGTTCACCTACGCGGAACGGGCCACGGACTGGCGCGGCAACAACAACATCGCCGAGTCGATCTTCCGTCAGCTGCGGATGGAGCGGTTCCCGCAGCCGGAGTGGATCGTCGCCACCGCCGGCACCGGCGGCACCTCCGCGACCCTCGCCCGCTACGTCCACTACATGCAGTACGACACCCGCATCTGCGTCGCCGACCCGGAGAACTCCTG
This sequence comes from Streptomyces pseudogriseolus, assembly GCA_002154585.1. Classification (GTDB taxonomy): domain Bacteria; phylum Actinomycetota; class Actinomycetes; order Streptomycetales; family Streptomycetaceae; genus Streptomyces; species Streptomyces pseudogriseolus. The sequence goes on from MUNG01000287.1 coordinate 910, forward strand.
CTTCTTCCAGGGCTGGACCACCGGCGACCCGGATGTCTCCTGTGACAGCGCCTCCCGCATCGAGGGCATCGGACGCCCCCGGATGGAGCCGAGCTTCGTGCCCGGCGCCGTCGACCGGATGATGAAGGTGCCCGACGCGGCCGCCGTCGCCGCCGTACGGGCCCTGGAGCGGGTCATCGGCCGCAAGGCGGGCGGCTCCACCGGCACCGGTCTGTGGAGCGCCTTGAGGATCGTGGCGGAGATGGCGGCCGAGGGCAGGCGGGGCAGCGTGGTCACGCTGCTGTGCGACCCGGGCGACCGCTACCTGGACAAGTACTACTCGGACGCCTGGCTGGCCGAGCAGGGCCTGGACGTGACGCCGTACACGCAGGCCATAGAGACCCTGCTGCGCACCGGGGCCTGGCCCGAGGGGTCAGTGCGCGAGCCGGCGGTCCAGTGAGGTCACCGCGTCGCGGAAGCCCGCCGCGAGACCCGGACGGGCCGCCTTCAGCGCCAGCCGGAACGGCGTGAGGCCGTCCACCGCCATCGTCCAGCGCACCCGGGTGCCCGTCCCGGCCGGACGCAGCCGCCACTCCTCGGCCATCGCGCGGGCGCCCGGCACATTGGTCACGTCGACGCGGTAGGCGTACACCTCCGGCTCCTGGGCCGCGAGGACCGTCTCGCGGAACCGGGCGCCGCCCAGGAGCCGGATCTCCCGGCCCGCGCCGCCGTCCAGCGGACGGGCCAGGGTCACCGCGCGGAACCAGTCGGTCCAGCCCGTCACGTCCCGTGCCAGCGCGTCGAACACCGCCGGGGGAGCGGCCGAGATCTCCCGCTCGAAGACCAGACGCACGGGTGCGACCGACGCGAACTCCCGCCCCACGGGGCGCAGACGGTGGGCCATCGACTCAACTCCTCCGAGATCACGCTGCGTACGGGCACGGACGGCGAGGGGAGCGGCGCCCCGGTCAGGCGTCGGTGTCCTCCGCCCGGTCGTCCTCGGGCTGTTCGGGCTGTTCGGGTTCGCCGGCCACCACCAGCCGCCGCAGGTGCTCGGACACCTCCGCACGGGCCTCGGCGGTCAGCCCCGCGTCCGTGACCAGCGTGTCCACCTGCTCCAGCGACGCGAACGAACTCAGGCCGACGGTGCCCCACTTGGTGTGGTCGGCGACCACGACCACCCGGCGGGCCGACTGCACCAGCCGCCGGTTGGTCTCCGCCTCCGCCAGGTTCGGCGTCGACAGCCCCGCCTCGACCGATATCCCGTGCACCCCGAGGAACAGCAGGTCGAAGTGGAGCGCCGCGATCGCCTGGTCGGCCACCGGGCCCACCAGCGAGTCGGACGGGGTGCGCACCCCGCCGGTCAGGACCACCGTCGCCGCACCCTGCCGGCTGCCCGAGGAGCGCTGCGCCGCGTGGAAGACGTCCGCCACCCGCACCGAGTTGGTGACCACCGTGAGGTCGGGAACGTCGGTCAGCCGGTGCGCCAGCGCGAACGTCGTCGTGCCGCCGGACAGCGCGATCGCCGCGCCCGGCGGGACCAGCTCGGCCGCCGCGCGCGCGATGTCCTCCTTGGCGGACAGCTCCAGACCCGACTTCGCCTCGAACCCCGGCTCGTGCGTGCTCGCCTCGACCACCGGGACCGCGCCGCCGTGCACCTTCTCCAGAACGCCCTGCCGGGCCAGCGCGTCCAGGTCGCGGCGGACCGTCATGTCCGACACGCCGAGCCTGCGGGTCAGCTCGTTGACCCGGACCCCGCCCCGCCGCCGGACCTCGTCGAGGATCAGGGTGCGCCGCTGCTCGGCGAGCAGGTTCTGATTCTCGCTCACGTACGCTCCGGTCCTTTCGCCGCACAGCCGTCCGACACACTCCCGCGCGTCCACGGCCTCGGGCGGCATGTCTCCCGGGCACCGGTGCGCGGACGTCCCATCCTCCCATGCCGGGCCATCGGCGGCGCCACCGGTGGCTCGTCGCGTACATGGCGGTTCTGGGCGCCCGCACGGTGCGTGCGTGTCACCCGGATCGGGGAGATTGAGTGACGACGGACGCACGCCGTCCGGACACGGGAGATCCTGTCCCGCACGGACGGATCCGACGGGTCGTCACGGGGGAGGCCGCACGGTGGAGAAGGCACAGCAGACCGGACCGGACGGGGACGGCGGAGCACCTGCCGGCGCGGGGCCCGCCGGGCCCGGAACCGCGCTGGAACTCCTGGTCCACGGGGTGGGCGGCACCAGCCCCGAGCAGATGCTCGACGACCCGCGCACGGTCCGCGTCACCGGCGACGACGTCGCCGCCGTGTTCCGCCGCGCCGACGACGCCGACGCCGAGCGGAACCCCGGCGCGCGCCGCGACGGACCCGTCCCCGAGGCGTACGTCTGGTGCAACCTCACCTCCGGCAACGGCACCCGCGCCCTGTGGCTGCTGCTCCTGCCCTTCATGGTGGTCAACCTCGCCCACTGGATGCGCCCCAGCGCCCACGGCCGCCGCCGCACGGTCCGGCTGTACGGGCTGCTGGTGAGGCTGACCGGGCTCAGCCTCACCGTGCTGCTCGTCGCCGCCGCCTGCGAGGTCGCCCTCGACCTGACCGCCTGGCAGTGCGCGGGCACGCCCGCCTGCGCCGGCCGGCACTCCTGGCTCGGCTTCCTGTCGCCCGACGGCGGCTGGTGGGGCGCGCCCGGCCGCCGGCTCGCCCTCGCCGCCCTGGTGCCCGCCGCCCTCACCGGCCTGCTGTGGTTCCTGTCCCTGCGCACCTGGAGCGCCTACGAGTCGCAGCAGCCGCTCGGCGGGCCGGAGGAGGACACCGGACCGACCGCGCTGAGCCGCCCCGGCTTCTGGTACGGCCGCCGCCTCGGCGCCCGGCTGCGCGCCGCGCACACCGCCGCCGCGCTGCTGACGGTCGCCGCCGCCGTCGGATCCGCCGCCGCCCGGTACGACCGCGAGCCGGGCGGCCCCGCCGTCCTCGCCGTCCTGGGCGTGCTGCTGGAGGCCGCCCTGGCCGCCGGGGCGTGCGCCGTGGTGTGGGTGGTGTGCCGCCGCGGCCGCAGCGAACGCCGCCTCGACGGCGACGCGGACCGCCGGCTGGTGCGCGGACTGCCCCTGGCCGCCCTCACCCTGCTCGCCGCCAGCGCGCTCTACGCCGGGTGGGAGCGGCCCGGCTGGGAGTCGGCGGGCCGGCTGCCGGGCAACGTCACCTTCGGCGCCCTCACCCTCGCGCAGGGCCTGCTGGTGATCGTCCTGGCCGGCGTCGCCCACGCCCTGCACCGCACCGACCCCGACCGGCGCGCCGCGCTGCGCGGACTGGCCGGACCGGCGGTCGCCATGCTCGCCTGCGCCCTCGGCGGTGTGATGTCCGGCGGGGTCTCGCAGCGGATGTCCGACTGGCTGGACGGCACCCGCGCCTCCATCCCGGGGCCGCCGGTGCTGCTCACCTGGCAGGCGTCCGTCATTCCGCCGCTGCTCCTGCTGCTCCTGATCATGTGCTGCTGGCTCGCCCGCCGCGCCTGGCAGCTCGCGCGGGCCGAGCGCGCCGCCGTGGCCGAGGAGTACCGGGGTGAGACGGGCGACCCCGGCCGCACCCGGCGGATCGCCTCGGTGCGCGCCATGGCCGCCCTCACCGACCGGGGCCCGCGCATCCTCGCCGTCACCTCCGCCGCCACCCTGCTGCTGGGCGCGGCCGCCCTGGCCGGCGCGGCGGCCACCGGACGGACGCCGAGCCAGGCGGCCCGCGACGCCCACCCCGTCGTGCACGGCGCGGCCCAGACCGCGCAGGCCCTCGGCTCCTGGCTGATCGGCCTCGGCTTCGTCCTCCTCGTCACCTGGGGCCGCCGCGCCTACAAGGACGCCTCCGCCCGCCGCACCATAGGGATCCTCTGGGACGTCGGCACGTTCTGGCCGCGCGCCGCGCACCCCTTCGCGCCGCCCTGCTACGCCGAGCGCGCGGTGCCCGACCTGACCTGGCGCATCGCCACCTGGACCCGCACCACCGGCGGACGGCTGGTGCTGTCCGGGCACTCCCAGGGCAGCGTGCTCGCCGCCGCGGCGGCCTGGCAGCTCCCGCCGTCCGTCCGCGCACGCGTCGCCCTGCTCACCTACGGCTCCCCGCTGGAGCGGCTGTACGGGCGCTGGTTCCCCGCGCACTTCGGCCCGGACGCGCTGGACGCCCTGCACCGGGACGTCGTCTGCTGGCGCAACCTGTACCGGCGCACCGACCCGATCGGCGGCCCCGTGCGGCTGCCCGGCGACACCGGACCCGACGTGGACCGCCCGCCGCTGAAGGACCCCCTGGCCTACGGGCGCACCCCGGACCATCCGCTGCCCGCGCCGATCCTCGCCCACTCCGACTACCAGGCCGACCCCGCCTTCGCCGAGGAACGCCGGCGGCTGCTCGCCCGGCTGCGGCCCGAGGTGCCCGCCCCGCGCCGGACCGGGGAGCCCGGCCCGGCGCGGGGCGGGCACCTC
>MUNG01000288.1 GCA_002154585.1 Streptomyces pseudogriseolus
CGCGTCGAGGTCGACGGCCTCCTCCATGTCGTGCTGGTGCGGGGCGACCTCGCCGCCGTTGGCGGAGGCGCCGACCCACACGCCGTACAGCTGGGCGATCTTCTCCTGGAGGGTCATGGCGCCGATGAGCGCGTCGACCCGGGCGGAGACGGGGTGGGAGGGATCGTTCCAGAGGGGGATTTCGGGGGTGGTCTCTACGGCCACGTTCGCGGTCACTTTCCTCCGACGCCCATCAGACCCTGGACCAGGGCGCGACGGGCGAACAGGTAGACGAGCAGGATGGGCACCATGGACAGCACCACGGCGCCCAGCAGCCCGGGGATGTCGATGCCGTGTTCGGTCTGGAAGTCGTACAGGCCCAGGGTGACGACCTTGGTGGTGTCGGACTGGGTGAGCACGAGGGGGAACAGGAAGCCGTTCCATGCCTGGAGCGCGGAGAAGACCACGATGGTGGACAGTCCGCCCCGGGACAGCGGCAGGACGAGCTGGAAGAACATCCGGCGCGGTGTGGCGCCGTCCATGGCCATGGCCTCGTACAGCTCCGGGGAGATGTCGCGCATGGCGCCGCTGAGGATGAGCGCGGACATCGGCAGGCAGAAGGCGGCCGTGGGCAGGATGACGCCGAGCAGGTTGTCGTACAGCCCGGCTTCGCTGATCAGGTAGAACATCGGCACGATCACGGCCTGGGCGGGGATCGCCAGGCCGAGCAGGAACAGCCGGAAGATCGCCGACGTGGTCCGGCCCCGGCTGCGCACGATGGCGTAGGCGAGCGGCGGGACCAGCAGCAGCACGATGCCGATCACGCAGGCGGTGACGACGAGCGTGTTGAGGAAGTACCGGCCGAAGCCCGAGTCGAAGGCGCCGGTGTAGTTGTCCAGGGTGATGCTGTCCGGGACGGAGACCGGCCCGTTCTTGGCGTAGTCCTGGCGGGTGCGCAGGGTCGCCGCGAGCATCACGTACAGGGGCAGGCCGACCAGGAAGAGCCAGACGAACGAACCGGCGCCGGCCAGGTAGTTGGGGCGGCGCCTCATGACACACCTTCCATGGAGCTGCGCATCTTGTCGTAGCCGGAGACCTTCACCACGACCAGGGAGATGATGGTGGCGGCGACGACCAGGGCGAGGGCGATGGCGGAGCCGGCGCCGAAGTCGAAGCCCTTGAAGGCCTTGTCGTACATGTAGTAGGCGCTGATGGTGGTGTCGGTGCCGGGGCCGCCCTGGGTGAGGATGAGGACGGTCTCGAAGGTGGTGAGGCCACCGACGATCATCAGGATCATCGACGTGATCATGGAGTTGCGGAGCTGCGGCAGCGTGATGTGGAAGAACTGCCGGTAGCGGCCCGCGCCGTCGATCTCCGCGGCCTGGTAGAGCACCTGCGGGACGGACCGGGCGGCGCCCTGGTAGATCAGCGTGTGGAACGGGGTGAACTGCCAGGTGCTGACGAACGCCAGCACGCCGATGGCGGTGGACTGTTCGCCGAACAGGTTGCCGTCGCCGAAGAGCCAGGAGGCGTCGGCCGGGATGCCGAAGTTCGGGTCGAGCAGGGCGCGCCACAGCACGGAGACGGCGGTGGCGGACAGCAGCAGCGGGATGAAGTAGATGACGGACAGCACGGCGCGGTTGCGCTGGTAACCGGCGGCCCAGACGCCGAGCAGGATGCTCAGCGGGGTCTGGATCACCACGCCGAGCGCGGTCAGCAGCAGGGTGAGCCAGATGCTGTTCAGCATCACCGGGTCGTCCATCAGGCGGGACCAGTTGTCGGTGCCGACCCACTGGGGTTCGCCGATCCCGTTCCAGCTCATGAAGGACAGCACCGCGACCATGATCAGCGGGACGATCGCGAAGAGGGTGAAGAACACGGCGGCGGGCAGCGCCCAGGCGAAGCCCGGGCGGCCCACCGTGGACACGGACGGGGAGGCGGCCGGCCGCCGCCGGGACTCCTTGCGGAGCCCGGCGGCGGGCGGAGCGCTCGTGATCTTTGTGGTCATGAGCCGTTCGTCACTCGGTCGGGAGGGCCTGCATGGCCTTGATGAAGCCGTCCGCGTCGAGCTGTCCGTTGAAGAACTGCTGGACGGCCTTGTGCATGTTGGAGGCCGCCGACTGCGGGTACGCCTGGTCCCAGGAGAGCTGGAACGACGGCGCGCCTGCCACCAGGTCGTACTGGAAGCGCGAGTACTCGGGCGTCGCGGACGTCTCGATGAACTGGTCGGTGTTGGTCGTGGTGGTGAGGTTGCCGACGTCGAGCTGCGCCTTGACGAACTCGTCGGAGTACATGAGCTCGAGGAACTTGGCGACGGCCTCGGGGTGCTTGGTCTTCTTCAGCACCGAGTAGTAGTTGTTGGTGTTGCCGGCGACGTTCTTCGGGTCGCCCTTGCCGCCCTTGACGGTCGGGAAGGCGGAGTAGCCGAGGCCCTTCTCGGCGAAGTCCGGGTGGTCGGTGAGCTGCTGCGAGTAGTACCAGGAGCCCATCAGCTCGAAGCCGGCCTTGCCCTGGGCGACCAGCGCGACCGAGCCGCCGTTGGTGTACTTGACCGAGTCGTAGTTCTTGCCGAAGGCGCCCGCGTCGACGAGGTCCCTGATCATCCCCAGGGCCTTCTTGCTCTCCGGGGCCTCCCAGGCGCTCTTGTCGCCCTCGAGGGCCTTCTGGAAGAGCTCCGGGCCCGCGATGCGGTCGTAGAGGTACTGGAACCACATCTGCGTGGGCCAGACGTCGCCGCCGCCGAGCGCGATCGGGGTGACGCCCTCGTCCTTGAGCTTCTCGACGGCGTCGAGCAGCTCGTCCCAGGTCTTCGGCGGCTGGACGCCGGCCTTCTTGAGCACGTTCTTGTTGTGGAACAGCAGCACCGGCTGCGTGCCGCGCATGGGGATGCCGTACGGCTTGCCGTCGACGACGGCGTTGTTGAAGACGGACGGGAGGAACTTGCTCTCCAGGTCCGGGTTCTTCTTGATGAAGCCGTCCAGCGGGAGGAGCAGGTCCGCCTTGACGAAGGGCTTGATGCTGCCTCCGCCCCAGTTGAAGAAGACGTCCGGGGCCTGCGGGGTGCTGATGATCGTCTGAAGCTTCTGCTGGTAGTCGGCACCGGGGATGGTGTCGAGGACCGCCTTGACGTCGGACGTCTCGTTGAACTTGTCGACGACCTGCTTCTCGATCTTGTTGGTGGCGTCCCCGTAGACCAGGATATGGATCTTGCCGTCGTCCCCCGCCGCCCCGCCGTTGCCGTCACCGCAGGCGGACAGGCTCAGGGCCAGGGCGAGCGTCGCACCGGTGGCGATCAGTCTGGGCAAGCGCGCACGTGTCTTCATCGTTCGCCTTTCGAAAGTTTCGGCAGCATCGCCGAAAGTCCATGCCGAGGGACAGTAGGTCAGACGGGAGTTGGGGTCAACGGTCGGGTCGCAACTCGCCCGAAACGTTATCGACACGCAGTGCTCTATCCTGCGGGTATGCGCGAAGACGACGAGACGAGCGGGCGTGTCACCCTGGCCGCGGTAGCGAAAGAGGCCGGGGTTTCGATGCCGACAGTTTCGAAGGTGCTCAACGGCCGTTCGGATGTCTCACGCGCGACGCGTGCCAAGGTGGAGAGGCTGCTGGACCTGCACGGCTACCGCCGGCGCGTGCAGCCCGCCACCCGCTACCCGCTCATCGAGATCGTGTTCCACGAGCTGGAGAGCGTGTGGGCGATGGAGCTGATCCGGGGCGTGGAGAACGTCGCGAAGGAGAACCGCGCGACGGTGGTCCTGACCGAGAGCGGCACCCGGCACACCCCCGACCCGGACTGGCTGCCGGGCGTGCTGCAACGCCGGCCGCTGGGCGTGGTGCTGGTCTTCTCCAGTCTGCCGCAGGACATCAAGCGCCAACTGCGGGCCGCTGCCATCCCGTTCGTGGTCATCGACCCGGCGGGCGACCCCGACCCGGACGTGCCCTCGGTCGGCTCCGCCAACTGGGCCGGGGGCCTCGCCGCCACCCGGCACCTCACCGAGCGCGGGCACCGGCGGATCGCCATCATCACCGGCCCGGGCGACATGCTGTGCTCGCTGGCCCGCCTCGACGGCTACCGCTCGGCGATGGCCATGGCGGGCCTGGACGCGGACCCCCGGCTGACCCGCTTCGGCGACTTCCACGTCCAGGGCGGCTTCGAACACGCCCTGGAGCTGCTGGAGGGCCCCGGCCGGCCCACCGCGATCTTCGCGGGCAGCGATCTCCAGGCACTCGGCGTGCTGGAGGCGGCCCGCGTCAAGGGGCTGCGGGTGCCGGAGGACCTGTCGGTGGTCGGCTACGACGACGTGCCGCTCGCCCAGTGGTCCAGCCCGCCCCTCACCACGGTCCACCAGCCGCTGCGCCACATGGCCGAGGAGGCCGCCCGCATGCTGCTGCGTCCGGACGACCCGGGCGCGGCGGCCCAGCGCATCGAGCTGGCGACGCACCTGGTGGTGCGGCAGAGCACGGCTCCGCTGGAGGCGTGAGGCGGGGCTCGGAGGGGTTGATGTGCCGTGGGGCCGTGAGGGGCGGCGTGGGCGGTACGCCGGGCCCCGTCTCGACCCGTCGCGCACGGGTACCCGGTGGTCCGGAGCGGAGCGGCCGGAGGAGGTGGCCGGGCATGGTGAGCGCGTCGGTGACGGTTCCGTCGGGTGCGGCGGCCCTGCGCGGTGATCTGGAGGTTCCCGCGGGGGCACGCGGTGTGGTGCTGTTCGCTCACGGCAGCGGCAGTTCGCGGCTCAGCCCGCGCAACCGTGCCGTCGCCGGGGTGCTGCGGAGGGCGGGGTTCGGCACGCTGCTGCTGGACCTGCTGACCGCGGCGGAGGAGGACGAGGACGCGGCGACCGGCCGGCACCGGTTCGACATCGGTCTGCTGGCGGGCCGGCTGGCGCACGCCGTGGACTGGCTGGAGGACCGGCCGGACGCGGTGGACCTCCCGGTCGGGCTGTTCGGGGCCAGTACGGGAGCGGCGGCGGCGCTGGTCGCGGCGACGGAGCGGCCGCGACGGGTGTCGGCGGTCGTCTCGCGGGGCGGACGGCCCGACCTGGCGGGCGACGCGCTGGGCCTGGTGGCGTGCCCGGTGCTGCTGGTCGTGGGCGGGGCGGACCCGGAGGTGCTGGACCTCAACCGCCGGGCCGCGCGGCGGATGTCCGCGCCGCACCGGCTCGACGTGGTGCCGGGCGCCACGCACCTGTTCGGCGAGCCGGGCGCGCTGGAGCGGGTCGCGGAGCTGGCCGCCGGGTGGTTCGGCGAGCATCTGGGGTGAGGGCTCGGCGAGCCGTGACAAGGGGGTGCGTGCCGCGGCTCGCCTCGCTTCTCAGCCGGGGGTGCGGCCGACTCAGCCGGTGGTGCAGGAGACCGTCGGCCAGTTCCGGTTGCCGTTGGTCTGGATCGTCACCCCCCAGTTGTTGCCGCTGCCGTTGGGCCGGGCGACGAGGGTCTGGCTGCTCGGGTAGGAGGCGCTGACGTTCCAGGTGCTCAGCACCCTCGCCGGCAACGGCACGTTCATCGTCACGGTCCAGTTGTTCGAGCCGGCGACCGAGACGTTGAGGTTGTAGCGGTCGCCCCAGCTGTTGCCCGCGGTGAGCGTCGCGGTGCAGGAGCCGCCACCGCCGTCCCCTCCCCCGCCGGAGCCGTCGGGGGCCACGGCGCGTCCCGTCTGCGGGGAGATCATGCCGGCGCACAGCCCGCGCGAGGCGAGGTTCTGCGCGATGCGCGGGATGGCGGCGATGGTGTTGGCCGGCCAGTCGTGCATCAGGATGACCTGTCCGTTGTTCAGCCGGGAGACGGCCTGCACGATGGCGTCGGTGCTCGCGTTGTTCCAGTCCTGCGAGTCGACGTCCCAGATGACCTCCGTGAGTCCGTACTTGGCGGCCGCGGCCTTCAGGGTGGAGTTGGTCTCGCCGTACGGCGGGCGGAACAACTTCGGCGTGCCGCCCCCGCCATTGGCGATCGCCTGCTGGGTGCGGGAGATCTCCGACTCCATCTGGGCCTGGCTCAGCTGGGTCATGTGGGGGTGGGTGTAGCTGTGGTTGGCGACCCACATGCCCGCGTCCACCTGCGCCTTGACCAGGGACGGGTTGGCGGCTGCATTCTGGCCCTGGTTGAACATGGTGGCCCGCAGGCCGTTCTGCTTCAGCGCGTTGAGCAGGTTCATGGTGCTGCCGGCCGCAGGGCCGTCGTCGAAGGTGAGCGCGACGTACCCGTTGCAGGCCGCCGCCTGTGCGGGGGCGGCGCCGACGCCCGCGGTCACGCCGGCCGCCACGGTCAGCGCGGCGGCGGCCACACCCGGGACCAGGTACCGGGTGACGGGGTGTCTCTTTCCGGTGCTCATGTGTGGGGGTCCTCCTCGTACGGGGGTCAGCCGAGGTCCGATGCCGTGTCAGTGTTGGCCTGAGCGCGTCGACCGTCAATGGTTTCGGTACGAGTTTCGAAAAGTTCGAGCGGCATGGGTGGGTGACGTGATGTCATTCGGCCAGCTCAACGACCGAGGAGGGATGCTTGCGTCCTGAAGAAGCGAGACGTCGCCCGGAATCACCCCGAAGCTCGATCAAGCGTGTACGAAACTTTCGTCTCACATCGGCGTCGTCCAGCGCGGGGCCGTCTCCGCCCACGCGGCGTCCCAGCGGGCGAGGTTGCGGCGGTGCAGCACCGCACCGGTGACGGCGTGCACGGCGGCGCCCGCGAGGGCGACGCCGATCGCGGCGAGCAGCGCCCAGCCCGCGGCGCGGCTGCGGACTTCCCTGCCGGTCATGGGCGCGTCGGTCGCCTCGCCCGCGGAGTCGGTCCAGACGCGGACGGTGCTGCCGCCGGTCAGGCCCGGCGGGACCTCCGCGCGGGTGGTGCGGGTCCGTCCCTCGCGGGTGACGACCCGCACCTCGACCGGGTAGCGGGTCCGCCGCTCCTCGTCCGAGCCCGGTTCCGGGTGCCGGGGCGCGTCGTGCAGGAGGGTCGCGTCGGTGAGGTGGCGCGTCTGCCTCTGGTGACGTGCGACGTCCTGGTAGTGCCGGTGGGCCGAGTCGCCCACCACGGCGGCGGCCACGGGGGCCGCGGCCAGGACGGTGAGCAGCACCCCGAGCCCCACCCAGGCCCGCACCGTGTCGGTGCGGCGGCGCAGCGGGTTGGGCCGCAGGCGCCGGAGCAGGGGGCGCCCCGGAGGGCCGGGGGGCGGCTGCGGCGGAGGTACGGGGCCCGCCACGTCACGGCTCCTTCCGGTAGCGGTCGCGGTCGCGGCGCATCACTGGGTCACGCGGTCCGGGTTCGGTCAGAAGACGCCGTCGGCGAAGGGATGGCCGGGGACGGCCGACGGGTGGCGGTGTGCGGCGGTCAGCAGTGCCGCGGCGCCGCGGACGGCGGCGGTGTGCGGGGACGGCACGACGCGCACCGCGCAGTTCAGGCCGTCCGGCAGGCCGGCGGTGATGTCGGGCCGCAGCGCTCCCCCGCCGGCCACCAGCACGCCGCGGCGCAGCGCGGTGCGGGTGAGGGAGGTGCGGTCCTGCCGGAGCATCGCCGTCACCATGCCGACCACCGCGTCGGTGATCAGCCGAGGCGGGGTGCCGTCGGACAGGTCGGCGGTGCCCAGCGCTGTGCGCCGGGCGTCGGTGACCGCGCCGTCGGCGAGCAGCACCACCTCGGTGAGCTGGGCGCCGATGTCCGCCACCAGCAGCGGCCGGACATGATCGGCGCCGGCGGCCAGCGCGACCGCCCGCGCGCCGGGGACCGTCAGTACGGCGCGCGGGCGGAGCACCTCGACGGCCGTGCGGGCCTCGGCGCGGAACGCCGGACCGTCCAGCACCGGGGAGATGACGACGACCAGCGGGCGGCCGAACCTCGGCATGCGGTGGCCGAGCAGCCGCTGAAGCATGCGGGCGGCGCCGGGCGTGTCGACGACCGCGCCGCGCCGGACGGGGCGGACGGCGCCGGGGAACGTCACGGTGGGCACGTCCAGGACCATGCCGCGCCCGGCGACGAACGCGCGGGTACGGGCGCTGCCCAGGTCGAGAGCGAGACCCGGGCAGCGCCTGCACAGCGGCCGGTGCCGGTGCCGTGGGGGAGCCGGCCGGGGGTACCGGTCCACGGTCACCGGCCGGCCTCCCGCACCTGCCGGCAGCGCCCGCAGTGGCGGGCCTGGGGGACGATCAGCAGGCGGTACCGCTCGACCGGGCGGCGGCAGAGCTGACAGACGCCGTACGTCCCGGCGTCCATCCGGGCCAGCGCCTCCTCGACGTCGGCGAGCACCATGCGGGCGGACGCGGCGAGCTTGACGCCGACCTCCATCCGCCCTGCGTCCTCGCGGAGGCCGCGGTCGTCGGCGCGGCTCGCCGTGGCGAACTGCCGCAGCTGCTCCCGGCGGAACAGCAGTTGCTGGTGCAGGCTGTCACGGAGCTCGGCGAGGTCCTCGGCGCTGAGAACCTCGTCGTACTCGCCGGCGGTCCTGATGGTCTGACGGGTCACCACTGCACCTCTCGGGCGGAGCGGGGCGGACGGGACATGCGGACAGGTCTCAGGCCGCGCGCCGGCAGCCGACGCAGTACCGGGTGTGCGGCAGGATCTCCAGCCGCTCCGGCGGTACCGGCTTGGCGCAGCCCAGGCAGGTGCCGTAGGTGCCGTCCTCGACGCGCGCGAAAGCCTCGTCGATCTCCCGCAGGACCCGCACGATGGCGTCCTTCTGGTTCGACATCAGGTGGTCGCCGGGGCTGTCCCCGGTTTCGTCCAGCGCCTTGAGCTGCGCGAGCCTGGTCGTGCGGGCGTGCTCCAGACGCCGGCGGACCTCGTCCGCGGCGAGGTTCGCGGCCCGGGTGTCGGTGCGGGGCAGGTCGAGCGACACGTGTTCCTCCTGAGGGACGTACGGGGGTGACGGACGCGGTGACGTGCGCGGCCCCGTACGGAGCGACGTACGCGACGGCGTACGGAGTGACGCTTCCACCCTGGCCGGAACCCGCCCGCCTTCCCATCGGGCGCGGGACCCATCTGTGCGGGGTCCGAGGACCCACCCCGTGCGGCATGGGTCCGCCGGCCGGCGGGAAATGGGGCGCGCGGCCCATCGACCGGGCCGGGGCGGCGGGGCAGGCTGGCCGGTGTCCGCCGGGACCAGGGGGTCGCCGCCGCATCGGAGGCCGAGGTGACCGACAGTAGAGGCAGACGAGAAAGAGGAAGGCGTGACCTCCGTGTCCCTGTACTGGCGGATCTTCGGTCTGAACGCCGTGGTGCTCGGCAGCGCCACGGCGCTGCTGCTGTGGGCTCCGGTGACCGTGTCCGTACCGGTGCTGCTGACGGAGGCGGTGATCCTCGTCGGCGGTCTCGTCGTGATGCTCGTGGCCAACGCGGTGCTGCTGCGCGTCGGTCTGGCCCCGCTGGACCGGGTGACGCGGCTGATGACCACCGTCGACCTGCTGCGTCCCGGCCAGCGGCTGCCCGTGCGCGGCGGCGGCGAGGTGGCCGGTCTGGTGAGCGCCTTCAACGCGATGCTGGAGCGCCTCGAGGGGGAGCGCGCCGCGAGCAGCGCCCGCGCGATCCTCGCCCAGGAGGGTGAGCGGCGCCGTATCGCCCAGGAGTTGCACGACGAGGTGGGGCAGAGCATGACGGCCGTGCTGCTGGCCCTGAAGCGGGCGTCGGACGAGGCGTCGGAGCCGCTGCGCGAGGAGCTGGTGCAGGCACAGGAGATCACCCGGGGCAGTCTGGACGAGGTGCGGCGGCTGGTGCGGCGGCTGCGCCCCGGGGTGCTGGACGACCTCGGTCTGGTGAGCGCGGTGACGGCGCTGACCACGGAGTTCGCCACGCACACCGGGCTGCGTGTGGTGCGCCGCTTCGACCCGGACCTGCCCGCACTGGACCAGGAGACGGAGCTGGTGCTCTACCGGGTGGCGCAGGAGGGCCTGACCAACGCGGCCAGGCACGCCGAGGCCCGCGGGGTCGAGGTGGTCCTGCGGAGCGCCGAGGAGGGCGTGGTGCTGGAGGTGGCCGACGACGGGCGGGGCATCGGCGCCGCCCGGGAGGGCGCGGGACTGCGCGGCATGCGTGAACGGGCCCTGCTGATCGGGGCCGCGCTGGACATCCGGAGCCCGGACATCCGGAGCCCGGACGAGGACTCCGCCACAGGAACCGGTACCCGTGTCCGGCTGACCGTGCCGGCCGTCAGGAAGCAGCCATGAACCACCAGGACTTTCCCGCCGGCCGCCCGGCGGACCCGATCCGCATCCTCCTCGCCGACGACCACGCGCTGGTACGGCGCGGTGTCCGGCTCATCCTCGACCGGGAGCCGGACCTGGAGGTGGTCGCGGAGGCGGGCGACGGGGCCGAGGCGATCGCGCTGGCCCGCACCCTCGACGTGGACCTCGCGGTGCTGGACATCGCCATGCCGCGGCTGACCGGTCTCCAGGCGGCGCGGGAGCTGTCCGCGCTGAAGCCGGGGCTGCGCATCCTGATGCTGACGATGCACGACAACGAGCAGTACCTGTTCCAGGCGCTGAAGGCCGGGGCGGGCGGCTATGTGCTGAAGTCCGTCGCCGACCGTGACCTGGTCGCCGCCTGCCGGGCGGCGATGCGCGACGAGCCGTTCCTGTACCCGGGGGCGGTGACCGCCCTGATTCGCAACTACCTGGACCGGGTACGGCACGGCGAGGAGGCGCCCGAGCGGCTGCTGACCCCGCGTGAGGAGGAGGTGCTGAAGCTGGTCGCCGAGGGACACTCGTCGAAGGAGATCGCGGAGCTGCTGTTCATCAGCGTCAAGACGGTGCAGCGGCACCGGGAGAACCTGCTGCACAAGCTGGGGCTGCGGGACCGCCTGGAACTGACGCGCTACGCCATCCGCGCGGGGCTCGTGGAGCCTTGACCGCCCACGCCCCGGGCCCCGCCGCCCGGCTTCCGCTGAGGGCCGCCGCAGCGCTCCTGGCCGCGCTCGCGGCCGTTCTGCTGGCCCTCGGTTCCGCGCCCGGCACGGCCCCCGTGCCGTCGGCCACGGAGACCTCGGCCGCCCCGGCGTACTCCTCCACGACGCAGCCGCGCAGCGACGAGGCGTACGTCGCCGCCCGTACGGTGCTCGCCCGGCCGGAGCGGGACGCCGGCGAGCGCGACACCGCCGGCGGCCCGCTGCTGTTCACGCCCCCGTACACACCGCGCGTCCCGCCCCGGCCCGCGCGCCCCGCGCCCGCGGCCGGTCACGCCCCGCCCGCCGCCGCGCACGTCCCGGCGGACCTGGGCCGGGCGCCGCCCATCTGCTCCAGCACCTGAAAAGCACTCTGACACCCCCTTTTCCCTTTCCGCGTGCCCGTCGACGGGCACGCGTGCCGTGCTGGAGGCACTTGTGAAACGTCCCGCCCGCGTCAGGGCGTTGTTCGCGCTTGCCGTGATCGCCGTGTCCGTGTTCGTCGCCGTCACCGTCCCGGTCCGTCTCGGACTGGACCTGCGGGGCGGCACCCAGATCGTGCTGGAGACCCGTTCCACCGAGACGCTGAAGGCCGACGCCGAGGCCACCGACCGCACCCTGGAGGTGCTGCGCGGCCGGGTCGACGCGCTCGGCGTCGCCGAACCGGGCCTCGTCCGCTCCGGTGACAACCGGATCATCGTCGAGCTGCCCGGCGTGCAGGACCCGCGGAAGGCCGCCGACGTGCTCGGCCGTACCGCGCAGCTCTCCGTGCACCCGGTCCAGGGGCCGGGCACGGAAGGCGACGAGAAGCTCCCGCCGGGAGAGCGCGTGCTGCCCGACGAGTCGGGCGAGTTGCTGCACCTCGGCAGGGCCGCCCTCGGCGGCCAGGACGTCAAGAGCGCCGCGTCCCGCTTCGATCCGCAGAGCGGCGCCGGCTGGCACGTCACCGTCGACTTCGAGGACGGCGAGGGCTGGGCCCGGCTGACAGGTGAGGCCGCCTGCCACCCGGCGGGCGACCCGCAGCGCCGGGTGGCCATCGTCCTCGACGACAAGGTCATCTCCTCGCCGCAGGTCGACCCGTCGGTGGCGTGCGGTGCGGGCATCACGGGCGGGTCCACGCAGATCACCGGTTCCTTCACCAGCGACGAGGCGAAGGAGCTCGCGCTGCTCGTGCACGGCGGCGCGCTGCCGGTGCCGGTGGAGACGGTGGAGCAGCGGACCGTCGGCCCGACGCTGGGCGCCGAGGCCATCCGCGCCAGCGCCTGGGCGGCCGTGGTCGGCACCGCCCTCACGGCGCTGTTCGTCATCGTCGTCTACCGCCTCATGGGCCTGCTCGCCGTCGTGGCCCTGCTCTGCTACGGCCTGATCTCCTACGCCGGTCTCGCCGCCCTCGGCGCGACGCTGACGCTGCCCGGTCTCGCCGGTTTCGTGCTGGCGATCGGCATGGCCGTGGACGCGAACGTGCTGGTGTTCGAGCGTGCCCGGGAGGAGTACGCGGGCCGCCGCCGGCCCAGCGGGCGGTCGGCCCTGACCGCCGGCTTCAAGGGCGCGTTCAGCGCGATCGCGGACTCCAACGTGACCACGCTGATCGCGGCGGCGCTGCTGTTCGTGCTGGCGTCCGGCCCGGTGAAGGGTTTCGGCGTCACGCTGGGCATCGGTGTGCTGGCGTCCATGGTCAGCGCGCTGGTGATCACACGGGTGCTCGCCGAGTTCGCGGTGGCGCGCCGCCGGGTGCACCGGCGTCCCGGTGTCACGGGGCTGGCCTCCGTGGGCCGGGTGCGCGCCTGGCTCACCCGCCGCGACCCGCAGCTGATGCGGCGCCCGCGCCGCTGGCTGGCGGTGTCGGCCGTGGTGCTGGCCGTCGCCGCGGCGGGCATCGTCGTACGGGGGCTGAACTTCGGCGTGGAGTTCACCGGCGGCCGGCTGATCGAGTACGCCACCGAGCGGACCGTCGACCCGGACCGGGCCCGCGACGCGCTCGCCGACGCCGGTTTCCCGCAGGCCGTCGTGCAGTCGTCCGGCGACAACGGCCTGACCGTACGCACCGAGGAGCTGACGAACGAGGAGGCGGTGAAGGTCGCCGGGGCCGTCGCCGAGGTCGGCGGCGGGGCGGAGAAGGTCCGCGACGAGCTGATCGGCCCGAGCCTCGGCGACGAGCTGCGGCGCAACGCGCTGCTGGCGCTGGGCCTCGCGCTCGTCGCCCAACTGCTGTATCTGGCCGTGCGGTTCCGGTGGATGTTCGGCGCGGGCGCGGTGGCAGCGCTGGCGCACGACGTGGTGATCCTCACCGGTGTCTTCGCCTGGCTGGGCAAGCCGGTCGACGGTGTGTTCCTGGCGGCGCTGCTCACGGTGATCGGCTACTCGGTGAACGACTCGGTGGTGGTCTTCGACCGCATCCGCGAACTGTGGCGCAAGGACGCGAAGGCGCCGCTGGCCCGGGTCACCAACCAGGCGATCCTCCAGACGGTGCCGCGGACGGTGAACACGGGCATCGGCGTGATGTTCATCCTGGCCGCGCTGGCGCTGCTGGGCGGCGACTCGCTCACCGACTTCGCCCTGGCGCTGCTCATCGGGATGGTCGTCGGCACGTACTCCTCGGTGCTCACCGCGTCCCCCCTCGCGATCGAGCTGGACGCCCGTGCGGGCGGCGGGAAGCGGCCCCGCGGGACCGCCCCGCGCACACCGGCCCCCCGAACGGAGCGCACGCCGACCGAGGTGTGACACGAGCGGGGGTGCGGGCGGCCGGGTCCGCCCGCACCCCCGCGGTCACCCCACCCG
>MUNG01000289.1 GCA_002154585.1 Streptomyces pseudogriseolus
AGTCTCAACCCCCGTACATGACAGGACGGTTGAGGCGGAGGGGCGGACATGGGCGTGGCGATCCGGACGGCCGGCGAGGACGACCGGGACCTGGTGGTCCGGCTGCTGGACGAGGCGTTCCAGGACGATCCGGTCAGCGGCTGGGTGTTCCCCGGCGCGGAGTACCGCCGTGCGACGCACCACCGCCTCATGGCCGCCTTCACCGACGCCACCCTCGCCGACGGGCGCGTCGACCTCGTCGAGGACGGCTCGGCGTGCGCCCTGTGGTTGTCCGTGCCCGCGGATGACCCCGGCCACGGCGGGGCGGCCGAGGGCGAGGACGAGTTCGCCGAGCTGCGCCGGGCCGTCGACGCGGACAACGAGCGGGTGGAGCTGATCGGCCGCCTCACCGCGGGCATCCACCCCCAGAGCCGCGCCCACGAGTACCTGTGGATGATCGGCGTCGCCCCCGGCCGGCAGGGCGAGGGGCTGGGCACCGCGCTGATCGGCTCCGCCCTCGACCGCTGCGACCGCGAGGGCCGTGCCGCGTACCTGGAGGCGAGCAGCGAGCGCAGCGCCGTCCTGTACCGCCGCCTCGGCTTCGAGCACCTCGGCGAGCCGCTGCGCCTCCCGGACGGCCCGCTGATGTACCCGATGTGGCGCGAACCCCGCACCGGGAACTCCCCGAGCTGACCGGCAGCCCCTCACCCCTCAGGGGCGCACCCCGCCGCAGAGGGACGTTCGGCCCTGTACGGCGCCTCGCGCGCCCCGCTTCACTGGCCCCGCTACGGAGGACGAGCGGAACGGGGGATGGGCCGTAACGGGGCGCCGACGGGCCGGCGCACGGGGACATCGCGGTCGTCGAACACCACGGTCCGACCGTCGCGTCACCGCGCCGGGTGGAGGCGGCCGTACGGAGCCGGCCGGCGCTCAGTCCGCCGGACGCTCCAGGAAGCGCACCATGTTGCCGGCCGGGTCGCGGAACGCGCAGTCCCGCATCCCGTACGGCTGGTCCACCGGCTCCTGGAGCACGTCGGCGCCCGCGGCCCGCACCCGCTCGAAGAGGGCGTCGCAGTCGGTGGTGGTGAAGTTGACCCCGCGCAGCATGCCCTTGGCGAGCAGCTCGGCCATCGCCTGCTTGTCGGCGGGGGAGGCGTCCGGGCTCGCGGCGGGCGGCTCCAGGACGATCTCCACGTCCTGGTCGGGGGAGCCGACGGTCACCCAGCGCATCCCCTCGAACCCCACGTCGTTGCGCACCTCGAAGCCCAGTACGTCGCAGTAGAAGGCCAGCGCCTTGTCGTGGTCGTCGACCGCGATGAAGCACTGCGCGAGCCGTACGTCCGTCGTCCTGTCCATACCGATCCCGCCGTCCACGTCAGAAGTTCCCGCTCGGGTCGACCCGCCGCCGGGGCGTCCGCACCGGCCGGGTGTAGGTCCGCACGACGCACGGCGGGATGACCGCGCTCGCCTCGTGCGACCGGGCGCGGTACGCGCTCGGCGTCTCCCCGACCAGCTCGGTGAACCGCGAGCTGAACGACCCCAGCGACGTACAGCCGACCGCCAGGCACACCTCGGTCACCGAAAGGTCGCCCTTGCGCAGCAGCGCCTTGGCCCGCTCGATCCGCCGCGTCATCAGGTACGCGTACGGCGTCTGCCCGTACGCGGCCCGGAAGCTGCGCTGGAAGTGGCCGGGCGACATCAGCGCCGTCCGCGCCAGCTCCGCGATGTCGAGCGGCTCGGCGTACTCCCGGTCCATCCGGTCCCGCGCCCGCCGCAGCCGCACCAGATCCTCCAGCTCCATGCGCCCAGCATCCCACGGGCCCCGCGAACGGCGCCGGGGAACACCGAAGGGGACCCGCCGCGTGAAGCGACGGGCCCCCTTCGGACAAGTGCCCCGGGACCCGCGATGGTGCACCGACCGCCGGCCGCCGGAAGCGTGCGGCCGGGTCAGGCCTTCTTGGTCTCCCAGAAGATCTTGTCGATCTGGGCGATGTAGTCCAGCGCCTTCTGGCCGGTGGCCGGGTCGGTCGACGCCTTGGCGGCCGAGAGGGCCTTCAGGGTGTCGTTGACCAGCTGGTGCAGCTCCGGGTACTTCTCGAAGTGCGGCGGCTTGAAGTAGTCGCTCCACAGCACCGAGACGTGGTGCTTGGCCAGCTCGGCGCGCTGCTCCTTGATGGCCGTGGCACGCGCCTGGAAGTGCGGGTCGTCGTTGCCGGCCATCTTCTCCTGGACGGCCTTGACCGACTCCGCCTCGATGCGGGCCTGGGCCGGGTCGTACACACCGCAGGGGAGGTCGCAGTGCGCGCTGACCTTGACCCTGGGGGCAAACAGGCGGGAAAGCATGAAGCGTTTCCTTCCTCGTGATCGTCTTCTCACAGGGGACATTACTCCGTGACGGACGGGTTTTCGCGAGTGCCCCCGTGGGCTTAGGACAAAAGTCCGGGGTCAGACTGAGACTGGTGGAGGAAGAACCGGGGAGGTGCCGGGAGATGCCGGAGCTGTCGCAGGACGCCGAGCGGGTGAGGGCGCCGCTCCCCTTCGGGGTGGCCGAGGTGACCGGTCCGTCGATGGTGCCCACTCTGCGCCACGGGGACCGGCTCCTGGTCCACTACGGGGCGCGGGTCGGACGCGGTGACGTGATCGTGCTGCGCCATCCGTTCCAGCAGGACCTGCTGGTCGTCAAGCGGGCGGCCGAGCGGCGCGACGGCGGCTGGTGGGTGCTCGGGGACAACGCGTTCGCCGGCGGCGACAGCACCGACTACGGCGTCGTCCCCGACG
Source organism: Streptomyces pseudogriseolus (assembly GCA_002154585.1). Classification (GTDB taxonomy): domain Bacteria; phylum Actinomycetota; class Actinomycetes; order Streptomycetales; family Streptomycetaceae; genus Streptomyces; species Streptomyces pseudogriseolus. The sequence goes on from MUNG01000289.1 coordinate 2,758, forward strand.
AGCTGGTGCTGGGCCGGGTGCGCTTCCGCTACCGGCCGCGCCCCGCCGCCCGGCGGTCGCCGCTCGCGCTGCTGGTCTGGCTGCTGACCGCGGCCCGGCCGGTGCTGTCCGACCGGTCCGCCTCCAGGCGTTTGCGGGCCCGGTAGGCGGCCACGTTCGCACGGGTGGCGCAGCGGTCCGAGCAGTAGCGGCGCGAGCGGTTGGTCGAGGTGTCCAGGTAGGCGTTGCGGCAGGGCGCGGCCTCGCACAGCCCGAGGCGGTCCACGCCGTACTCGGTGAGGTGGAAGGCCAGGCCCATCGCGGCGGTCGCGGCGTACCCGGCGGTCGCGTTGGACGGATGGTCGGCCAGGTGCATGTGCCACAGCGGGCGGCCGTCGTCGTCGCGGAAGTCGTGCCCGGAGATCTGCGGGCTCACCGGGAACTCCAGCAGCAGGGAGTTCAGCAGGTCGACGGCGAGGGTCTCGTCGCCGTCGTCCGCCGCCTCGAAGACCGACCGGAGCCTGGCCCGGACCGAGCGGAACCGCGTGACGTCCGCCTCGGTGGCCCGCCGGGCGGCCGACCGGTTGCCGCCGAACAGGTCACGCACCGCCTCGACCGAGGTGAGCGTGTCCGTGCCCCGGACCGGCTCCTCGGTGTTCACGAGACGGACGGCGTAGTCCGAGTAATAGGCCAGTTCCACTTGGAATCCTTACGCAGGGGCTCTATGGTCGTGCGTGCGGTCGGGTAACAGACGATCGTACGTCCAGGGTATTACGGAGTGCAGTGCCAGGGAGGGCCCATGACGGACTCGCACATCACCACCGCCGGTACCGACTGGCAGGCCTGGCAGGACAGCTGGGACCGCCAGCAGGAGTGGTACATGCCCGACCGGGAGGAACGCTTCCGGGTCATGCTCGACATGGTCGAGGCCCTCGTCGGCCCCGCCCCGCGCGTCCTGGACCTGGCCTGCGGCACCGGCAGCATCACCGCCCGGCTGCTCGCCCGCCTCCCGGCCGCCACCAGCACCGGCGTCGACCTCGACCCGGCGCTGCTCGCCATCGCCGAGGGCACCTTCGCCGGCGACGAGCGGGTCACCTTCGTCACCGCCGACCTGAAGGACCCCGGCTGGGTCTCGCGGCTCCCGCACGACTCCTACGACGCCGTGCTCACCGCCACCGCCCTGCACTGGCTGCACCGGGAACCCCTCGCGGACCTCTACGGGCACCTCGCGGGCCTGGTCCGCGACGGCGGCGTCTTCATGAACGCGGACCACATGATCGACGAGACCACGCCCCGGATCAACGCGGCCGAGCGCGCACAGCGCCACGCCCGCATGGATCAGGCCAGGGCCGAGGGCGCCCTCGACTGGGCCGACTGGTGGCAGCTCGCCGCGAAGGACCCCGTCCTCGCCGGGCCCACCGCCCGCCGCTTCGAGATCTACGGCGAGCACGCCGACGGCGACATGCCCTCCCCGGCCTGGCACGCGCGCACGCTCCGCGAGGCCGGCTTCGCCGAGGCCCGCCCGGTCTGGTGCTCCCCGTCGGACACCCTGCTGCTGGCCCTCAAGTAACGCGCCCCGCGCGCAGGGAGCAGACGGAAGGGGCGGTACGGGGGTCCCGTACCGCCCCTTCGCCGTGCGCGGGCGCCGAGGTCAGAGCACCTTCGACAGGAACGACTGGGTGCGCTCGTGCTGCGGGTTGGTCAGCACGTCCCGGGGGTGGCCGGACTCGACCACCACGCCGCCGTCCATGAACACCAGGCTGTCGCCCACCTCGCGCGCGAAGCCCATCTCGTGCGTGACGACGATCATCGTCATGCCCGACTCGGCCAGGTCGCGCATGACGTCGAGGACGTCACCGACCAGCTCCGGGTCGAGCGCCGAGGTCGGCTCGTCGAACAGCATCAGCTTGGGGTCCATGGCCAGCGCACGCGCGATCGCCACCCGCTGCTGCTGGCCGCCGGAGAGCTGGGAGGGGTAGTTCCCGGCCTTGTCGGCCAGACCCACCCGGTCCAGCAGCTCCAGCGCCCGCTGCCGGGCCGCGGACCGGCTGACGCCCTTGACCTGGACCGGCGCCTCCATGACGTTCTCGACGGCCGTCATGTGCGGGAACAGGTTGAAGCGCTGGAAGACCATGCCGATGTCCCGGCGCTGCTGGGCGACCTCGCTGTCCTTCAGCTCGTAGAGCTTGTCACCCTTCTGGCGGTAGCCCACCAGGTCGCCGTCGACGTACAGCCGGCCGGCGTTGATCTTCTCCAGGTGGTTGATGCACCGCAGGAAGGTCGACTTGCCCGAGCCGGAGGGGCCGATGAGGCAGAACACCTCGCCGGTCCTCACCTCCAGGTCGATGCCCTTGAGGACCTGCACACCGCCGAAGGACTTGTGGACGCCCTCGGCCTTCACCATGGCCGTCATACCGTGCTGCTCCTCTCGCGGCTGAAGGCCGTCATGTTGGCCTTGACTTTCTGCCACGGGGTCGCGGGCAGGTTCCGGGACGAGCCGCGCGCGAAACGGCGCTCCAGGTAGTACTGGCCGACGCTGAACACGCTGGTGATGACCAGGTACCAGATGCACGCCACGAACAGCATCTCCATGACGGCGTACGACGTGGAGCCGATCGTCGAGGTGGCGCGCAGCAGTTCGTTGTACGTCACCGCGTACACCAGCGACGAGGTCTTCAACATGTTGATGAACTCGTTGCCGGTCGGCGGCACGATCACCCGCATCGCCTGCGGGATCACGATGCGCCGCAGCGTCTTGCCGTGGCTCATGCCCAGCGCGTGCGCCGCCTCGGTCTGGCCCTCGTCGACGGACTGGAGGCCGGCGCGGCAGATCTCCGCCATGTACGCCGCCTCGTTCAGGCCGAGGCCGAGCAGGGCCGCCATGAACGGCGTCATGACGTCGACCATCTCGTCCTTGTAGATCGGGCCGAGATTGAGCACCGGGAAGATCAGCGCCAGGTTGAACCACAGCAGGAGCTGCACGTACACCGGCGTGCCGCGGAAGAACCAGATGTAGACCCACGCCACCCAGCTGGTCACCGGGTTCTTCGACAGCCGCATCACGGCGAGGACCACACCGAGGACCACACCCATGACCATGGCCAGGATGCTGATCAAGAGGGTGCGGCCGGCGCCGGCCAGGACGGTGCTGTCGAAGACGTAGTCGCCGACGGCCTGCCACTGGATCTTCTCCGCGGTGGCGAAGGCGTTGACGAGGAGGGCCACCAGGCCCAGTACGACGACGGCGCTGACCCAGCGGCCGTAGTGGCGGACCGGGATGGCCTTGATCGCCGCGGGCGCCCCGGGGGCGGGCCCGTCGTCCTTGGAGACGGTGGCCGCCGGTCGGGCGCCGGCCGTCTCCTTGTCGAATTTGTCGCTCACTGTGACTGCCCTTCAGTCGTGCCCGGGACCGTCACTTGCCGCCGTTGACCACGGCCTTGTCGATGGCGCCCGTCTCGGCGCCCCACTTCTCGAGGATCTTCTTGTAGGTGCCGTCCTCGATGATCGCGTTGACGGCCGCCTCCAGAGCCTCGGTGAGCTCCTTGTTGTCCTTGTTGACGGCGATGCCGAACGGACCGGCGTCCACCTGCTCGCCGATGACCTCGAAGGCGTTGCCGTTGTCGGCCTTGCGGGCCAGGTCGACGGCGACCGGGTAGTCGTTCACACCGGCGACCGCGCCGCCCGACTTCACACGGGTCTGGGCCTCGGTGTCGTTCTCGAACGACTGGATCTTGACGGCCTTCTTGCCGGCGTCCGTGCACTTCTTGGACTGGTCCTGCAGCGCCTTCTCGTACGTCGTGCCGCGCTGCACGGCGGCCGGCCGGCCGCACAGGTCCTCGATGGAGTTGATCCCCTTCGGGTTGCCCTTCTGGACGTACACGGCGGTGCCGGCCACGAAGTAGTCGACGAAGTCGACACCCGGGCCGAGCTTCTTGCCCTTGTCGTCCAGGCCCTCCTGACGCTGCTTGTTGTCCGTGATGGACGACATCGCGATGTCGTAGCGGCCCGAGTTCAGCGCGGTGATCAGACCGTCGAAGCTGCCGGAGGTGAACTGGACCTTCACACCCAGCTTCTCGCCCAGCGCGGCGGCGATGTCGGGGTCGACACCGACGATCTTGCCGCCCTCCTGGAACTCCATCGGGGCGTACTCGGCATTGGTGCCCGCCTTCAGGACACCGGCGTCCTGGATCTCCTGGGGCAGCTTGTCGAACAGCGGGGCGGAGTTGGACTTACCCTCGCCCGAGTCGCCGCCGCTCCCGGTCTGGTCACCGCAGCCGGTGAGAAGCAGTGCGCCTGCGACCGCGATCGCGCCGACCGCTGCAATCCGTGAGCGCGCGGCGGTGGTACGACGGGTGGTGCTTGCGGTCATGGTGGGTTCCTCCGGCGGATGGGTGGAGTTGCCGATGGGGCCGGCGATGGCCTGTCGGCATCGCCGCGGGGTCGACGGGCGCACACACCTTCGAGTGCCGCGACCTCGTGTGATTACGGCATCTTGCCATTCGGATTGGCCCGTTCAGGGTGCTTGCGATGTCAAAATCGGATAACGGCGAGTCGCCGAACCCGACCACTTGGGTCCATCGCGACCGCAGACTCTTCGGGAATCCTCTATTCCGGCCGCAAGATCTCCGTCGATACGCCTGTTGCGCGGGCGACCCGCCGAGTCCACGGGGTACTTGCGGGCTTGCTGGGACTTCGTCCAGGTCTTGTCCTGATATCGGACGATGCTTCATGGCGTCGGCATGTGACCTTCGCGTTATGGACTCGTCGCCGACCGCATCCGTCCGGTAAGAAGGTTCTTTACACCCCTCATCCGGGGCTCAGGGCGCGTGTGCGGCGCGCCCGTCGCGTTCGGCCCGTACGCAGTAACCCCTCCGGGCCCGGCGCGGTCCCGCCCACCCCTCACCAGGAGTGGCAACCCTCAAACAATGAACACTTAAGGGGTAAAACCAAGTGGCAGCGGAGATTGTCAATCCTCGCAGCGACAGCGAGAACCGGGACGCTTCCGAGCAGGGCGGCGGGGCAGCGCCCCTGGAGTCCTTCGACCCGGCGTTCGCGCTGCACCGCGGCGGCAAGATGGCCGTGCAGGCCACCGTGCCGGTCCGCGACAAGGACGACCTGTCCCTGGCGTACACGCCCGGCGTCGCGAAGGTGTGCAGCGCGATCGCCGAGCAGCCGGAGCTGGTCCACGACTACACGTGGAAGTCCTCGGTCGTCGCCGTCGTGACCGACGGCACGGCCGTGCTGGGGCTCGGTGACATCGGGCCCGAGGCCTCCCTCCCGGTGATGGAGGGCAAGGCCATCCTCTTCAAGCAGTTCGGCGGTGTGGACGCCGTCCCCCTCGCGCTGAGCTGCACCGACGTCGACGAGATCGTCGAGACCGTGGTCCGGCTCGCCCCGTCCTTCGGCGGTGTGAACCTGGAGGACATCTCGGCGCCGCGGTGCTTCGAGATCGAGCGGCGGCTTCAGGAGCGCCTGGACATCCCGGTCTTCCACGACGACCAGCACGGCACGGCCGTCGTGACGCTCGCGGCGCTGCGGAACGCGGCGCGGCTCAGCGGGCGTCCGCTGGGCGAGCTGCGGGCGGTGATCTCCGGTGCGGGCGCGGCGGGTGTCGCGATCGCCAAGATGCTGGTCGAGGCCGGCATCGGGGACGTCGCGGTGGCCGACCGCAAGGGCGTGGTCTCGCGGGACCGCCAGGACCTCACGCCGATCAAGGCGGAGCTGGCGTCGTTCACCAACAAGGCCGGCATCTCCGGCCCGCTGGAGTCCGCGCTGGCGGGCGCCGACGTCTTCATCGGCGTCTCCGGCGGCACGGTGCCCGAGTCCGCGGTGGCGTCGATGGCGGAGGGCGCCTTCGTCTTCGCCATGGCCAACCCGACGCCGGAGGTGCACCCGGAGGTCGCGCACAAGTACGCGGCCGTCGTCGCCACCGGCCGGTCCGACTTCCCGAACCAGATCAACAACGTCCTGGCGTTCCCCGGCATCTTCGCCGGCGCGCTCCAGGTGCGGGCCTCCCGGATCACCGAGGGCATGAAGCTGGCGGCGGCCGAGGCGCTGGCGTCGGTGGTGGGCGACGATCTCGCCGCCGACTACGTCATCCCGTCCCCGTTCGACGAGCGGGTCGCCCCCGCGGTGACGGCGGCCGTGGCCGCGGCCGCCCGGGCGGAGGGCGTCGCCCGGCGCTGAGCGCACCCGTGTGAGGGGCCCCGTCCGCGCTGTGGACGGGGCCCTCGCGTGTCCGCGGACGCGCCCGGGACGGCCCGGTCGGTCCCGGTCCGGCGCAAGAGGGCGTGTGTCACAGCCGGGCACGGTTCCTTCGGCGGGGCGCGGAACCTATCGTCAAGGTCATGTTCGCCGTCTACGCCGCCCGAATCGACCGCGACCAGCCGCTCACCGGACTGGAGTCGGGAGAGCGACCAGCTCCCGACTCCCGGCCGGGCTGGAGCACCGTCACGGTCAAGGCCGCCTCCCTCAACCACCACGACCTCTGGTCCCTGCGCGGCGTCGGCCTCGCGGAGGACAAGCTGCCGATGATCCTGGGCTGCGACGCGGCCGGGATCGACGAGGACGGCAACGAGGTCGTCCTGCACTCGGTGATCGGCCAGACCGGTCACGGCGTGGGGCCCAAGGAGCCCCGCTCCATCCTGACCGAGCGCTACCAGGGCACCTTCGCCGAGCAGGTCTCCGTGCCCGCCTGGAACATCCTGCCCAAGCCCAAGGAGCTGTCCTTCGAGGAGGCGGCCTGCCTGCCCACGGCCTGGCTGACCGCCTACCGGATGCTGTTCACCAACGCCGGCGTGCGGCCGGGTGACTCCGTGCTGGTGCAGGGCGCCGGCGGCGGGGTCGCGACCGCCGCGATCGTGCTCGGCAAGGCGGCGGGACTGCGGGTCTTCGCCACCAGCCGGGACGAGGCCAAGCGCAAGCGGGCGCTGGAGCTGGGCGCCGTGGAGGCCGTGGAGCCCGGCGCGCGGCTGCCGCAGCGGGTCGACGCGGTGATCGAGACCGTGGGCGCGGCCACCTGGTCCCACTCGGTGAAGTCGCTGCGGCCCGGCGGCACGCTGGTGATCTCCGGCGCCACCAGCGGCGACCGGCCCTCGCACGCCGAGCTGACCCGGGTCTTCTTCCTGGAGCTGAGGATCGTCGGCTCCACGATGGGCACCAAGGACGAGCTGGAGGACCTGCTGTCCTTCTGCGCCGCGACCGGGGTGCGGCCCGTGATCGACGACGTGCTGCCGCTGGACCGGGCCCGCGAGGGCTTCGAGCGGATGGCGTCCGGCGAGCTGTTCGGGAAGATCGTGCTCACCAACCCCTGACGAGGGCTCTCCCTCCCCGCTTACACGGCTCTTGTGCGGCCGGTCCGGTGCTCCGGGCCGGCCGCACGTGTGTCCGGGGCGGTCGTGCCGGGGCGCAGTCGTGTCAATTGAGATTGACAGTACAGGCGTGTCAACGTAAGTTGACATCATGACTGAGGCAACCGATCTCGCCGAACGGGCGGGCGATCGCGACCCGCGGGTCGGCCTGCGGGCGGTCGCCGCGCTGCGCAAGCTGCTAGAGCAGCTGGAGGCCGTACAGGTGCGCAACGCGCGCAACCACGGCTGGTCGTGGCAGGAGATCGCCACCGAACTAGGGGTCAGCAGGCAGGCCGTCCACAAGAAGCACGGGAGGCATTGATGTTCGAACGGTTCACCAAGGACGCCCGGGACGTGGTCAAGGACGCCGTCGCCCAGGCCGAACGAACGGACGCGGCCCGCGTCGGCGCGGAGCATCTGCTCCTCGCCCTGCTCGGCCGGGAGGGCAGCCGCGCCTCCTTCGCCCTGACCGCCCTCGGGCTCGACGACCGGCGCGCGCCGGTACGCGAGGCCCTGGAGCGGGCACGGCGGCGGGGCGGACTCACCCAGGCCGAGACCGACGCCCTGGCCGGACTGGGCATCGACGTCCCGGAGATCGTCGCCCGGGTGGAGGAGACGCACGGCCCCGGAGCCCTCTCCGGGGAGCGGCCCCGCACCCGGTGGCGGGGACACCGCCCCTTCGACCGGGCCGCCAAGGACGTCCTGACCGGGGCGCTGCGCACCGCCACCGCCCGCGGCGACCGCCACATCGGCGACGAGCATCTGCTGCTCGCCCTCACCGCCCGCCCCGGCGTGCCCGCCGAGGTCCTCGCCGACCACGGGGTGACCCACGCGTCGGTCACCCGCGTGCTCCACGGCGACGGCGAGGCCAAGGCGGGCTGACGGTCCCGGCCCTCAGCGCTTGGGCGTCCGCAGTATCGCCCCGATGCGGGCCGCGGCCTCCGACAGGTGCCGGCGGGTGTCGCGCAGCTGCTCCTCGGTGACCCCGTGGTCCCGCGCGGCGTCCCGGACGTCGTCCCGGAAGCGATCCAGCAGCCGCTCCAGGTCACGCGCCGGGTCGCCCGTGGACTCCGCGGCGCTCTCATGGCCCCAGGCGGGGGCGTAGGCGGCAGGGAAGTCCTCGGGGGTCGAGGAGTACGACGGACGGAACTCCGGCTCCTCCGCGGAGCCCGCGGAGCCCGCGGAGCCCGCCGGGCCCGCCGGGCGGCCGAAGCCGAAGTCCTTGCCGAACTCGCCCATCTCCTTGACCAGCTCACCCAGACCTTCCCGCAGTCCGGACGGCCAGTCGCCGCGGGCGAAGTGGCCCTGCACCTGTTCCTGGACCTGCCGCATGATGCGCTGCACCTGCTCCTGCGCCCGGTCCTGGGCCTCCTTGGCCTGGCGGCGGGCGCGCTGGGCCTCCTCGCGGGAGCGGCGGCTCTCGTCCTTGGCGCGGCGGGCCTGCTCCTTCCACTCCTGCTTGGCGCGGCGCATCTCCTCCTTGGCGGCGCGCCAGGACTCCTTGTCGCCGAACATCGAGAAGTCGCCGAGGTCGAAGTCGCCGAAGGGGGCGTCCTTGCCGCCGGACGTGCCGCCGCCCCGCGACTGCCGTGCCTTGCCGGCCGCGGCGCGCATCTCGCGGCGCAGGTCGCCCGCCGCGCCGCTGACGTCGGCCCGTATCTCGGCGGCCAGCTCGGCCACCGACTCGCGGATCTCCAGCTCCAGGTCGGCCAGCTCGCCGCTGCGGTCGGCCAGCTCGGCGCGGCCGGCGTCGGTGATCGAGTAGACCTTGCGCCCGCCCTCGGTGGTGTGGGTGACCAGCCCTTCCGCCTCCAGCTTGGCGAGACGGGGGTAGACCGTGCCCGCGGACGGCGCGTACAGCCCCTGGAAGCGCTCCTCGAGGAGGCGGATCACCTCGTAGCCGTGCCGGGGGGCCTCGTCGAGCAGCTTCAGCAGATAGAGGCGGAGGCGTCCGTGGGCGAAGACGGGGGGCATGTCAGAGCACCTTCTTGTCGGTCGTACCGGCATTGTCTCCCGGGCCGCCCCACGGGTCCGGCTCGTCCTCGCGGGGCGGGCGGCGCAGCAGGGCGATGGAGCCGGAGACGGTGGTGGCCCGCAGCCTGCCGCTGCCCGCGCCGAGGCGGCCGGTGAGCTTGTGGGCGCCCCACATCCCCTGCACCCGCAGGCTGTCGAAGGCGTTGGAGATCGCGCCGCTCGCCGTGTTGGCCTCCACCTCGGCGTCCGCCGGGTCGGGCAGCCGGACCGCGATCTCGCCCGAGACGCTGGTCAGCCTGACGTCCGTGGGGCCCTCCGGGTCCAGGTCCACGATCATCGAACCGCTGACCGTGTCCGCCCGGACGGAGGGGCCCGAGCCCTCGACGACGGTGAGGTCGCCGGAGACGGAGGCGAAGTGCAGGTCGCCGGTCACCGACTGGGCCTCCACGCTGCCGGAGACGGTGTCCGCGCGCACCGGGCCCGAGAGGGCGACCAGGGTGGTGTCGCCCGCGACGCCCTTCACCGCGGCGGGGCCCCGGATGCCGGAGACGACGGCGCCGGCGCCGACCACGCCGACCTCCACGCGGGTCCGCGCCGGGACGGCGAGGGAGACCACCGCGCTGCGGCGCCAGCCCTTGCGGTCCAGCCACTTGAGGAAGCCCTTCCAGGGGAGGTCCTCGTAGGCGACGGTGAGGACGCCGTCCTCGTGGGTCACGACGAGGGGTGGGCCTTCCACGTCGGAGACCTGGAGGTGGGCCTCGGGGTCGTCCGTGCCCACGATGTTCACCGTGCCGTTGACGATGCGGACGTGGAGGTGGGTCAGGGGGGCGTCGAAGGTGAGGGTGGTTTTGTCCTGGACGGACCACTCGGGCATGGACGGCCTCCTGATCGGCGGTGCTCCCGGGTGTGGGCGCGCGGTTGCGTCATATCGCGTATTACTCGATTCACGATATATCGCGGCGCGCGAAAGTCAAGGCACTCGTTCGGGTGAGGTGAACGGTGCCTTGGGGTGCGATATGGAGAACTGCGTGTTGCAGCTGGGCGGGGGGTGTTGCGCAGCCCGGCGTT
>MUNG01000029.1 GCA_002154585.1 Streptomyces pseudogriseolus
CATGGTTCGGGGCGCCGCCGCTCAGCCGAAGCGCGCGGCGGCGCCCCGAACCATGACCAGCACCGAGCGGGCCCGCCACCGGCTGGAGCGCGAGGTGGAGTTCCAAGCACAGATGCTCGGCATGCCAACGCTGGAGTTCGTGGCGGACCTCCTGCCCGCGAACGCCACGAGCGTGGAGGACATCCCCGGCAACTTCAAGCTGCAGACCTTCATCATCGAGAACCGCCCTGCTGTGATCGGGGCCCTCATCGCTGCGAACATGCACCGCCAGGCGGAGGAGTACACCGCGCTGGGGCAGCGTGCGCCCGCGCCGAACATTGAGAGCATCATCAACAGCGCGCTGAGCGCTCAGTCGAGCCTCTGACGTGTTGTGACGTGCCTACGGGCGTGCGGACGTTCACCGGCCCCATGAGCGTGCGCCCGCCCAATCCTCGACGTCACGTCACGTTACGTCGCCCATCGCGGGCGGAGGATGCATCGCACCTTCCCAGGGCGCACCCTCCCGGGGTTCGCCTCCGGGGGTTCGCCTCCGGGGGTTCGCCTCCCGGGGGTTCGCCTCCCGGGGGTTCGCCTCCCGGGGGTTCGCCTCTGAGGGTTCGCCTCCCGGGGTTCGCCTCTGAGGGTTCGCCTCTGAGGGTTCGCCTCCCGGGGTTCGCCCTGCGATCGGTCCCCGACAGGCGTACGCCTGCGCGACGGCCAGCGTGCTGTTCCCCCGGGGAACACCCCTGCCGCCCTGCGGCCGAGGCGTACCGCTATCTGACCTGCAAGAAGGCGGCGAACCCCGCCAAGGCGAACCCGAACCCGCACGCCCACAGGGCGAACCCCCGGAGGCGAACCCGCCCGAGGGCGAACCCCGCCAAGGCGAACCCGATCGAGGCGAACCCGGAAGGCGAACCCCTCGGCCGAAGGCGAACCCCCCGGGGGCGAACCCGTGCGCCTCAAGAGCCGCAGGCGTGGCCCCTCAGCAAGGCGAACCCCGCGGCCGCCCAGCACTCCGCACGCCCGCATGAACGCCAGAGGGCGCACCCCTCAGGGGTACGCCCTCAACGCCGTGAGTCGCCGCGGCTCAGTCGCCGTCGCCGTTCTTCTTCGTCCGTGCCGCTCGCCTCGCCGCCTTGCGCGCACGCGCCTCCTCAGCGGCCCGCTCCTGGTCGGCCTGCTGCTCCTCCCGCAGCAGTTCAAGAAACCGCTCAGGGTGCTCGTCAGCCAGCCGGCGCCGTGCCCGCCCCCGCGGGTTGGGGTCCGGGAGGAAGTACCCTCGGCGAGCCGCTTCACCGGCCAGCACCAGGTGCAGGAACTGAGCCTCCCGCTCCGCCCGGGAACGGAACTGCCCGATGCGGTCGAGATACGCCGACCGACTCTCGTCCTCAGGGGCGTACAGATACTTGTCCGGCTCCCGGATCAGACCCGGCAGGAGACGCTGCGCCTTGCGCGCCAGCTCCGGTGAGCGGATCGCACGCGCCTGGAGCTCGTAGTCCTCACCGCGGGATGCCGGCGGCCGGGCGCCAGCCGCCACGAACGCCGCCAGCGTCTCGGCGAACTCCGCGCCGGTCATCGAGCGGTACAGCTCGATCTGCTCGGCGACGTCGACCGGATCGGGTTCAGCAGGGCGGGGCGGCCGTGGCTCGTCACCGGCAGGTGCGGGTGTGTGCTGCGATGCCGCCATGCAGGCTGGCCCTCCAGGGTGACGTACGTCCGGGCAGTGCCAGACGGAAAGACTGCTGAGCAAGCGAGGTGACCGCGCCCCCCGTGTGCCGGATCGTCCCGGGAGCGATCAGTCCCCGGCCCCTGGGCCCTCGCGGGCGCAGTGGGCTTGGCGCTCTCCCCCGCGGCCGCTCCCGGCCCCACCAGAATGGGCCCGGAACCGCGAGGTGCTGCCTGCGACGGTGGGCGACGGCCACCTCTACGCGGATGATACCTGCGCGCCTTCAACGGGCCGCACAGCTACATCGCTATCCGGTCGGACGTGCCTTGCTGCTCGTCGCGGCCTCCAGCGCCGGAGCGACCTTCGACGGCTTCCAGACCAGGTCATAGGTCGTCTGGGAGGCGGCGACGACGGCCACGATCGTGCTGAGCGTGGGTACGCCATGCCCGAACGCGTCCAGGCCGCCGGTGGACGCCACGGTGGCGACGCCGCCCAGAACCGCGGCCACCACAGCCACGACCCGCTTGTATCGCGCGGACCACTTGGGCTTCTGAACGATCGCCGTCAGCGGCGGAAGGAACGCGCCGACCGTGCTACCGGCGACGATGGAATCGAGTGTGCTGCTCATGAGGCCTTCCCTTGAACGGAACGGGTGGGAACGCCTCGGACCATGCCGCCGGGCCGGCGCTTGCGTCCCGGTCAGCGCCCATGGTCCGCCAGGTCGTCGGCGATCTCCGCAGGGGCGTCCGGCGCAGGAGCCTTGTGCATGGTGAGCAGCTCGCGCAGGTGCTGGATGTACTCCACGGCGGCCGCCTTCCAGCGTCGCCACTGCCGCTGTTCCTCCTGCAGATGCTCGACCTTGCGCTCCAACTCCTGCTGCTTGGCCTCGAGATTGGTGACGCGGGACATCGTCTGTTCGTTCGCGTGACGCTGCTGTTCCAGCAGGGTCGTGAAGCCCTCGGTGACCGTCTTCATGGAGGAGACGAACGTCTGCCCCTCGGCGATCTCAGCGTCGCTCTTGGTCTTCTTGCTGTGCTGCCGGTACACCATCCAGCCGCCCCCGAGCACGCCGAGCATGCCGAAGAAGGGGGTGAGGACAGGCGCCAGAGAGGTGAGCCACTCCATGGTGCGCCTCCTCGGTCGACGGTGGTCAGATGGGTGCGCGGGAGCCGGAACCCCCGAGGTATGGAGGTTCACGGCTCCCCGCAGCCCGAACGCTGCACGACGGCCGGTGCTTACGTCTGCGGCTGCGCCGCGTCGGGGCTGACGCCGGAGACGGCGTTCCAGCCCGTGCGGATCGCGTCGAGGATCTGCTCGTCGCTGATGGCCGCGGCCATGCTCACGGAGTCCGTCGCGCCGCCTGCAGCGGCGGCGGCCGCGGCCATGAGGATCGGGGGCGAGGCGACGATGCCGACCATCATCTGCCCGGCCTGCGCCTCGGTCGGGCTGAGCACGGTCTTCGCCAAGTTCCAGCGCATCGGGTAGCCGGGGGTGTCCGGCGACTCGGCGAAGACCTCCTGTGCGACCACAGCGATGGCCATGCGGACGCGGGGAAGTAAAGACGGCTCGCAGGCCAGGGCGCAGATGTCGGCCAGCGGAAGCGGAAGAGTGGGCACGGTGGGGCCCTCCTTACTTGGTGTAGGTCACGCGCAACTTGGGCGGGTTGGTCTGGCCGTAGCCGCGCGCGCGGCCGTAGTAGATGAGGCCGGAGGTGTTTGGGTCCAGGGCAATGCCGCGCCACCGCGAGGAGTCGAAGACGCTGGTGATGTCCACCCACGTGCCGGCGTTCTTCGCCCAGCCGATCGTGCGGTACTCGGCGTCACAGGAGAACGTCGATGGGCGTGAGGCGTGGTTGTGCGCCTTGATCACGGCGCGGCCGCCGTCGTTGTAGTACCAGTGGTCGAAATACAGGTAGACCTCCGCTTTGCGGATGGTCGCCCCGGACAGGTCGGTGGACAGGGTGGGCGAGAAGCCGATGAGGCTGGCCTGCATCCCGTTGGTGGAGCTGTAGTAGCCCTGGTAACAGGAGTTACCGAAGTTCGAGTTGTAGGAGCCGCGGTTGCTGTACGACCCGGACCAGGTCGCCGAGTATGTCTTGGTGTACTGCACGATGGGCGGGGCGGAGGAGCCGCCGCCGCTGTTGTGCACGCCCGTCTCCGGGAGCTCCGGGCCGACGTCCTCGATCATGAAGAAGTTGCGCCGGCCCGCGGCGAGCAGGCCCAGCTCGAACGTCTGCCCCGCCGACCCTTCCCGGTTGCAGAACGACAGCAGGAACCGGTGGAAGCCCGCGCCCAGCACCCTGGCCGGGGCGACGAACTCCAGCTCCACCGTCCAGTAGTCGCCGGGCGAGGGGTGGATGACCATGTGGTGCAGCATCGGCGAGTTGATCGTGGGTGACGAGGCTCCGCCGTCCCGAAGGAGCAACTGCGCCCACCCGTTGTAGGCGTTGTCGTAGTCCGCGACGGCCTGGAACTTAAACCGGTACATTCGCCCGGCCTCGATGGTGGCCGGGAGCTCGAAGTAGCCGATCTCGGTACCTGTGCTGGTGACGGTCGCGGTCGGGTATCCGTAGGCGATGATGCCGCGCGGCCGCTGGTCGAGGATGACGCCGAGGTCGTCGCCGCCGAGGGTCAGGCCCTCGGCAATCGCAAGGGACTGAAAACCGGCCTTGCCCGCCTGGTCGACGGTGGCAACCGGCACCCCGGCCGCCGACAGCGTCAGGTAGTTGGGGCGGCCGGTGACCAGCGCTACGGCTTCCTCCCCGGCCGAGTCGAAGAGCTGGAGACCCTGCGGGCTGAGCTCCGCGCGGCCGCCCGCGCTGCCGGACGCCATGACGATGCGGCATGAGACGTTGTCGACCCGGACCGTGCCCGCCGTGCTGCTGTTGGTGGCCGCGGTGATCCGGACCTGAGCGGTGTTCGCCGGAGCGGCGAGCGCCGGCACCCCGCTGAGCGTGGTCCAGGCGCCGAGGGTGGTGCCGTCGGTGGCCGTGGTGAGCTCACTGTTCCCCAGGACCGTCCCGGACGCGTCCTGCCACTGAGCGGACAGCGACACGGATGCGCCCGCCCAGTCCGAAGACGCGAGGTAGTCGAAGGCGAGCCACACCTTCGTGCCAGGCACGGCCGGCTGCGCTCCCAGGACCAGGGCCCGGGACGTCGCGGTGGCCGCTGTGGCGGTCACCTGGAGCGCCTTCGCTGTGCCGTTGCCGGGCGTCACGATCGACCAGTTCGCCTGTCCGGCGACCCGCTGCGCGGACACGTCCCCCTCGAACGATGGGTCGGCGATGATGTTGCCGTCCGTGCCGACGCCGAGCTGGGCCGGGCCCACCCCTCCGGCGATCAGCTTCGCCGCGGTCACCGCGCCGTTGGCGATGTTCACCGAGTTCACCACGCCGGTCTCGACGGCCTCGATGGTGACCATGTCGACCTCGGCCGTGCCGGTGCCGACCTGGTAGTTCAGGTAGAGCACCGGGGAGATGTAACGGGCGGAGGCGTGCAGCATGCCGGGGTCCGTGGGCTGCGGCCGCGCGCCGTTGGTGCCGTTCGTCCCAGCCGGGGCGTAACCCTTGAGGTAGCCGGTCACGCGCTGCCAGCCGCCGCCGGCGGTCAGCGGCATACTCGACGCGCCGACGTAGTGCGCCGACGTTGTGGCCGCGGCGCCGTTGCTGCTCACGAGTGTGCTGCGGTCCGCGGCGATCCCGACGACGCCGAGGTAGAAGCGCTGATGAGCGGTGTCGGCGCCCGCGACGGTCTGCCGCACGGTGGCGGAGATCCGGTAGGTGATGTTCGGGTCGAACGGGATGAGGAAGTCCGGCCGCCACAGGCCGGACACCGACCCGACGGCGCGCATCACGGTCCCCCCGGACTGCGCGTCGGGGACGCTGACCGTAGTCAGGTTCGTCGCTTCGCCCGCCGTGGCGACGGAGTTGCCTCCGATCTTCCACAACGCCGCGTTCTCCCCGGCGTCGTAGAACCGCTGCCCGAGCATCCCGGTGAGCCCGACGGTGAGGCGGTCCGCGGTCAGGGATCCGGCTTTGATGTGGGTGGCGTCGATGACACCGGCGAGGATCTTGCTGGCCGTCACGGAGTTCGAGGCGAGCTTCTCGGCAGTCACGGCCAGGGCGTCGAGCTTGGCGGTGGTGATGGCCAGAGATGCGATCTTCTCGGCGGTCACGGCCAGGGCGTCGAGCTTCGCGGTGGTGACCGCCCCGGCGAGGATTTTCGATGCGGTGACCGCTTCGTCCGCCAGGGCCGTGGAGTTCACCGCGCCGAGGGCGATCTTCGCGGCCGTCACCGCGTCCTCGGCGAGCTTGACCTCGCTGATGATCCCGTTGATGAGGTCCTGCTCGACCGCCTGCCGCGGGGTGCCCGCCACGGCTGCCGACGGCGTCCCGGTCAGGCCCGCTGCGGTGAGGGCGACCAGGCGCACCCAGCGCTCGCTGTAGCCCTCCAGGGCGATCGTCGTGGTGCCGCCGGTGACGTCCGCCATGGTCGCGGCCAGCGAAGTGAGGTCCGGGGTGAAGTCCGCGGCCGCGCCGACGTGGACCTGGATGGCGGCGAAGTCGCTGGGCGGCGTGTAGGAGTCGTCCCACTGCCCATCCCAGGTGACGACCAGCCCGGCCAGGACACTGGCCACGAGCGGCACGGTGGGCGTGGGCGGGGTGACGGCGGCCGCCGGCTCGGGTACGAGTGCGATACCGCCGTCCGGCTGCACACCCACCGTCCCGGCGAGCTCGCCTTCCTCGGTGTAGATGTCGAGGGTGCCGCCCTCGATGGACGTGAAAGCCGCCTTGGAGGTGCGTTCAAGCGCCTGGAGCCGCCGCTCGTAGTCCGCCAGTAGGGCCGCGAAGCGCTGGGCGTCCGACTGGGTGTCCAGGAAGTTGACCATGGCGGGCGATGGTCGCCCCCGCCCGGGGTTAGTGTCGCGGGCTGGTCACTGCTGGAAGTTGTCCGTGCGCCTCAGGGAAAGGGTGATCCGCCCGTCGGCGCTGATTTCGTCGGCCATGATGCGGTGCCAGATGTCGAGGTCGCCGACCCACGGCACATGCACCTGCACGCGGATGTCGTCTCCGAGCTGCCAGGACCCGAAGCGGGCGTTGGGGTGGTCGATGATCTGGATGGCGGGGATCTGCAGCTCACCCGAGCGGCCGGCCAGCGCCCTCATGCCGCGGCCGCGCAGCGCCGAGCTTGAGGCGTAGCGCTTCTCCGTCACCGTCACCACGCGCCGCAGGCGGGCGCCGACGCGGGAGCCGTGGTTGTGGACGTGGGCGCGTTTCATCTTCCGGCCCTCGCCCCGGCCCAGGACGATCGCCTCGTTGGCGAAGTCCTCGCCCATGCCCTCGGGTCTGGCGATGGCGATGATGTTCTCCCCCTGGGCGAAGCGCAGGGTGTTGCGCTTGCGGCCCAGGCGGGGGGTGCCCAGGCGCAGCCGGTGCGTGATCTCGTTGCTGGAGGAGTTCGCCCACGCGTGGGTCTCCATCCAGTCGAATCCGTACTGGTTGACCAGGGTGGTGAGGGTCTGCCCGCAGTCGGGGGCGTCCCACCATGCGAGCTCCCATGGGTCGCTGCCGTCGGCCGCGCCGAGGAGTTCGCCCTTGTTGTGGGTGTCCACGATCAGGCCGAGGTCTCCGCGGGGCTGGCTCTGCACGTGCGCCCAGATGTGCCGGTACATGGCGAAGACGTCGACTCTGGGGCCGCCGTAGGGCTTCGGCGGCGGCGGGACCTTCTCCTTGCCCTTCTTGCCGTCGACCCAGCCGTCGTGGTTTTTATCCTTGCCGGCGTACGGGTCTTTCGGGGTGATCTTCCGGCCGGAGATGACGTAGCCCTCGTACGGGATGCCGTGCGGGTAGGAGGAGAAGCCCTCGCAGTTGACCGTGGCTTGCTGCCCGTCGAAGAAGGTCTTGGTGACCAGGCCGCCCCAGCGGATCACCCCGTCGATCTCCAGGTACAGCTTGGTGCCCCAGTCCCGCAGGATGGGGTCGCCGGTCGGGCCGATCATCCGCGCGTACTCGGGTTCGATCTTGCCGACCATCGAGCCCGGAGCGGACAACTCCCGCTTCGGGTTCGAGGACAGGGTGAGCGGCACCTGCCAGTCGAGGATGGCGTCGGTGAGGGCGTCCTGGGCGATGAACCTCCAGCCGGTGGGCATCTGTCACAGCTCCTCGGAGTCAGGCTTCTCCACGAACTCCACGTCGGCGATGATCGACGTGCCCGCGTCGACGTGCAGGTCGCCCGTCTCCGCCCTGGACATGTACGTCTGGAGCGACAGCCGTTGCGTGGTGCCCCGCATCGTCGAGGGGACCGCGTAGTTGTCGGCCAGGACGATCGTGGAGCGGCGTGTGCCGGTGCCCTGGTCGTCGTCGATGACGGTGTCCTGCCCGAGCAGCGACCCGAATTTGGTCTGCATGTGCGCGAACACGTTGTCGCGCGTCATGCGCAGCCCCGCGAGCGTGATCATGATTTTCACGCGGGTTGCCCACTCGGGCACGTCGATGTCCCAGTTGGCGATGCCAGGCCAGTTCCGCCACTGGTTGTCCTGGTAGGCCAGCGTCGAGGTGGTGTCGGGGAACATCGTGTAGAGGACCCGGTCGCGGCGGGAGATGACCATGCTCCGCAGGTCCTTGATCATCGACTGCGTGACGGAGGACGTGCCAGGCGGAAGCGTGACGCGCGCCAGGGTGATCGCCGAGTCGTTCGGCCGGACCTGCCTCACGTCGGTGGTCGTGCTGGGCACGCCGGGGATCACCCGCGTGAAGATGTACGGGCCCACCGCCGGATCGGACGGCAGCGGCCACGTCTCACCGTACGAGTACGGGTTTTCCACCCGCGCCACGATCAGGTCCGTACGGGCCGAGGAGCCGGTGCCCGCGATGTTCACGGTGTCCGCGCTGGGCAGCCGGCCCGCGTACGCCTGGTACGTCGCCCCAGTGGCCCGGTTGAGGATGGCGCACGCACCCGGCCGCACCTGCACCTGGGCGGCCGGCGAGGTCAGCGCCCGCACCGCCAGGTCCGCGGAGCCGATGACGCCCTGGCCGCCGCCGAACGCCGCGTAGGCCAGGAGCCGAGCGACCTCAGATGAGTGCTCCGCCGACCCCTCGGTGAACCACGGCACGGTATCCCACATGATGCTCTCCTCCACTGCTGCTCTCTGGAGCGCGGAGGATCGCGGGCCGGCCCGGCTTGTGTCGCGTCCTGACCCGCCTACATGTACCCGTAGGCGTCACGCCACGCGACGGTCATGTACGAGGTGGCGGTCACGTCCGTGCCGCGCAGCACAAAGTCCTGCCGGCCGGGCGGGATCAGCAGATCCTCCAGCAGCGGCGAGCCGCGCGTGATCAGACCGGCCACGCTGGCGCTTCCCCGCTTCACGGTGCGCACCCACGGCCGTGGGTCGATGACGACCCGCTCGCCCGCCTTGAGGGACAGGTTCAGCTTCAGCTTCCAGCGGCCCACCAGCTCGCACGTCGGATGCGCGATCGGCCCGACGATGGTGATGACCGGCCACGAGGGGCGGTTACCGGCGACGACGATCTCGCCGGGCGTCCGCACGGCGCCCTCGCCGACCATCATCAGCGGTGCTGTGAGGGGCCCCTTGATGCCGCGGTGCGGCGGCGGCGCCATGTCCACGCGGATTCTCTGCTCGACCTCGGAGAAGCTGCCGGTGTGGGATGCGGAGAACGATGCGACCATCGGCGTGTAGCCCTGCCTGGTCAGCTTGGACGCGGCCTTTTCGCACTTGCGGGGCCGCCCGTACCAGCGTCGTTCGCGGCCGCCCTGCATGGTCGACAGCACCGCGGGCGTAGCGGTGAGGTCGCGGACGGCCCGGGCGTCCCAGGCCTGTTTGATCCGCGACACCGCGTCCAGGTTCGCGCCGTGCCGCTCCCGGAGGACGGGGCTGGCGTCCACGGTGTCGACGCCGATCTCGAAGGTGAGGGTCGCGCCGGTGGTGAAGTCCTGCCCGTGGCGCAGCCCGTCCTCCCGCGGCAGGGGGGTGTCGCCGTCGGTGATGTCCTGGTCTTTGATCTCGACGTCATCGAGCAGGTAGTACCGCGACTTCCACGTGCCGAAGATGAAACTGGCGCCGGGGTGGACGCCGTTCGCGCTGTACGACAGCCGCCACTCGCCCTCATTCAGAGGCATAGGCACCTCCCAGTCGGATCCGGCGCAGCTCGAACATGGCGTCGCCCAGGGCCTGGCTCGGCGACATCGGTGCGCTCGTCATGGTCAGGTTCAGGTCGCCGCCGACCAGGGCGCCGGCGGCCCGTCCGGCGGCGGTGCGGGGCATGGTCGCGGCGCGGGCGTTCGACGTGGAGCGGGCGAGGTTCACGGCGCCGTTGGCGAAGGCCTGCATGCCCTGGCCGGGGTAGACGACCATGCCGCCGAAGATCCGGGCGACCTCGTCCAGGATCGCCTTGGACCGCTTCCGCTTGGCCTTGGCCAAAGGCAGGTAAGCCTCGCCCTGAGTCTCCGGCTCATTCCATATGCGTATTTCGCCCGGTTTGCCGATTTGGGCGATGTGCCGCTCGGCGCCCGCCGCGAACGCCCGGATACGGCTCGCGGCCGCGCGGATCCCGCCCTCGGCGTAGTGGACGATCCCACCGTCGGCGTGCGTACGGACCACCGACGGCTTACCAGACTCGTTGTACTGCACGGTGACGTGGACGGTCTTGCCGGTCAGGCCGTTGATGGCCCGCTGGATGGTCTGCACATTGCCGAGCGGCGTCTCGGTCGGCGCGGTGATCCGCACCCTCTTGCCGTCCGTGCCGTCCACAGTCTTGATCTTGTAGCCGAGGTCTTCCAGCGCCTTCTGCGCCACCGCGGTGGGCGCTGTGACCGTGATCGACTTCTTGTCCTTCATCCCGGCAACCTGCTGCTGGATGCCCTTAAGCTCGCCTGTGGCCTTCTGGATGACCGCGTGGATCGTGACGTTCTTCTTGTCCGGCGTGTTGGCGATGTCCGTCATCAGCGCTTGCAGGTTCGCGCGGGGCCCGCCCGTCGGGGCGGTCACCAGGACGTTCTTACTGCCGGGGACGCGCTGGATGGAGAACCCGAGCGACTGCAGCTCGGTAATCGCGCCCCGGGTCGGCGCCTTCACCAGGACGCTCACACCGTCCGGGAGGCCTTCCAGCTTGCTCCGCAGCTCCAGCACGTCCGCGGTGCCCTCCCGCAGCCCGTCCGTGGTGACCACCATGGAAAGCTCATCGGGGACCAGACCCATCTGGTTCGCCAGCGCCTCCGCCTGATCCTTCGGGATGTTCAGGGCCTCGGCGAGCGCGATGGCCTTCTCCCGGGCGTCCGTTGCCGCGTCCCGGCTGATGTTCATGGCCTCCGCCATGCTGATCAGCTCGTTGTCCGCGGCCTCACGGGCGCTCGTGGACACCTGCAGCATGCCGTCCCGCAACTCCTGGAGCTGCTGGTTGAGCATCTGGCCGTTCTTCGTGGACGTGTCGACCAGCTTGTCCGCACCTACGAGGGACTTGCCCCAGCCCTCGGCCTTGTCGATGTTCCCGCCCATGGTGTCGTCGACCGTGAGCATCGTCTGGTTGAGACGGGCGGTCGCCTCGTGAATCGACATCGTGTTGCCCTTGAGGGCATCCAGCGCGGACCGGAGCGCCTGCACACGCTCGTCGGACGTCTTCGCCTTGTCGTTGAAGGCTTGCACGGCGCCCTGGAGCTGCCGATAGGAACCCGACCCAGTGTCCCCGGTCTCCGTGATCGCGTCGGCCAACTCCTTGTGCCGCTTCTGCCCCTCCTCCAACTCGCCCTTCACCGTGCTGAGGGCGCCCTTCGCGCGAATCGCGGCGAGGCCCTCGTCGTCCCAGGCTTGGGCGGCGCCCTGCGCGGTGGTGATCCATATCTTGTGAGCGTCGGCCGTCTCCTGGAGGTTCTTCTGAAGCTCACCCAGGGTGGTGCCCTGCCCGAGGTAGGCGCTCGTCAGCTCGGACAGGCTGACACCCGCCTCGCGCATCATGTCGACCAACCTGCCCTTGCCATCGGCCAGCTCCGTGTCCTGCAAAAGCTGCGCCGCCTGCGCGCGCACGTTGGCGTCGATCTCGCCATTGGAGTCGGCCAGGGCGTCCGCGAGGGCCTTCACCCGCTCCTTGTGCGCCTGAGCGGCGCGCGCGGCCTTCTCCTGGCTGCTGGCGAGCAGACCGAGCCCGACAGTGACACCGATGATCGCCAGACCAAGCGGCCCGCCGAGGGCGGCGGTCATACCGCCAAGCACCCTCACCGCGGCGCCGTTCGCCGCGGCGACACCGCGCAGAGCTCCCCGCAGCCGACCACCCTGCGCGGCGGCGCCTGCATAGGCCGCGCCGATCCGCTGCCAGCCGGTGGCCTGCGGACCCAGCACACCAGGGCCGAGCTGCCCGCGGAGCGTGGAGCCCATGCCGAGCATGTGACCGCCGGCCGCGCCGATGGCCACGCCGAAGCGCTGCACGATGCTCGTGATGCCGCTGAGGATCTTGAGCGCGAGCAGCGTGCCCAGCAGCGTCGCCAGGAGCGTGTTCACGAACGGCAGCTTGTCCGTCAGCCAGTTGAAGGCATTCAGCAGGCCCGAGAAAGCGACCAGCAGAACGCCCAGACCACTGCCCGCGGCCGCCAGATTCCCGATCGCGGTCGCCAAATTGGAAACCAGGCTGATCAGCGCGGGACCGATGTTGTGGCCGATGCCGTCGAAGAAGGCGCCAAGCGCGGGCATCAGCTCGGTGCGTATCTGCCGGATCAGGTCCCGGATTCCGGAGTCGGTCGAGGCCCGGCCCAAGCCGCGTACGAAATCACCGACGAGCATGTTCAATTCGTGGAACGTGGGCGCAGCGTCGTTGAACCAGTCCTCCATGACCTTCCGGCCCGGCTTGCTGTTGGCCCACCGGTCGAACCGGATCATCGTGCCTTCGAAGCCGTCCAGGAGTTGATTCCCGACGTCCATACCGGCCTTGCCGACACCGCCGAAGCCCTTGAACATGCTGCGCATGGACCGGCCCAGCTGGGC
>MUNG01000290.1:2500-5186 GCA_002154585.1 Streptomyces pseudogriseolus
AGTAGCACGGGGCCCGAGAAATCCCGTGTGAATCTGGCGGGACCACCCGCTAAGCCTAAATATTCCCTGGTGACCGATAGCGGATAGTACCGTGAGGGAATGGTGAAAAGTACCGCGGGAGCGGAGTGAAATAGTACCTGAAACCGTGTGCCTACAAGCCGTGGGAGCGTCGGAACACAGCTTGCTGTGTTCTCGTGACTGCGTGCCTTTTGAAGAATGAGCCTGCGAGTTTGCGGTGTGTTGCGAGGTTAACCCGGGTGGGGTAGCCGTAGCGAAAGCGAGTCCGAACAGGGCGTTTCAGTAGCACGCTCAAGACCCGAAGCGGAGTGATCTAGCCATGGGCAGGTTGAAGCGGAGGTAAGACTTCGTGGAGGACCGAACCCACCAGGGTTGAAAACCTGGGGGATGACCTGTGGTTAGGGGTGAAAGGCCAATCAAACTCCGTGATAGCTGGTTCTCCCCGAAATGCATTTAGGTGCAGCGTCGTGTGTTTCTTGCCGGAGGTAGAGCACTGGATAGGCGATGGGCCCTACCGGGTTACTGACCTTAGCCAAACTCCGAATGCCGGTAAGTGAGAGCGCGGCAGTGAGACTGTGGGGGATAAGCTCCATGGTCGAGAGGGAAACAGCCCAGAGCATCGACTAAGGCCCCTAAGCGTACGCTAAGTGGGAAAGGATGTGGAGTCGCACAGACAACCAGGAGGTTGGCTTAGAAGCAGCCACCCTTGAAAGAGTGCGTAATAGCTCACTGGTCTAGTGATTCCGCGCCGACAATGTAGCGGGGCTCAAGCGTACCGCCGAAGTCGTGTCATTGCAGCAGATAGCCCCAACGGGTGCTGTGATGGGTAGGGGAGCGTCGTCTGCCGGGTGAAGCAGCCGCGTAAGCGAGTTGTGGACGGTTGACGAGTGAGAATGCAGGCATGAGTAGCGATTCACACGTGAGAAACGTGTGCGCCGATTGACTAAGGGTTCCTGGGTCAAGCTGATCTGCCCAGGGTAAGTCGGGACCTAAGGCGAGGCCGACAGGCGTAGTCGATGGATAACCGGTTGATATTCCGGTACCCGCTGTGAAGCGTCAAACATCGAATCCAGTGATGCTAAGCCCGTGAAGCCGCCGGCTGAGTCTTCGGACGAGGTCGGAGTGGTGGAGCCGGTGACCCGAGCTGGTAGTAGGTGAGTGATGGGGTGACGCAGGAAGGTAGTCCATCCCGGGCGGTGGTTGTCCCGGGGTAAGGGTGTAGGACGTCAGGTAGGCAAATCCGCCTGGCACATAGTCTGAGACCTGATGCCGAGCCGATTGTGGTGAAGTGGATGATCCTATGCTGTCGAGAAAAGCCTCTAGCGAGTTTCATGGCGGCCCGTACCCTAAACCGACTCAGGTGGTCAGGTAGAGAATACCGAGGCGTTCGGGTGAACTATGGTTAAGGAACTCGGCAAAATGCCCCCGTAACTTCGGGAGAAGGGGGGCCACACCTGGTGATGAGCTTTACGCTCTGAGCTGGGGGTGGCCGCAGAGACCAGCGAGAAGCGACTGTTTACTAAAAACACAGGTCCGTGCGAAGCCGTAAGGCGATGTATACGGACTGACGCCTGCCCGGTGCTGGAACGTTAAGGGGACCGGTTAGCTCACCTTCGGGTGGGCGAAGCTGAGAACTTAAGCGCCAGTAAACGGCGGTGGTAACTATAACCATCCTAAGGTAGCGAAATTCCTTGTCGGGTAAGTTCCGACCTGCACGAATGGCGTAACGACTTCTCGACTGTCTCAACCATAGGCCCGGTGAAATTGCACTACGAGTAAAGATGCTCGTTTCGCGCAGCAGGACGGAAAGACCCCGGGACCTTTACTACAGTTTGATATTGGTGTTCGGTTCGGCTTGTGTAGGATAGCTGGGAGACTGTGAAGCTCGGACGCCAGTTCGGGTGGAGTCGTCGTTGAAATACCAGTCTGGTCGTGCTGGATGTCTAACCTGGGTCCGTGATCCGGATCAGGGACAGTGTCTGATGGGTAGTTTAACTGGGGCGGTTGCCTCCTAAAGGGTAACGGAGGCGCCCAAAGGTTCCCTCAGCCTGGTTGGCAATCAGGTGTTGAGTGTAAGTGCACAAGGGAGCTTGACTGTGAGACCGACGGGTCGAGCAGGGACGAAAGTCGGGACTAGTGATCCGGCGGTGGCTTGTGGAAGCGCCGTCGCTCAACGGATAAAAGGTACCCCGGGGATAACAGGCTGATCTTCCCCAAGAGTCCATATCGACGGGATGGTTTGGCACCTCGATGTCGGCTCGTCGCATCCTGGGGCTGGAGTCGGTCCCAAGGGTTGGGCTGTTCGCCCATTAAAGCGGTACGCGAGCTGGGTTTAGAACGTCGTGAGACAGTTCGGTCCCTATCCGCTGTGCGCGTAGGAGTCTTGAGAAGGGCTGTCCCTAGTACGAGAGGACCGGGACGGACGAACCTCTGGTGTGCCAGTTGTTCTGCCAAGGGCATGGCTGGTTGGCTACGTTCGGGAGGGATAACCGCTGAAAGCATCTAAGCGGGAAGCCTGCTTCGAGATGAGGACTCCCACCCACTTGATGGGGTAAGGCTCCCAGTAGACGACTGGGTTGATAGGCCGGATATGGAAGCACGGTAACGTGTGGAGTTGACCGGTACTAATAGGCCGAGGGCTTGTCCTCAGTTGCTCGCGTCCACTGTG
>MUNG01000291.1 GCA_002154585.1 Streptomyces pseudogriseolus
GTCTCCCCCACCGCCGCCGTCGCCGCCTCCGTCTCCGCCGCCCCCGTCACCGGCGTCGCCGCCGTCGCTGCCCCAGCCGTCACCCCCGCCGGGTTCGTTGTCGTCGCGGCCGCGGCCGAGGTTGCTGAACCAGGGCTGGTCCCAGCCGTCGTCGCCGGTGTCGTGGCGCGGGCGGGTGACGGGGAAGCGGGCCAGGCCCGTCGCGTCGCCGAGGCCGAAGGACACCGCGACCGCGTGGGCCATGACCGCGTCCAGCGGGTCGGGGCTCTCGTGGCGGACGTCCGCCAGCGGCAGCAGCAGGGTGCCGGGGGCGGGGGCGGCTCCGCGCGGCGGGCGGATCAGCAGGGCGACCGGTGTCTCGCCCCGCAGCAGCCGGGAACTGACCGTGTCCACGCGGCGCAGCGTCCACTGCCGGTCGGGCAGCCGGATCTCCACCGTGCTCTTGGACTTGCGGAACTTCTTGCGCAGCGCGAGCTGGGCGACAGCCTCCCCCACGGTCAGCACCAGACCGGTGCCCCCGTCGCCGTGGCCCAGGAAGCCGTACGGCGCCCGCAGGCGAACCGCGGGGGCGTGCGGGCCCCAGACGTCGACGCGGACCTGACGGCGGTCCACGGCCACCGCTATCGGACCGGCGGGACCGTGCGCGTAGCGGCGGGCGAGCCACAGCGGGACGCCCTCCGCCCGCGCCTGTGCCGCGAGGGCGGCGACCTGCTCGGGCCCGCCGCACCGGCGCACGGCGAGCTCGCCCAGCGCGCGGGCGAACGCCGACGCCTGACGCACCTTCAGGGGAGCGCAGGTTCCGGTCGCCCGGGTGACGGGGACCGCGCCGGCGCCCTCGGGGAGGGACGTGAGCGGGCGTTCGGCGCCTCCGCCGCCCAGCCAGGCGCCCCGCAGGAACGCTTCCGCCATGGCGGCGAGGTTCAGCTCCTCCAGCGGAGTCGTCCGGCCGCCCCGGCGCAGCGCGTCCTCGGTGAGGCGCACCGTGCGCGCGAGCGGGTTGCGGGAGCGTTCCCCGTACAGCACCAGGCCCTGGTCCATCGCCGTTCCCCCCTTCGTGTCGACCGCTGTCAGCACAGACTTCGGACGGGCCTCGCGCGGTTCCATGATCGAGGGCGAGCGTCGCGGGGGACGGCGAAGGCCCGGCGGCCGCCGTCCTCGCGGGGGACGGGGCGCCGGGCCTTCGCTACAGGCGCTTCGAGCGCTCTGGCGACCTCGGTCGTCAGTGGGCGTGACCGTGGCCGTGGCCACCGGCGGCGGCCGGCTCTTCCTCTTCCTTCTTCTCGACGACCAGGGTCTCGGTCGTCAGCAGCAGGGAGGCGATGGAGGCGGCGTTCTCCAGGGCGGAGCGGGTCACCTTGACCGGGTCGATGACGCCGGCCTTGATCAGGTCGCCGTACGCGCCGGTGGCGGCGTTGTAGCCGTTGCCCTTCTCGAGCTCGGCGACCTTGGAGACGATGACGTAGCCCTCGAGGCCGGCGTTCTCGGCGATCCAGCGCAGCGGCTCGACGGCGGCCTTGCGGACCACGGAGACACCGGTGGCCTCGTCGCCGGTCTTGTCGAGGTTGCCCTCGAGGACCTTGACGGCGTGGACCAGGGCGGAGCCACCACCGGAGACGATGCCCTCCTCGACCGCGGCGCGGGTCGCGGAGATGGCGTCCTCCAGACGGTGCTTCTTCTCCTTGAGCTCCACCTCGGTGGCGGCGCCGGCCTTGATGACGGCCACACCGCCGGCGAGCTTCGCCAGGCGCTCCTGGAGCTTCTCGCGGTCCCAGTCGGAGTCCGTGGCCTCGATCTCGGCCTTGATCTGGCCGACGCGGCCCTCCACGTCCTCCTTCTTGCCGGCGCCGTCGACGATCGTGGTGTCGTCCTTGGTGACGGTGACGCGGCGGGCGGAGCCGAGCACGTCCAGGCCGACCTGGTCGAGCTTGAGGCCGACCTCCTCGGAGACGACCGTGGCGCCGGTGAGGACGGCCATGTCCTGGAGCATCGCCTTGCGGCGGTCACCGAAGCCCGGGGCCTTGACGGCGACGGACTTGAAGGTGCCGCGGATCTTGTTGACCACCAGGGTCGACAGGGCCTCGCCCTCGACGTCCTCGGCGATGATCAGCAGCGGCTTGGAGGCGTTGGCCTGGATGACCTTCTCCAGCAGCGGCAGCAGGTCCGCGATGGCGGAGATCTTGCCCTGCGTGATCAGGATCTGCGGGTCGTCGAGGACGGCCTCCATGCGCTCCTGGTCCGTCACGAAGTACGGCGACAGGTAGCCCTTGTCGAAGGCCATGCCCTCGGTGAAGTCCAGCTCCAGACCGAAGGTGTTGGACTCCTCGACGGTGATGACACCGTCCTTGCCGACCTTGTCCATCGCCTCGGCGATGAGCTCGCCGACCTGCTGGTCCTGGGCGGACAGCGCGGCGACGGCGGCGATGTCGGACTTCTCGTCGATCGGGCGCGCGGTGGCGAGGAGGTCCTCGGAGACGGCGGCGACCGCGGCGTCGATGCCCTTCTTCAGGGCGGCCGGGGAGGCGCCGGCGGCGACGTTCTTCAGGCCCTCGCGGACCAGCGCCTGGGCCAGCACGGTGGCGGTGGTGGTGCCGTCACCCGCGATGTCGTTGGTCTTGGTCGCCACCTCCTTCACCAGCTGCGCGCCGAGGTTCTCGTACGGGTCCTCGATCTCCACCTCGCGGGCGATCGTGACACCGTCGTTGGTGATGGTGGGGGCGCCGAACTTCTTGTCGATGACGACGTTGCGGCCCTTGGGGCCGATCGTCACCTTGACCGTGTCGGCAAGCTTGTTGACGCCGCGCTCGAGGGCGCGACGGGCGTCCTCGTCGAACTTCAGGATCTTCGCCATGGCAGCGGGAGCCCTCTCGGAAATCTAGATGAAATCACTGCGCCCCTGGGCCGCCCGGCTCCTTGTCGGATGCTGGGGCCAGGGGCGCAGTGTTCGAGCAGAAGTACTTGCTACGAGGTCGGGTGCTCCGGGGCGGGCCCCGGGGTCCCCTCTACTTCTCGACTACTTCTCGACGATCGCGAGGACGTCGCGGGCCGAGAGGACGAGGTACTCCTCGCCGTTGTACTTGACCTCGGTGCCGCCGTACTTGCTGTACAGAACGACGTCGCCGACCTTCACGTCGAGCTCGACGCGCTTGCCGTCCTCGAAGCGGCCCGGACCGATGGCCAGGACGACGCCCTCCTGGGGCTTCTCCTTCGCGGTGTCCGGAATGACCAGGCCCGAAGCCGTGGTCTGCTCGGCGTCGAGCGGCTGGACCACGATGCGGTCCTCGAGCGGCTTGATGGCAACCTTGGAGCTGGCGGTCGTCACGATCCGACCTCCCCCTTCGGAGATCTCACGGGGTTAACTGTCTGAGGTGGCGACCAGGTCGATCCGTCGTCGCGGGTGCCGGACCTGCCCGTCGCGTTGTTGGCACTCTCCAGGGGGGAGTGCCAGACCTGAGACTATGACCGGGATTAGCACTCGGTCAAGCGGAGTGCCAATTGCCGTGCGGCGCGTCGGGGGGTGGGGGTGTTTTTCGGCGCGGGCTTGTGCGGTGCCGGTGTTGGTGTGACCGCCCCCCGGGGGGCTGCGCCCCCGGACACCCGATCGGCCCTCCGGGCCTCGTCCTCAAACGCCGGACGGGCTGGGGGCGGCCCCCGTCGGACCGGACACAGCCCGCGAAGTGAAGGCGGCCCCCGTCGGACCGGACACAGCCCCGCGGGCTGGAGGCGGCCCCGGTCGGGCTGGACGCGGCCGGCGAGGTGGGAGGCGTCGGGCTCGATCGCCAAGTACGAGGCCTACCTCAGTACCCGGCCTACGTGGTCCTCGAGGCGTCCCGCCTCCAGCCCCCGCTTCTCCAGCTCCCCCAGCAGCCGCGCCGTTCGCTCCGCCAGGCTCAAGGGCGGGGCCTCGCCCGAGGGGACGGCGATGATGTCACCGGGGATCAGGCGGCGGGGGCCGTGACGGTAGGTGAGGTGGCCGTCGGGTTCCAGGGTCACGCGCCACAGGACCACCGCGGCGATGCCGCACTCGGCGGCGGCGCGGAGGGTCGCGGTGTCGTACCGGCCGTAGGGCGGGCGGAAGAGGCGGGGGCGGACGCCGAAGCGGGCGGCGAGTTTGCGCTGCTGGCCGCAGATCTGCGCGCGCTGGGCGGCGAGGGGCAGGCCGGGCAGGGCCGGGTGGTCGAGGGTGTGGTTCTGGAGGGTGGCGCCGACCGCGCGGAGGCGGGCGAAGTGGCCGTAGCCGGGGCCCGTCACGCTGTCGGTGAGGAACATGCCGACCGGCAGCCTGCGGTCCCGCACCAGGTCGATGAAGCGGGGGTCGCGTTCGGCGCCGTCGTCGTAGGTGAGGAAGACGACGGGGTCGTCGGTGGTGACGTGGTCGACGACCGGCGGGAGGGGCGCGGGGGCGACGGCGGTCGCCGTCCCCGCGGCGCGGGACGACACGTCTCCCGCGCCGGCCGGGGCCGCGCATCCGGCGGTCGCGGCGAGCAGGGCGAGGGCCGCGGGCACGGCCGGAAGGGTCCCGCGCCGCCGCCTCACAGGTAGTCCTCCAGTCGGGCCACGGCGTACCCCTCGGCCGTGACCTTGTCGAGGAAGCGGCGGACCATGTCCCGCATGGTGCCGTCCCAGTCGTCCCGGCCCCGGAAGTGGGTGAGCACGATGTCGCCGGGGTGGATCTCCCGGTCCCACTCGCGGTACTCCCAGTGGTCGACGAAGACCTCCGCGTTCCACAGCGGGACGTGCGTGATGCCGCAGCTCTTGGCGGCGCGCAGGGTCGTCCTGTCGTAGTTGCCGTAGGGCGGGCGGAAGAGGACCGGGCGGGTGCCGTAGTGCTTCTCGATGACGTCCTGCATGCCGCAGATCTCGCGCGTCTGCTTGCTGCGCGAGAGGGCCGGCAGGTAGGGGTGGTGGAGGGTGTGGTTGTGCAGGGCCACACCTCGCTTCTGCATGTCCTTGAAGTAGCCGTAGTCCTCCTCGACGAGGTAGTCGCTGAGGAACGCGCTGTAGGGCACCTTCAGTTCGGTCATCATCCGCAGGAACTCGGGGTCCTTCTCGGCGCCGTCGTCGATGGTGAGGAAGACGACCTTCTCCTTCACCGGGACGGTGGTGAAGACCGGCGGGAGCTCCAGCCGTTCGTGCCCGTCGACCTCGAAGCCGTCGCGGGTGGTGATGCGCGGCTTCTTCGCCGGGGGCGGCGGCGCGGCCAGCGGGACCTTCTTCAGACCCCAGCGTTTCGCCGCGGCGGCCCGTGCGGCCTGCGCGGCGCGCAGCTTGTCGGCGTAGGAGTCGAGGGCGCGGGCCGGGGGCGCCTGGAGGGGCTGGCCGCCCGCGGGTTCGACCGTGTCGCTGTCCTTGCCGCAGCCCGAGGCGAGGAGGGCGAGCGTGAGCGCCGCGAGACCGGTCCGCACTCCCAGGGGCCTCATTTGCTTCTTATCGTTTTGTCCTACTACTCGCATGGGGCCGGATCCTCGCAGCCGCCCGGCCTCCGCCCGGCCCGACACCGCGGCCGGAAGCGCACGGTCCACCGACTGGCCCACAATGACCCGGTGAACGACCTCGCCCCGCTCCTCACCCCCGAAGGCCACGCCCTCCTCGACGAGGTGCGCGACACCGACCCCGCGCACGAACTCGCCGTCGCGACCCGGCTGCGCCGCGACCACCCCGCCGAGCTGGTGTCGGCGGCCCTCGGCCAGGCGCGGCTGCGGCAGCGTGCGGTGGCGAAGTTCGGCGCGGAGGACGCGGCGCGGATGTTCTTCACGCCGAACGGGGTCGAGCAGTCGACGCGGCGCAGCGTCGCCGCGTACCGGGCGGAGCGGCTGCGGGCGGCGGGCGTACGGTCGGTGGCCGACCTGTGCTGCGGGATCGGCGGGGACGCGATCGCGCTGGCGCGCGCCGGGATCCGGGTGCTCGCGGTGGACCGGGACCCGCAGGCGGCCGCCGCCGCCCGCGCCAACGCCGAGGCCCTGGGGCTCGCCGGCCTGATCGAGGTGCGCGAGGCGGACGTGACGGAGGTCGACACGTCCGGCTACGACGCCGTGTTCGTGGACCCGGCCCGCCGCTCGTCGAAGCGCGGGCGGATCTTCGACCCGGAGGCGTACTCACCGCCCCTGTCCTGGGCGGTGCGGGCGGCGCTGGACGCGTCCCGGGCCGCCGCCCTGAAGATCGCCCCCGGTATCCCGCACGAGGCGGTCCCGGCCGAGGCCGAGGCGGAGTGGATCTCCGACGGCGGGGACGTGAAGGAGGCGGTCCTGTGGTTCGGCACCGCCCCCGGCACGATCCGCGCGACCCTGCTCCCGGGCCCGCACACCCTGGTCTCCCGCGGCCTTCCCGACCCCGAGGTCCGTCCCGTCGGCCGCTACCTGTACGAGCCCGACGGCGCCGTCGTCCGCTCCCACCTGGTCGCCGAGGTCGCCGAGATGCTCGACGGCGGCCTGATCGACCCGACGATCGCCTACGTCACCACGGACACCCTGACCCCCACCCCGTACGCCACCGCCTACGAGATCACCGACCGGCTCCCGTTCAACGTCAAGAAGCTGAAAGCCCTGCTCCGGGAGCGTGAGGTGGGCGTCCTCACGGTCAAGAAGCGCGGCTCGGCCGTCGAACCGGAGGAACTGCGCCGCAAGGCGCTGCCGAAGCCGCACGGCACGGCATCGGTCACGGTCTTCCTGACCCGCGTCGCCGGCGCGCCCACGATGCTGCTGGGCCACCCGGTGCGCTGACGCACGCCGGTGCGAAAGGCTCAGCCGCCCGCCCCCTCCGCCCGCCTCCGCAGCATCTCCCGCTCCCGCGCGTTGGTCGCCAGGCCCGCCGCCCGGGCGAACTCCTTCCGCGCCTCGTCCGTCCGGCCCAGGCGGGCCAGAAGGTCGCCGCGGACACTGGGCAGCAGGTGGTAGCCGCGCAGCGCCGGCACGGCGGACAGCGCGTCCATCGGGGCTGGGTCCGCCCTCGGGGGCGTTGTTCTCGTCGATCCGGATGAGGGAGAGATAGCGCGGCATGACGGCTCCTCGTGGAGTGCGGGCCGGGTCGTTCCCGGCCTCTCACCCCTGCGTCGAACGGCGCGCACGAGAATCGACACCCGGCCGGAAGTATTTTCGCGTCACTTCAGCGAGGCCCACAGCCGCCCCGCCTCGGGCTCGTCGGCGACCACCCGGTTGGGGTCGGAGGGGGCGGGCAGCACCGGCATGGTCACCGTGGTGACGCGGTCGGCGGTCAGCCCGCCCAGACTGCGGGCGAAGGTGACCAGTTCACCGAGCGAGTCCAGGCCGGTGTCGGTGGTGAGGCTGTCCGTGAGGGCGTCGGCGGCCTCGAACAGCACGGTCGGGCTCGTCAGCAGGTCCAGCTCGGTGACCCGCCGGACGAGCGCCTTCACCAGGTCCTGCTGGAGCGTGATCCGGCCCAGGTCGCTGCCGTCGCCGACGGCGTACCGGGTGCGGGCGAGTCCGAGCGCCTGCCTGCCGTCCAGATGGTGGGTGCCGGCGTCGAGGGTGAGATGGCTGCGGTCGTCGTCGATGTCCTGACGGGTGGTCACGGTGACCCCGCCGAGCGCGTCGACCAGGCGGGCGAACCCGGCGAAGTCGATCTCGACGTAGTGGTCCATGCGGACGCCGGTGAGGGTCTCGACGGTCTTCACCGCGCACACCGGGCCGCCCACCTCGTACGCGGTGTTGAACATGACCCCGGACGCCGGCCGCGTCGCGCCCCCGTCCTGACGGGGGCAGGAGGGACGGTCGACGAGGGTGTCGCGGGGGATGCTGACCACCGTGGCGGAGGTCCGCCCGGCGTCGAGGTGCACGACCATCGCGGTGTCGGACCGGGCGCCGCCGGCCTCCCCGCCGCCCAGTTCCCGGTTCTCCGCGCCGCTGCGCGCGTCGGAGCCGAGCACCAGCAGGTTCAGCGCCCCGTCCGGCAGCGGCGAGGCGTCCCCGTACGGCGACGGGGCCGGCGTGGCCGCACCCCGGGGCGGCCGGTCGTCGCCCAGGGCCTGGTCGATGTCGACGCCGCGGATGTTCCCGTCCAGCCGCAGATAGGCCCAGGCCGCCGCGCCCGCGCCCAGCACCAGCAGCCCGGCCAGCACACCCCCGACGACTCTCAGCGTCCGTCTTCCGCGCCGGCCGGGCCGTATGTCCGCGCCCCCGGCGTCGTCCTCTCCGTCACTGTCCCCGCTTGTCCCCTGATGTCCCGTCACAAGCAGGAACGTACGTCCGAATTATGACAGCCGACGCACCCCGGACGTTTTTCTCGTCGAATTCTCAGATTCCGAACCACCCGGCCGCGGGCTCAGCGCGCCGCCGGCGCGGCCGTGCTGCTCCGCACCACCAGGCTGGTCGCCAGCTCCACCCGGGTCGCCGTCGAGCTGTCCTCGCCCTTGCCCAGGTCGAGCACCAGCCTGGCCGCCGCCTCCGCCATCTCCGTCAGCGGCTGCCGTACGGTCGTCAGCGGCGGGCCCACCCAGCGGGCCACCGGCAGGTCGTCGAAGCCGACCACGCTCAGGTCCTCCGGGATCCGCAGCCCCAGCTCGCGCGCGGCCTCGTACAGCCCGAGCGCCTGAAGGTCGTTGCCGGCGAACACGGCGGTGGGCCGGTTCTCGCGGCGCAGCAGGGCGAGACCCTGCCGGTAGCCGGCGTCGTGGTGGAAGTCGCCGCTGACGATCAGCTCCGGGTCGACCGGCAGCCCGGCGGTCTCCAGGGCGGCGCGGTAGCCGTCGACGCGGGCGCGGCTGCACATCATCCGGGAGGGCCCGCTGATCGCGCCGATCCGGGTGTGGCCCAGCTCGACCAGATGCCGGGTGGCGGCGAGCCCGCCCTGCCAGTTGGTCGCGCCGATGGAGGGCACGTCGGTACCCGGGTCGCCGGCCGGGTCCATCACCACGAACGGGATGGAACGGCTGGTCAGCAGCGCGCGGCCGGACTCGTCGAGGCCGGACAGCACCAGGATCACGCCGTGCGGGCGGCGGGCGGCGACCTGGTCGGCCCAGGTGCGGCCGGGCGTGAGCCGCCCCGCGCTCTCGGACAGCACGACGCTCAGCCCGGCGTCCCGGGCGACGTTCTCCACGCCCCGGATGACCTCCATCGCCCAGGCGCTCTCCAGCTCGTGGAAGACCAGGTCGATGAGCGGCGAGCGGCTCGCCTCGGCGCGACGGCGCCGGTAGCCGTGAGTGCGCAGCAGCTGCTCGACGCGGGACCGGGTGCCGGGGGCGACGTCGGCGCGGCCGTTGAGCACCTTCGAAACAGTCGGCGCGGAGACACCCGCCTCGCGGGCGATCTCGGCGAGCGTCGCGGTCTGCGTGCTGCGCCCGTGGGTCCGGGTCTCAGCGGGCTGCGGGGAAGTCATGGCGGCGATCGTATCTCCGCGAGCCGCGCGGGCGAAGACCTGCGACGGTCCGGAACATTCGAAACGTATGACGAAACATTCGCGTTACACGGCCGTCGCGCCTCGCCCGTACCTCACCCGCGCCGGGACCCCCACCGTCCCCGGCGTACCGGCCCCTCGCCGCACAGACGCTCAGACACTCCCCAGCGACTCGAACCGCCACCGGTGCACGGCCCGCGTGACCAGCGTGCTCTCCGGCTCCGGGAGCTCGGGCAGGTCGGCGTCGAGGGGGGCGTTCCACCAGGTGATGACCAGGACCCGGTCCTGCGGCGCGCGGAAGGTCTCCCGGCGCACCGGGCGCCGGGGCAGCTCGCGGGACCGCTCCTCGGCCCAGGCCAGCAGGTCCGGGCCGCGGCCGGGGACCGCGCGGGCCTCCCACATCAGCGCGACGGTCATGGGTAGAGGTTCTCCCGGGCGGTCTCGTGGACATGGTCGTGGGAGTGGGCGGCGCCCGGCACGTGCGGGTCGGTGACCGGGAGGGAGGAGTCCGCGGAGAGGTCCCAGTCGGAGGCCGCGCGGTTGCGGGCGACCATCTCCGCGCCGAGGGCGGCCACCATCGCGCCGTTGTCCGTGCACAGCTTGGGGCGCGGCACGCGCAGCCGGATGCCGGCGGCCTCGCAGCGCTCCTCGGCGAGGGCGCGCAGCCGGGAGTTGGCGGCCACGCCGCCGCCGATCATCAGATGGTCGACGCCCTCGTCCTTGCAGGCGCGCACGGCCTTGCGGGTGAGCACGTCCACGACGGCCTCCTGGAAGGACGCCGACACGTCCCGCACCGGCACCTCCTCGCCCGCCGCCCGCTTGGCCTCGATCCAGCGCGCCACGGCCGTCTTCAGCCCGGAGAAGGAGAAGTCGTACGCGGGGTCGCGGGGGCCGGTCAGGCCGCGCGGGAAGGCGATGGCCTCCGGGTCCCCCTCGCGGGCGTACCGGTCGATGACGGGGCCGCCGGGGAAGCCGAGGTTCAGCACCCGGGCGATCTTGTCGAAGGCCTCGCCCGCCGCGTCGTCGATGGTCGCGCCGAGCGGGCGCACGTCGGAGGTGATGTCGGCGGACAGCAGCAGCGAGGAGTGGCCGCCGGAGACCAGCAGCGCCATCGTCGGCTCGGGCAGCGGCCCGTGCTCCAGCTGGTCGACGCAGATGTGGGAGGCGAGGTGGTTGACGCCGTACAGGGGCTTGCCGAGGGCGTAGGCGTACGCCTTCGCCGCCGAGACGCCGACCAGCAGCGCGCCGGCCAGCCCGGGTCCCGCCGTGACGGCGATGCCGTCGAGGTCCCGGGCGCTCACCCCGGCGTCCTTCAGCGCCCGCTCGATGGTGGGGACCATCGCCTCCAGGTGGGCGCGGCTCGCCACCTCGGGGACGACGCCGCCGAAGCGGGCGTGTTCGTCGACGCTGGAGGCGACGGCGTCCGCGAGCAGGGTGGTGCCGCGGACGATACCGACGCCGGTCTCGTCGCAGGAGGTCTCGATCCCCAGTACCAGGGGTTCGTCAGCCATGGATCTCGGTTCCTTGTACGCCGTTCACGGGGTGGTCCGGGTCACGGAGGCGGACGGGTCGGTCAAGCGCATGACCAGCGCGTCCACGTTGCCCGGCTGGTAGTAGCCGCGCCTGACCCCGATGACCTCGAAGCCGAAGCGCTCGTAGAGCTTCTGGGCGCGGACGTTGTCGACGCGGCACTCCAGCATCACCTCGGCGCACTCGAACGCCGTGGCCGCGCGCAGCAGCTCCGTCAGCAGCCGGGAGCCGAGCCCGGTGCCCCAGTGGTCGCGGGTGACCGCGATG
Organism: Streptomyces pseudogriseolus; assembly: GCA_002154585.1. Classification (GTDB taxonomy): domain Bacteria; phylum Actinomycetota; class Actinomycetes; order Streptomycetales; family Streptomycetaceae; genus Streptomyces; species Streptomyces pseudogriseolus. The sequence continues at coordinate 11,143 of MUNG01000291.1, forward strand.
GTCTGGACGTCGGCCGCCGGGGCGGCGCCGTCGTCACCCTCCGCGCCGGAGGTGGTCAGGCCGGCGTAGCCGACGATCCGGCCGCCCTCCTCGGCGACGACGTAGCGCCGGGTCGCCCCGGGCCCGCGGGAGTGGGCCAGCTCGGACCAGAACATGCCGCGCGACCACGCGTCCTCGGGGAAGAGGTCGCGCTCCAGCTCCAGCACGGGGTCGATGTCCCACCAGCGCATCTCGCGCAGCTCCACCGTCTCGGCTCCCGTCACTTGGGGGTGACCACCTTGTAGTTCTTGGGCACCTGGGCGTCGGGCCGCCGCAGGTACAGCGGCCGGGGCGCGGGCAGCTCCTCGCCCGCCTTCAGCCGCTCCACGGCCAGCCGGGCGAGGGCGGCGGCGCTCACGTGCTCCGGCTCGTGCGCCTGGGGGAAGACGTCCGGGTAGAGCAGGGCGCCCGCGCCGGCCGCGGGCAGGCCCGCGACCTGGCCGGCGATGTCGGCGGGCCGGTCGACGGCCGGGTCGGTGAGGCGGGTGCGGGAGTCGGCGTACCGCGCCCAGTAGACCTCCTTGCGGCGGGCGTCGGTCGCCACCACGAAGGGGCCGTCCAGGTCGGCCGCGTAGGCCAGGCCGTCCAGCGTGCACACACCGTGCACGGGCACGCCGAGGGCGAGCCCGAAGGTGTCGGCGGTCATCAGGCCGACCCGCAGACCGGTGTAGGGGCCGGGGCCGGTGCCGGCCACGATCCCGGTGACGGCGTCGAGCCGCAGACCGGCCTCGGCGAGCACCCGGTCGACGGCCGGGAGCAGCAGTTCACCGTGGCGGCGGGCGTCCACCTGGCTCGACGAGGCGATGACGTCGTCGCCGTCGTGCAGCGCGACGGTGACGGCGGGGGTGGCGGTATCCAGAGCGAGCAAGAGCACGCAAACAGCCTACGGCTCCGACGCCCCGCCCACGGCCGCACCGGCCGGACGGTCACCGACTGCTACGGTCGCGTCACATCCGCACGGATCAGGACAGAGGTGACGGCGATGGCGGGGACCAGCTCGATGATCGTGGCGGGGCTGACCGCGGCGGCCCTCGCGACGGTCGGTTATCTCGGTTACCGGGCCGCGGAGACGGTCCCGCCCGACCTGGGCCGGCGGACGCCGGGCACCCCCGCCCCCGCGGCGACGGCGCCCCGCGGCACCCACCCGGCCGCGCTGCCCCCGCGCTCGGGGCTGGGGCAGCGGGTCGTGTACTCGCTGCGCCGGGACCGGGTGTGGCTGGTGAACGACAACAACACGGTGCGCCGCACGTTCGGCGTGAGCCCCAGCACGGTGGACCCGGCACCGGGCTCCTACCGGGTGACGTCCCGCTCGGGGAAGGTCACCGGCTCGGACGGCGTCCCCGTCGAACACGTGGTGCGCTTCGCGAGCGTGGACGGCACGGTGATCGGGTTCAGCGCGGCGGTCGACGGCTCGGCGCCCGTCCTGGACCCACGGGAGCGCACGGGCGGCATCCGGGAAACACGGGCGGACGGCACGGCGATGTGGCGGTTCGCGACGATCGGCCGCACGGTCGTCGTGGTGCCGTGACCTACGCGGCCTCCCGCCGTACAGCCGTCTCCTCCCGTGGCGGCTCGGGGGCGGGCGGCGGCGTGGAGACGGCGGCGGCAGCGGCGCAGGCGGCCAGCAGGTCGCGCATGGGCACCGGTCGCGGCGTGGACTCACTGCTCGGGACGGCCGGCATGGACGCCTCCTGAACGCTGGGAGCTGGTTAGGCATACCTAACCATGAGCTGGACACCATGTGACCACGCGGGACGCCGCGGACGCAACACTGTGCCGACGCCTTGTCGGAACACTCAGGCGGACAGCGGCCCCAGCCCGGCCCCGGCCCAGCGGGCGCCCATCCCCCGCACGGTCACGTGCCGCACCTCGTCGGTCGTGTCGCCGACCGCCCGGTGGATCACCACATGCAGCCGGTCCTCGGTCAGTTCCTCGACCTTGCCCTCGCCCCACTCCACGACGACCACCGACTCGGGCAGCGAGACGTCGAGGTCCAGATCCTCCATCTCGTCGAGCCCGCCGGACAGCCGGTAGGCGTCGACGTGCACCAGCGGCGGACCGTCCCCCAGCGAGGGGTGCACCCGGGCGATGACGAACGTCGGCGAGGTCACCGCGCCCCGCACCCCGAGCCCTTCGCCGAGCCCGCGCGTCAGGGTCGTCTTGCCGGCCCCCAGCTCACCGGAGAGCAGCACGAGATCGCCCGCGCGCAGCAGCTTGGCGAGGCGCCGGCCGAGGTCGCGCATCTGCTCGGGGGAGGTGACGGTCAGTTCAGCGGTGCTGTGCGGTGCTGCTGCTTCCATAGCCACCCACGGTAGCCCCTGCGGGCACCGCGCCCGCGCGGACCAGCAGGTCGGCGAGCCGGTCGGTCACCTGCTCGGGATGCTCCAGCATCACCAGGTGCCCGGCGTCCGGCACCAGCACCAGCTCGGCCCCGGGCAGCAGATCGGCGATGGCCTCGCTGTGCTCGCTCGGGGTGACGAGATCGCCCACCCCCGCGAGCACCAGCACCGGCAGGTCCGCGAAGTGCGCCAGCGCCTCCGCCTTGTCGTGACTGTCGAAGGCCGGGTAGTACTCGGCCACCACGTCGATGGGCGTGGACTCGATCATCCGCTCGGCGAACCGGGCGACGGCGGGATCGACGTCCCGGGAGGCGAACGAGTAGCGCTTGATGACCCCGGCGAACAGATCGGCGGTCGCCCGCCGCCCCTTCTCGACCAGCTCGGCCCGCTGCCCCAGCGCCTTCAGCACCCCGGGCAGCACCCGCCGCACCGCGTTGACCCCGGCCACCGGCAGCCCGAAGTTGACCTCGCCCAGCCGCCCCGACGACGTCCCCACCAGAGCGACCCCGGCACACCGCTCCCGGATCAGCTCGGGGAACTGGTCGGCGAGCGCCATCACGGTCATCCCGCCCATGGAGTGCCCGACGAGCACCAGCGGCCCCTCGGGCGCGGCGGCGTCGACGACGGCCTTCAGATCCCGCCCGAGCTGCTCGATGGTCACCGGCTCCCCGCGCTCCGTCTGCGCGGCGCCCCGCGCCGACCGCCCGTGACTGCGCTGGTCCCAGTGCACGGTCCGCACCACACCCCGCAGGGCGGCCCGCTGGAAGTGCCAGGAGTCCTGGTTGAGGCAGTACCCGTGACTGAACACCACGGTCACCGGCGCGGGCGCCCGCCGCCCGAACAACCGCCGCCGCCTGCCGCTCTCCGCCTCGCCCTCGACCTCGTCGACCTCGTAGTACAGCTCGGTCCCGTCGTCGGCGTACGCCCTGCCGGGCGTCCCCCGCAGGGACCCGTACGGCCCCGCCGAGTCCAGCACCATCCGGGCCTTGCGGCGCATGCCGCGCCCGACCGTCATCCGTTCTATGGCCACGCCGGCGGCGGCCCCGGTGGCCAGCACGCCTATCGCGAGGCCCGCGACACCGGTCGCCCGGCGCCATCCCCCGGCGGACGCGGCCGTCACGGCCTGCGCACTGCTCTCGCTCACGTACCGCTCCTCTTCCCCGGACCCCACGCAGGGCGCCTACCCGCTCTGTTCCCCGTTCACATACACGCGCGGGACGCGGCTGCCGATCCGGGTGACGATCTCGTACGCGATGGTCCCGGACGCCTGCGCCCAGTCCTCCGCGGTGGGCTCACCCCGGTCACCGGGCCCGAACAGCACCGCCTCGGCCCCGGGACCGGGCTCGTCACCGCCCAGATCCACCACGAACTGGTCCATCGCGACCCGCCCGGCGACGGTCCGCCACTTCCCCTCGACCATGACGGGCCCCGCGGACGAGGCGTGCCGCGGGATGCCGTCGGCGTACCCGAGCGGCACCAGCCCGAGGGTGGTGGCCCCGGGCGTCACGTAATGATGCCCGTAGCTGACCCCGTGTCCGCCCGGCACGTTCTTCACCAGCGCCAGCGACGCCGTCAGGGTCATCGCGGGCCGCAGCCCGAGCTCCGTCGGCGTGCCGATCGCGGGGCTGGGCGAGACGCCGTACATCGCGATGCCGGGCCGCACCAGGTCGAAGTGGCTCTCCTCCAGCGTCAGGGTCGCGGGCGAGTTGGCGATGTGCCGCACCTCGGGCTCCACGCCCCGCGCCTCGGCGTACGCCACCATCTCCCGGAACGTGACCAGCTGAGCGGCGATCGAGGGATGCCCGGGCTCGTCGGCGCAGGCGAAGTGCGACCACAGCCCGGTGACCTTCAGCAGCCCCTCGGCCTCCGCGCGCCGCGCGCCCGCGACCAGCTCGGCCCAGTCCCCGGGCTGGCAGCCGCCGCGCCCGAGCCCGGTGTCCGCCTTGAGCTGCACCCGCGCGGGGCGGCCGGCCTGCCGGGCGGCCGAGGTGACCTCGTCCAGCGCCCACAGCCCGCCCACCGAGACGTCGACATCGGCCTCGATCGCCTCACGCCAGGGCCCGCCGGGCGTCCACAGCCAGCACATGACCCGGACGTCGTCCGGCACCCCGGACCCCGGCGCCCGCAGCGCCAGCGCCTCCTGCGGCGTGGCGGTGCCCAGCCAGGTCGCACCGGCCGCCACGGCCGCACGGGCGCAGGGGGCCGCGCCGTGCCCGTATCCGTCGGCCTTGACGACGGCCATCAGGGCGGCGCGGGAGGCGCGCTCACGCAGCGTGCGGACGTTGGCCCGCACGGCGGCCAGATCGATCACAGCGCGGGCTCGGAGCTGGGCGCCGTGCGGGTCAGCTGTCTCTTTCATCCCGGACAGTCTCTCAGAGCGCGTGCGGTTTCCCTCCGGGGGTGGGGTGGGGAGGGGTGTGTCCTCGAGCGCCGTTGATGCAGGTCACCCTCGGGGTGGCTGCACGCCCGGCGCTTGTTGTGCACCGGCGCGGGAGCGGACCCCCGGGGGATGCACCCGGTGCTTCGTAGGTACCCGGCGTTGGTGCGGGCCGGGGGGTGTTCGCGCACCTCGGCGCCAACGAGGTGCCGCCGCGCCCACCCTCCCCCACTCTCGGCTTCGCTCGAGCGGGAGGTACCCCCATCGCCCTGGGGGTACCTCCCAGGCCCTCAAGGCACTGGGGGAGGCACGAATGCCCGCGGCTAGCGGCATCGCGACCGCCGCCATTCGGCCGCGCGCTCGCGGTTGGCGGCCGCAGCTTGCCGCCGCC
>MUNG01000292.1 GCA_002154585.1 Streptomyces pseudogriseolus
CCATCTCCTCGTCGTAAGCGGGCGGCGGGCACCGCCGACCCGGACTCCTACTGGATCCGTGAGGAGGAGGCCTGGGACGCGACCGACCCCTCCCTCTCCATCACGGTGCGCGAAGCTTTGGGGCTGGCCACTTCACCGCCCGCTTACGACGAGGAGATGGAGCAGGAGCCGGACGCCGGTGAGATGGAGGTGTGAGCGCCGCCATAGCGGGGAGAAACTGCCTGCGTAAAGCCCTCCCGCGGCAGAACTCATCACATCGAGTGATTCTCTGGCCTTTGCTTGCTTCGGACAACCCAGGGTTGCCACCCTGTTGCTGTCTGTACAACCTGATGGGAGCGGCCAGTGACATTCGGTGAGCAGCCGGCGTACCTGCGCGTCGCGGGTGATCTCCGCAAGAAGATCGTCGACGGTCAGCTGCCGCCCCACACCCGGCTCCCCTCCCAGGCCCGCATCCGCGAGGAGTACGGCGTCTCGGACACGGTCGCGCTGGAGGCGCGCAAGGTGCTGATGGCCGAGGGGCTCGTCGAGGGCCGCTCGGGATCGGGGACGTATGTGCGGGAGCGGCCCGTGCCGCGGCGGGTCGCCCGCTCCGGGTTCCGCCCGGAGCGCGGGGCGACGCCGTTCCGGCAGGAGCAGGCCGACATCGGCGTGCGTGGCACCTGGGAGTCCAGCAGCGAGCAGGTCGACGCGGGCGCGTCGATCGCCCAGCGGCTGGGCATCGACCCGGGGGACCGCGTGATGCGCACGAAGTACCTCTTCCGGGAGGCCGGCGAGCCGATGATGCTCTCCACGTCGTGGGAGCCGCTCGCCCTCACCGGGCGTACCCCCGTGATGCTGCCCGAGGAGGGTCCGCTGGGCGGGATGGGCGTGGTCGAGCGCATGCGCGCGATCGACGTCATCGTGGACAACGTCACGGAGGAGGTCGGCGCGCGCCC
>MUNG01000293.1 GCA_002154585.1 Streptomyces pseudogriseolus
TGGCACGGCCCCGAGGGCGACCCGCACGCCCGCCGCCCCGACCCCGCGCTGCTGCGCGTCACCCCCGACGAGGTGCTGGACGCCCTGCACCGTCTGCCCGCCCCCGAGGAGTCCGCCCCATGACCGGCCACGCCCGCGTCGGCGTCGTCATCGCCACCCGCGACCGCAGGGAACGTCTCGCGGTCACCCTGCGGCACCTCGGCGACCNNTCGCCGACAACGCCTCCACCGACGGCACCCGCGCCATGGTCGCCCAGGACTTTCCCCACGTACGGGTCCTCGCCCTGTCCCGCAACCACGGCGCCCTCGCCCGCAACCACGGGGCCCGCGCCCTGGACACCCCGTACGTCGCGTTCGCCGACGACGACTCCTGGTGGGCGCCCGGCGCGCTCGCCCGCGCCGCCGACCTGTTCGACGCGCACCCCCGGCTCGGACTGATCGCCGCCCGCACCCTCGTCGGCCCCGAGAACGCCCCCGACCCGCTCAACGACCTCCTCGCCCGCTCCCCGCTCGGCCCCGCCACCGACCTCCCCGGCGTCCAGGTGCTCGGCTTCCTCGCCTGCGCCTCCGTCGTCCGCCGCAGCGCCTACCTCGACGCGGGCGGCTTCCACCGGGTGCTGTTCTTCGGCGGCGAGGAGACCTGCCTCGCCTACGACCTCGCCGCCCGCGGCTGGGGCGTCACCCACTGCCCCGACGTCGTCGCCCACCACCACCCGGCCACCTCCGGACGCCCCGGCCGGCCCGCCCAGCAGCGCCGCAACGAGGTGCTCACCGCATGGCTGCGCCGCCCCGTCCGCCACGCCCTCGCCCGCACCGGCGCCCTCGCCGCCGAGGCCCGCGCCGACACCACCGCCCGGCGCGCCCTGCGCCAGACGCTCGCCCTGCTGCCCGCCGCCCTGCGCGCCCGCCGGCCGCTGCCCCCGCACGTGGAGCGTGCCGTCCGCCTGCTGGAGACCGAAGGGGCGACCGCATGACCGACCTCCGCACGACCGTCGTCGTCATCACGCACAACCGCCGCCGGGAACTGCTGCGCACCCTCGACCGGCTCGCCGAACTCCCCGAACGGCCCGAGGTGATCGTCACCGACAACGGCTCCACCGACGGCACCGCCGACGCGGTCGCCCGCCACCACCCCGAGGTCCGGCTGCTGCGCCCCGGCCGCAACCTCGGCGCGGTCGGCCGCAACCTGGCCGTCCGTGACGTCACTACCCCGTACGTCGCCTTCTGCGACGACGACTCCTGGTGGGCGCCCGGCTCCCTGGCCGGCGCCGCCGACCTGCTCGACCGGCACCCCGCCGTGGTCTCCGTCACCGCGCGTATCGTCGTCGAGCCGCACGGCACCGAGGATCCGATCGTCTGCGAGCTGCGCGAGTCGCCCGTGCCGGGACCGCCGTGGCTGCCCGGACCCGCCCTCGGCTCCTTCCTCGCCGCGGCGACCGTGCTGCGGACGGACGCCTTCCGAAAGGCGGGCGGCTTCCACCCCAAGCTGTGGCTCGGCGGGGAGGAGGAACTGCTCGCCGTCGACCTCGCCGCCGACGGCTGGTGGCTCGTCTACGCCGACCATCTCACGATCCACCACCAGGCGTCCGAAGCGCGGGACGCGACCCTGCGCCGCCGGCACGGCATCCGCAACACCCTGTGGTTCACCTGGCTCCGCCGCCCGGTCGGCCCCGCCCTGCGCCGCACGGTCGATCTGGCCCGCACGGTCCCGCGCGACACGACGTCGCTCCTCGCCTTCACGGAGGCGGCGGCCGCCCTCCCCTGGATCCTGCGCGAACGCCGTGTGCTCCCCGCCGAGGTGGAGAGCCGCCTGCGCCTCCTGGAACCCGTCCAGCGCGCGTCGAAGGCCCGGCGCTACACGGGCTGACGGCGGCCGGCGCTCACCGCATGCGGCGCGGGCCGCCACCGCCCGCGTCGCCCGACCACCGGGACAGCAGCCGGAACGCCGCGAACAGCGTCACCGGCCACACCGTGACGAACACCCAGAGCGCCCACGGGGCCGCCGTGACGACACCGGTCACCACCAGGGCCGCCGACACCGCGACCAGCAGGGCGACGGTCCGGCCGCGCGGCTCGCAGCGGGTGATCCGGCCCGCGACCCGCTTCCAGTCGGGGCCGCGGCGGGCACGGCGGCCTCGCATCAGCCGGTTGAGACGGCGGTCGCGCCGCAGCGACCGCTCGATCTCGTCGAGGATGTGCTGTTCGTGTTCAGGGAGCCGACCGAGGGACACCGTCTCTCCTCCAACGCACCGCCAGGGTGGACGTGCGGTCCGGGTGCCCGGCGGACGGACGGCCTAACCGGCGCCGTGACCGGCGCCCGCGTGGGACGTGAGCGCCTCCAGCAGACGGTCCGCGCCGTCCGGCAGCCGGCCCTCGCGGAACGTCTCGCGCGCCTGCCGCGCGGCCACCCGGCCCGACGTCAGGCACCAGTCCCACCAGCGGTCCAGCCGCCGCCCGTCCACCTGCTCCGCCGGCAGCAGCGCCGGCCACCCGCAGGCCCGCGCCTGCGCCGCCACCTTTGCGCCGCCCGCCACCGGGTCGATCGCGATCACCGGCGTGCCGACCCGCAGCGCCAGCACCAGCCCGTGCAGCCGGTCGGAGACGACCAGGTCGAGCCGCGCCAGCACCGACTGCACCTGCGCCGGCGTGGCGTTCAGATGCCAGTCCCTTGTGTCCAGCCGCGTCTCCAGCTCCAGCCGGGCGCAGTCCTTCCCGGCCAGCCAGTGCGTCACCCGCTCGGCGACCTCCGCGTGCCGGCGCTGCGCCCCGTACTCGTGCTGTCCGTGGGTCAGGATCACCCCGACCACCGGCCGCGGCGGCACGTCGGGGGCGCGGGCGGCCAGGTCCTCGGTCGGCGGGCTGCCGGGCGCGTCCCGGGCCAGCACCCGGTGGAACCCGGTGACCGCCGGCTCGCCGGGGTCGATGACCGACGTCCCCACGGCGATCCGCACGCAGTGCGCGAACCGCCGGTGCAACTCCTCCACCTGCGGCCCGTGCAGCGGCCCGCACACGAACACGAGGTGCGAGTAGTCGTGGGGCCGTACGTCGTCGAGGTGCAGCGCGTCCGGCCGGAAACCGGGGCTCCAGGCGACGTCGTACGCCGTACCGGAGCCGAGCAGCACCGTCTCGACCCGCCGCAGGGCCAGCACGTCCCCGGCGGTCGCCTCCCCGTCCCGAAAGCTGAACCACCCGGTCAGGAGGACCTTGCGCGGCCCTGAACGCCGTTCCTCGTACACGGCGCACCGAGTGCCCCGGGGAGCGGCTCGGCAATCGGACCAGGGGGAACGTAACGCCGGGGCCGCCGGCCTCGCCTACTGTCCCGGCCCTTACTGCCCCGGCTCGCCCTCCTGCGGACGCGGGCCGGGTCCCTGCGGACCGGGTCCCTGCGGACCGGGGCCTTGTGCCTGCCCGCCGGGTCCGTGACCGGGCGCCTGCCTCTGCGGCAGCCCCGGACGCTGCTGTCCGAATCCGTCCTCCTGCGGGTGGGAGCCGGGGCCCTGCGTCTGACCGGGGCCAGGACCCGGACCCTGCGCGTCGGCGCCCTGTCGCTGCGGAAGCCCGTGGCCCTGCCCCGGTTCCTGCGAGGGTTCGCCGCCCTGCCTCTGCGGCAGCCCAGCCCCCTGTTCCTGCCGAGGCCCGCCCGCCTGCTGGCGTACCCCGCCCTGCGGCTGACGCGGCCCCGCCTGGGGGTGGCGCGGGCCGCCCGGGCCCTGCTGCTGGCGGGGGCCCGTCTGCGGCGGGCGGGGACGGATCGTGCCCGCCAGCGCCTGGCGGACCTCGAACTGGGTCCGCTCGGCCACCTCGCGGACCTCGGCCACGACGTCACCGCGCTCGCGCACGAGTCTGTCGTAGACCGGGTGGTCGTCGGGGGAGGGGGCGGAGGAAGTCATGGGGTCTTTCCTTCGTGGGGGGATGTCGTGCGCGCGGGGCCGGTGTCCGGCCCCAGATGTTCAGCGCCGCCGGACGCCCACGGCGTTACTCTCCGCCGGTCCTGTCCAGGAATGGGGCAACTGTCCGGGAGGGGGAAAGAGGACAGACTTCGGCCTACTTCCTCGCTACCGTGCCCCCATGACGAAGTCGCAGCGGACCACCGCCCCGCCGTCGCCGCCCGTCCTCGGCCCCCGCGCGCTGAGCCGGGCCACCCTGGCCCGGCAGCTCCTGCTGAGCCGCTCCCCGATGTCCGCGACGGCTGCCGTCGAGCACCTGCTCGGTCTCCAGGCGCAGAACGTCAAGCCGCCGTACTACGCGCTCGCCGCCCGTCTCGACGGCTTCACCCCGGAGGCGCTGTCCCGGCCCCTCGCCGACCGCGAGGTGGTCCGGATCGTCACCCTGCGGTCCACCATCCACACCCACACCGCCGACGACTGCCTCACCCTGCGACCTCTGGTGCAGGCCGCCCGCGACCGGGAGCTGCACCACTTCCGCGCCGGGCTCGCCGGTGTCGACCTGGACCGCCTCGCCGTCCGGGCCCGCGCCCTCGTCGAGGAGGAGCCGCGCACCATGAAGGAGCTGCGCGAGGCGCTCCTGGAAGACTGGCCGGACGCCGACCCGCAGGCCCTCTCCGTCGCCGCCCGCTGCAAGCTGCCGCTCGTGCAGATCACCCCGCGCGGGCTGTGGGGCCGCAGTGGCCAGGTGCGGCTGACCACCGCCGAGCGCTGGCTGGGCAGACCCGCCGAACCCGCGCAGGCCCCGAACGCCACCGTGCTGCGCTACCTCGCCGCGTTCGGTCCCGCGTCCGTGAAGGACATGCAGACCTGGGCCGGACTCACCCGGCTCCGCGAGGCGTTCGAACGCCTGAGGACCCGCCTCGTCACCTTCCGGGACGAGAACGGCACCGAACTCTTCGACCTCCCCGACGCGCCCCGCCC
>MUNG01000294.1 GCA_002154585.1 Streptomyces pseudogriseolus
GTGCCGGGCGGGTGCCGCGGCGGTGGAGCGGGTGGGGGCACGGCCGTCGGTGCGGGACTGAGGCACGGGCCCGGGATGCGGGACCGAGATGCGGGCTGAGGTACGGGTCGGACAGGTGCGGGATCGAGGGGGACGCACGTCCGGGCGGGCTCCGGGCCCCGTTTTCCACAGGCGGGAACCAAACGGAACGTGGCGTTTCCACAGGCCCGTACGCGGTCGGCCGGTCGCTGGCAGACTGGCCCGGCAGGCCGACGAGGAAGCGCGGCACGGGGGATCCACGAGGGGGAGCCACATGTCCAGGGCAGTGAATCTGAGGAAGGTCACCGGTCTCGGCCGCGTGGGCAGGCTGCGCGGCCTGGCGCGCCGGCGTCCCCGGGTGGATCTGAGTCACCCGGCCCGCTCCCCGCTGGGCTCCTCGGTGGTCAACTGCGTGACCTACCGCGACGGTTACCGGGTCTCCGTGCCCGGGGACGTCGCGGAGGCCGTCAAGCGGGTCCGCGAGAGCGGGGACGGATTCGTGTGGCTGGGGCTGCACGAGCCGACGAGCCGGGAGTTCGCCGGCATCGCCGAGCTGTTCGACCTGCATCCGCTGGCGGTGGAGGACGCCGTGGAGGCGCACCAGCGGCCGAAGCTGGAGCGGTACGGAGAGACGCTGTTCGCCGTGCTCAAGACCGTCTGCTACGTCGAGCACGAGGAACTCACCGCGACCAGCGAGGTGGTGGACACCGGAGAGATCATGGTGTTCGTCGGCCAGGACTTCGTGGTGACGGTGCGGCACGGCCGGCACGGGTCGCTGGGCCCGCTGCGTGAAGGGCTGGAGGCCGACCCGGTGCGGCTGGCGCAGGGCCCGTCCACGGTGCTGCACGCGGTCGCGGACCAGGTCGTCGACGACTATCTGCGCGTGATCGACTCGGTCCAGGAGGACATGGACCTGGTCGAGACGGAGGTGTTCGCGGAGCACGGCGCCCGGGTCGACCCGGGACGTATCTACCAGCTCAAGCGTGAACTGCTGGAGCTGAAGCGGGCGGTGGTGCCGCTGGGCCGGCCGCTGGAGGAGCTCGCCACCCGGCCGAGCCGGGTGGTCGCCCCGGACATACAGGCGTACTTCCGGGACGTCGCCGACCATCTGCAGCGGGCGACGGAGCAGATAGCGTCGTTCGACGAGTTGATCAACTCGATCCTCCAGGCCCACCTGGCGCGGGTCACGGTCGCCCAGAACGAGGACATGCGCAAGATCACCGCATGGGCGGCGATCGTCGCGGTGCCGACCATGGTGTGCGGAATGTACGGCATGAACTTCGACCACATGCCGGAGCTGCACTGGCGGTACGGCTACGGCATGGTCGTCGGGGTGATATCCGTGGCGTGCGTGCTGCTGTACCGGGCGTTCCGGCGCAGCGGGTGGCTGTGACGCCCGCCGTGGCCGGCACCGGCCGCGAGCGGCGGTGTCAGCCGGAGGCGGACCGGGCGTAGACGCTCTCGGCGAAGGCGGCGATCTGTTCGCCCGTCAGATGCCGGGCCAGATCGGCCTCGCTGATCATGCCGACGAGACGCTTGTCGTCGATGACGGGCAGCCGGCGGATCTGGTGGGTGCGCATCTCGGTGAGGACGTCGTCGACGTCGGCGTCGGACTCGATCCAGCGCGGTGTGCCCTTGGCCATCTCACCCGCAGTGACCTTGGCGGGGTCGTGGCCCATGGCGACGCAGCCGACGACGATGTCGCGGTCGGTGAGGATGCCGCAGAGCCGTTCGTTCTCGTCGCTGATGGGCAGCGCGCCGACGTTCAGTTCGCGCATCAACTGCGCCGCTCGGTCGAGGGTTTCGTGCGCGGGGATCCACTGGGCGCCGCGGTGCATGATGTCTCCGGCGGTGGTCATGAGGTACCTCCCGGTGCCGGACGGCCGGCGCGGCGCGGGGCGCGCCGCGAGTCCCGACGCCCTTCATTGTCGCCGGGCCGCCCGCGGACGGCACCCGCAGCGGACGGCGCCGCGCTCTCGGTCCCGGCCACGCTGTTCACCGTGGCCTCAGCCGCGCCAGGCGGGGTGGCGAGGGTCGTCGGCGCGCACGAGCACGTCGGCGGTGCCGGCCGGGTCGGTTTCCTGCTCGTAGCGCTCGAAGGCGGGCAAGGTCCAGTGCTCGGGCTCGGGGGTGCGGCGGCGCAAGGCGCCGGGTGAGAGAAGGACGTGGACGGTCAGATCGAAGGGGAACCAGTGGTGCAGGAGGAGCGGACCGTGCAGCAACAGCACACCGCCGGGCGGCAGTTCGGCATACGCGCTGCGGGTCGCGCGGTCGGTGACCGGGTCCCACAGGTCGGGCAGCACCCGGCCGCTGCCGCCGGGGCTCAGCGGGTCGAACACCTCGCGCCAGAGGGCGCCGGTGTCGTACCAGCCGCTGTAGTAGGACTCCAGGTCCTGGTGGCCGTACTCCAGCCGGACCGAGGCGGGGCGCAGGAAGCCCGCCGTGCCGACGACCAGGCTCGGGCGGCCTCGGACGCGCAGCGCCTCGGCGACCCGTTCGGCGAGGTCTCCCGGGCGGGCGGCCGGGGCGCCGTCGAGGGCGACGCGGGGCCAGGGCCCGCCGTCGGACGTGTCGAGGTCCAGCAGGCGTTCGGCGAGCAGGTCGACGAGCCGGTCCCAGGTGATCGCTTCGAGTCGCACACGGCCATGATGCGGCACGTACCGGGCGGACCCGGAAGCGCCGGGGAGGGCAGGGCACCGCGGACGGCCGGCGGGCGTGGACGCTCGCGCATGGGTGCGCGCCGCTCGGCCATGGCCCGGCGCGGCGGCGGCGCGTTGACTGATGGTGGTGTCACCGGTGGTGGTGCCGGCGGCCGGGAGAGGGTTCCGGACGGAAGACGAGGGTGACGGGGGTGAGGACATGGGCGACGGACCGTACGCGGTGCTGACGGCGCTGGGCGGCCTGGGGACCGGGCTGGTGGCCGGGGTGTTCTGCGCGTTCTCGACGTTCGTGATGAGAGGGCTGGCGGCGCTGCCGCCGGCGCGGGGCGTGGCCGCGATGCAGGCGGTCAACGTGGCGGCGGTGCGGCCGCCGTTCATGGCGGTGTTCCTCGGCACGACGCTGCTCAGCGCGGTGCTCACGGTGGCAACGCTCGTGACGTGGCCGGACGAGGGGGCGGTCGCGTCGGTGGTGGGCGGCGTGCTGTTCCTGTGCGGATCGTTCGGGCTGACCGTGGTGGCGAACATACCCCGCAACGAGCGGCTGGCCCGGCTCGACGCGGGCGGTGCGGAGGCGGCCGCCTACTGGCCGGAGTACGTGCGGGGGTGGACGCGGTGGAACCACGTCCGCGCCCTCGCCTCGGCCGGGGCCGCGCTGGCGTACCTCCTGGCGCTCACCGGCTGAGCCGCCCGCCGGCGAAGGCGCCCGCACCCACCGGCCGACGCGCCCGCCCTCATCGGACGGGCTCCGTACGGACCGTGTCCGGCACGCTGCGGGGCGGGGTGGGCGGACGTATCGTGTGCGCAGGAGTGCCGCCCGACGACGCACGGCCTGTCCCCCGCGCACGCAAGGAAGACGGCCATGGCAGATCCCAAGGGTTTCCTCACCACGCCCCGCGAGGAGTGGCCGCGGCGGCCGGTGGAGGAGCGGGTCCGCGACTGGGACGAGGTGTACGTCCCGGGGGGCCTGCTGCCGATCGTCAGCACGCAGGCCGACCGGTGCATGGACTGCGGGGTGCCGTTCTGCCACGAGGCCTGTCCGCTGGGCAACCTCATCCCGGAGTGGAACGACCTGGTGTCCCGGGAGGACTGGCGGGCGGCGGCGGAGCGGCTGCACGCCACGAACAACTTCCCCGAGTTCACGGGGAGGCTGTGCCCGGCGCCGTGCGAGGCCGGCTGCGTGCTCGCCATCAACCAGCCGGCGGTCACCATCAAGAACGTCGAGTGCGCCATCGCAGACAGGGCGTGGGAGGACGGGTTCGCTGCGCCGGCCCCGCCGGACCGGCTGTCCGGGCGGACGGTCGCCGTCATCGGCTCGGGTCCCACCGGGCTGGCCGCCGCGCAGCAGCTCACGCGGGCCGGGCACACGGTCGCGGTGTACGAGCGGGACGACCGGATCGGCGGGCTGATGCGTTACGGCATTCCCGCGTTCAAGATGGAGAAGCACCATCTGGAGCGGCGCATCGAGCAGATGCGGGCCGAGGGGACGCGGTTCCGCACGTCGACCACGGTGGGGCGGGACGTGGACGCGGCGGAGCTGCGGAGCCGTTACGACGCCGTGGTGATCGCCACGGGGGCGACGGCGTGGCGGGAGCTGCCGGTGCCGGGGCGTGAACTCGCGGGCATCCACCAGGCGATGGAGTACCTGCCGCTGGCCAACCGGGTCTGCGAGGGCGACGTGGAGAGGTCGCCGCTGTCGGCTCAGGGACGGCACGTGGTCATCGTCGGAGGCGGTGACACGGGCGCCGACTGTCTGGGCACGGCGGTGCGGGAGCGGGCCGCGTCGGTCACCCAGCTGGACATCTACCGCAGGCCGGGCGCCGGGCGCGACGAGGAGAACGAGCCCTGGCCGACGTATCCGAAGCTGTACCGGCTGTCGGCGGCGCACGAGGAGGCGGGCGAACTGCGGACCGCGCCCGCGGCGCATGCCGACGCGCGGCTGTTCGCCGCGTCGACGCTGCGCTTCGTGGGCGACGAGGAGGGGCGGGTGCGGGGGCTGCACCTGGTCGAGGTGGACGCGGGACGGAGGCCCGTGCCGGGGACGGAGCGGACGCTGCCCGCCGACATGGTGCTGCTCGCCCTCGGTTTCTCGGGGCCGGACCGGGGCGACGGGATCGTCGCGCAGCTCGGTCTTCAGCTGGAGCCGCGCGGGACGATCGCGCGCGGGCCGGACTTCGCGACGAACGTGCCGGGCGTCTTCGCGGCGGGCGACGCCGCCCGGGGGCAGTCGCTGATCGTGTGGGCCATAGCGGAGGGCCGGGCGGTCGCGGCGGCCGTCGACCGCCGTCTGACGGGCGGCACGAGCCACCTGCCGGCGCCGATCGGCCCGTACGACCGGCCCATGACCGTCTGACACGCCCCCTCGGGGGCACGCCCGTGCGCTCACACGCGGCTGAGCTCTCGCGTCCGTACGCGAGCACGCCCCCGGTGGCCGAATCCGACCCCCGGTGCGGCAGGCACCGGCCGTCCGCCGCCGGACCCCCGCAGGCCGACGCCCCCGGACCCCGGCGGCGGCCGGGTGTCCAGGGGCGTCGGGTGGTGCGGCTGGACGGCGTTACGGCTTGCGGGCCACCGCGCCGTAGCCGGGGATGACCCCGTCGTCCTGGCCCGGGACCGGGTCGCCCAGTTCGGGGTGCCACAGGTGCGGCACCCCGACGCCGGGGTCGACGAGGTCGAGGCCGTCGAAGAAGCGGGTGAACTCCTCGCGGCTGCGCAGCGCCAGGGTGACGCCGGCGCCCTTGAGCTTCGCCGTGGCCTCCTCCGACTCCTCGGGGGTGAAGTCGGCCGTGGCGTGGCTGATCACCAGGTGGCTGCCCGAGGGCAGGGCGTCCACCAGTCGCGCCACCAGCTCGTGCGCGCCGTCCTCGTCGGGGACGAAGTGCAGCAGGGCGATGAGCGACAGCGCGATCGGCCGGTCGAAGTCGAGGACCTTGCGCGCGCCCTCCAGGATCAGGTCCGGTTCCCGGACGTCGGCCTGGAGGTAGTCGGTGACGCCCTCCTCCGTGCCGCGCAGCAGGGCCGCCGCGTGTGCCAGCACGATGGGGTCGTTGTCGCAGTACACGACGCGGGCGTCCGGTGCGACGCGCTGGGCGATCTGGTGCAGGTTCGGCTCGGTGGGGATGCCGGTGCCGATGTCGAGGAACTGGCGCACGCCCTGCCCGGCGAGCCAGCGCGTGGCGCGCTGCATGAACGCGCGGTTGACGCGCGCCATGACCGGCACCCTCGGCTCCAGGGCGAGCATCTGCCGGCCCATCGCCTCGTCGACCGGGTAGTTGTCCTTGCCTCCGAGATACCAGTCGTACATCCGCGCGGGATGTGGTCTGGTGGTGTCGATCTCCACGGGGTGTTCCCCGGTCATGACGGGCTCCGTAACTGTCTGCAAGTGTTAGTGATCAATTCAGTGCCAAGGGAGAAAGCAAAGGTAGTGCGGCAATCGGAGGTCAGGACAGCAGGAAATCCGCCTCTCCGGCCTTGGCCCCCTCGATGAAGGCCGTCATCTCGGCGGAGGTGTAGATGAGCGCGGGACCGTCCGGGTCTGTGGACTGGCGGACGGCGATCCGGCCGTCGTCGAGCTTCATCGCCTCGAGGCAGTTGCCGCCGTTGCCGCCGCTCCAGGGCTTGTGCCAGCCCTCGCTGCCCAGCTCCCGCGCGGGCATGCCGTTGTAGATCCGGCCGGCGTGCTCCCGCGCGCGCGGCTGGGTCTTCGGTGGCTTGAAGAATTCCATTCACAGCTCCTTGCGGAGATCCCGGAGGATCTCCTTCGTGCGATGTGCCGTGGCGGCCTGCGCCGCCATGCGGTCCATGACCTCGAGGTGGGTCGCCACCTCGGTGCGCGCGTCCAGGTAGACGGCGCCGGTCAGGTACTCGCTGTAGACCATGTCCGGAAGTTCGGGCACGGCGAATCGGAACAGCACGAACGGCCCGTACGTGCCGGGGTGGGGCCCGCTGTCGAAGGTCGCGATCTGCAGCGTCACGTTGGGCATCGCCGACGCCTCGAGCAGCTTGTCGATCTGCGCGCGCATCACCTCCGGGCCGCCGACCCGGCGGCGCAGCGCGGTCTCGTCCATGACGACCCACAGCCGGGGCGCGTCCTCGCGGGTGAGCAGCTCCTGCCGCCGCATGCGCAGGTCGACGTGGCGCTCCATGTCCTCGGGCCGGGTCTGCCCTATGGCGCCGGAGCGCAGCACACCACGCGCGTAGTCCTCCGTCTGGAGCAGTCCGGGGACGAAGTGGGGTTCGTAGCTGCGGATGAGGGAGGCCGCGCCCTCCAGGCTGACGTACATGGAGAACCAGCCGGGCAGGATGTCGTGGAAGCGCTGCCACCAGCCGGGCTTGTTGGCGTCCTCCGCGAGCTGGACGAAGGCCTCGGCCTCCTCGTCGGAGACGCCGTAGGCCTTCAGCAGCAGCTGGAGGTAGGGGATCTTCAGCGCCACCTCCGCCATCTCCATGCGGCGCACGGTGGCGGGGGCGACCCGCAGGATCCGGGCGGCCTCCTCCCGCTTGAGACCCGCGCGCTCGCGCAGGTCCAGCAGGCGGCGGCCCAGGACGACCTGCCCGACCGTCGGTGCGGACCGGGGTTCGCTCACGCTTCACCTCCCTCGAACAAATCCTGACAGCCGGGCGGCGCCGTCCGGTGATCTGGCACGGAGATCGGGTAACCCGAACACATATTCGAATCAATCTCCGGCGATCCCAACTGGCGCCGCGCGAGGTGCTGTTGCGAGCAGTGTGCCACGCCCGTCCAGACCGTCACACAGCACTCTGCAATTTTCAGAGTGACACTTGCCAAGTGTTCACGGCGGGGCGATAGTGGCAAGCGTGATTCCGTCCGCGCCCTTAGGAACAGACGCCGCCGCAGCTCCCGTCGGCCTCGGCGCCACCCCGGCCGCCGCCCCCTCCCGGGCCGCCGCCGAGCGCCGGTTCCGCTTCGAGCTGGCCGCTCACCCTGGCTCCCCCGCGCAGGCGAGACGGCTGACACGGGCCCGGCTGACCGGCTGGTCGGTGTGCGAGGACACCTGTGACACGGCGGCTCTGGTCGTGTCCGAACTGGTCACCAATGCCATCGTGCACACGGCGAGCAGTCACGTCGTCTGCGAGCTGCACGACGGTGACGACCTGCTGCGCATCGCCGTGCGGGACGAGGGCTGCGCGCCGGGCCGGCCGCGTGCGAACACCCGGCAGCGGCCGGAGGAGGAGCACGGGAGGGGACTGCTTCTCGTCGACGCCCTGTGCCGCGCGTGGGGCGCCCAGGAGCACGGCCCCGGTCTGCTGGTCTGGGCGGAACTCGCCCGCACCGCCGACTCCCCGCACACGGCCGACTTCCCCGTCACCGCCGACGCCCCGCGTTCGTCCGGCTCCCCTGTCACCGCCGACGCCCCGCGTTCGTCCGACTCCCCGCACACGGTCGGGTCCCCTCGCGCGGCCGACGCCCCGCGCCCCACCGCCTCCCGCCCCGGTGAGCCCCGCGCCGATCTCGGCTGGGGCGCCCGTCCCAAGCCCGGTCCGGCCGGTGGCTCCGAGGACGGCGAGGACGACACCGGCGACGGCGGCGCGGCCCACCCCGCCGAGCAGCGCCTGCGCATACCCGCCGAGCGGGACGGAGGACGGGCGTGACGGGCCCCGGCGGCTCACGCGTGCTGAGCCTGGACTCGCTGGTCCGGATCGGGCGCGGGCGGCAGACCCCGGACGCGCCGCGCAGACTTCCCGTGCCCGACGGCATGACCGCCCCGATGGGCTGCGACGCGGTCGCCGTGCCGGCGCGGTTCGGCCCGCTGGTCCTGCCCCGGCTGCCCCGCGTGGGGTGCGTGTACGCCGATGACGCGCACTGGTGGTGGCTGGTCCCGTCGGACTCGGACTACGCCCTGGAGTGGCCCGCCCCCGCGTACTACGCCGCCGGCGCGGTCCTCCCCGACTCCCCCGCCGACACGGGCGCGGCCGGCCTTCCCGGCCTGATCCACCGCCCCGACGGCACGCTCCCCTACACGCCGCCGATACCGCTGTATCTGGCGCTGTGCCGGCTCACCGGGACGACCCCCGTCTGGTCACGCCCCGTCACCGCCTGACGGCCGGGCACGGCGCCTCACGGCCGGGCTCACGCCACCGCCTCACCGCCGGCGCCCTCGCCGCGGACGATCACCAGGAACATGTCGGTGGCGAGGTCCATGACGACCTCGGCGGGCAGGCCCTCCAGGCGGCGCGCATGCGCGAACTCCTCCGCGGGCCACGAGCCCCGGGGTCCACCTGCGGGAAAGCGTTCGAGCACTGTTCGCCCGTTCACCCTGCCACCTCCATGTAGCGCTGTACTCGTAGAGTTAAACGCCAACCATGGGGCGAACGCCTCGTCCGGTGACGGTACTGAGACGTAGTTGACACCCGTTCACTGCCAAGTGTGAGCGCGCTCTCAGCTTTTCGGAGTAATCCGTCACCGTCCGTGTCAGTCGTCGTACTCGTCGTGGTAGCGCGGATGCTCCGGCGTCGCGGGCGCTCCCAGGGCGTGCGCGCGCCCCCTGGGTTCCTCCCAGGGCTCCTGCCTGCCGAGCGCGGTGAGGTCGAGCAGGCTGGTGGTGGAGCCCAGCCCCTCCAGGCCGCGTCCGTGGGCCGAGTAGGTGTGGAAGACGCGGTCGCCGTCGCGCAGGAAGCAGCTCACGCCGGGACGCGCCGGCAGCTCGCCGCCCTCCGCCGCACCGTCCCTCTCCGACACAACCCCGAAGTCGGCGCCGAAGTCCGCGTCGAAGTCCCCCGCGTCCGAGGAGTACCAAGGCACCGTCCAGCCCATCCGCGCCTTGAACGGCAGGATGCGGGTGAACGGCGCGCGGGAGACGGCGGCGAACGTGGTGCGCCGCGCGTGCAGGTGCGCCAGGTGTCCGATCTGGTCCAGGAAGGCGGAGCAGCAGCGGCACCCGGTCTCCCACTCCGGCTCGAACACGAAGTGGTGCACGACGAGCTGCTGCCGCCCCTGGAAAAGGTCGAGCAGCGTGGCCTTGCCGTCGCCGCCCTCGAAGACGTACTCGCGGTCCACGGGGACCATGGGCAGCCGGCGCCGTTCGGCGCGGAGGGCGTCGAGCGCGCGGGTGACGGCGTTCTCCTTGTCCAGCAGTTCTGCGCGCGCCGCGCGCCACTCGGCGCGCGAGACGATCTCCGGAAGCGACATGGTTCCTCCTGTGCGACGGTCCCGTTGCGAGGGGTGACCGGAGTGCCGCGCGGAACTCATCGGCCGTCGCCGCACTTTTCGCCGCCGCTTCCGTGTGCGCGGGTCACGCACCGCGCGCCGATGCCTCCTCAGGTGTCGTACTCCCGGATGCGCCGGCCGTGGCCGCGGTCGACGAGGGCGGGCAGGCGCTCGTCGAGTTCGCGTACGGTCCCGGGGACGTCGACGGTGAGCAGGCGCCGGTCGCGCATGAGGATCCGGCCGTCGACGACGGTGGTGCGGACGTCGGCAGCGCGGGCGCTGTGCACCAGGGTCGCGGCGAGGTCGTGCACGGGCTGTGTGTGCGGTCCGGTGAGGTCGACGAGCACGAGGTCGGCGCGGTGGCCGGGCGCGATGCGGCCGACGCTGCCCTCCAGGCCGACCGCGCGGGCGCTCTGGAGGGTGGCGTGGTGCAGGGCCTGACGTGCGGTCAGCCAGCGTGGGTCGCCCTCCGTGGACTTCTGGATCAGCGAGGTGAGCGCCATCGACTCCCACACGTCGAGGGAGTTGTTGGACGCGGCGCCGTCCGTGGCGAGCCCGACCGGCACGCCGATGTCCCGCAGCGCGCGCACGGGTGTGGTGGTGGGCCAGGCGAACTTGAGGTAGCCGCGGGGCGCGGTCGCCACCGCCGTGCGCCCGCGCGCGTGGGCGAGGAGCGGCAGGTCGCTCTCGACGATGCCGGTGCCGTGCGCGATGAGCACGTCGGTGTCCAGGATGCCGGTGCGGTGCAGCACCTCGACGGGGGTGACGCCGTGCCGGGCGAGGGACGCCTCGGTCTGGTCGCGGTTCTCGGCGGCGTGCAGATGCACGGGCAGTCCGTGGGCGCGGGCCAGGTCGGCGGTGGTGGCGAGGTCGGCGTCGTCCACGGTGTAGGGGGCGTGCGGGGCGAGCGCGGTGGTGATCCGGCCGCCGGCCGCGCCCCGGTGGCGGAGCGCGAACTCCAGGGAACGCTCCCGTCCTCGGGGGCCCTGTGAGGAGAAGTACGCCTCCCCCAGCAGGGCGCGCATGCCGCTCGCGGCGACCACCTCGGCGACCGCGTCCATGTGGAAGTAGTGGTCGGCGAAGCAGGTGACGCCGGCCCGGATCATCTCCGCGCAGGCGAGCCGCGCGCCGAGGGTGACGTCCCGCTCGGTGAGGTTGGACTCCACCGGCCAGACGACGTCGTTGAACCACGCCTCGGTCGGCAGATCCTCGGCCAGCCCGCGCAGGGCGGCCATCGGGGCGTGGGTGTGACAGTTGATCAGGCCGGGCAGCGCGACCTGCCCGCGGGCGTCGATCCACTCGTCGGCCGTGCGTCCGGCGACAGCCCCGGCGTCGGTCACCTCCTCGACCACCCCGTCGCGGACGACGACGGCGGCATTATCGAGGAAGCCGACCTCTTCTTGATCGTCGTGCGTGAGGACCGTGCATCCGGTGATGATGAGGCCGGCGGGACTCTCCACGGCAGAAGGCGTCATCACGTCAACGTACGACGGGACTCCGACCCCGGGGGAGCCGAACCGCGACATCCCGTCGCGGCTCTGTCGCACGGCGGGCCGGGCGCGCACCCTGGCCTCACCACGAGCCCGCCCACGGCTGAAAGGGGCCCGCCTTGCTCCTCGGCACCTGGAACCTGGAGAACCTGTACCGGCCCGGCGGCCCCTACGGGCCCGGCGACGAGGCCGCGTACGCGTCGAAGCTGGCCGCGCTCGCCGCGGTGATCACCGAACTGGATCCGGGGCTGCTCGGCGTGCAGGAGGTGGGCGACCCCGGCGCGCTGGAGGACCTCGCGGGGATGCTGGACGACGACTGGCATCTCGCGCTGTCCTCGCACACCGACAGCCGGGGCACCCGGGTTGGCTTCCTCAGCCGTACGGAGCTGACGGTGGTCGCCGACACGGCGGTGTTCCCGCCGAGGATGCTGCCGGTGCAGGCGGACGACACGGGTCTGACCGTCTCTCAGGCCGGGCGCGGCTTCCTCGCGGTGGAGGTCGCGGGCGAGCGGGGGCCGTTGCGGGTGGCGGTCTGTCATCTGAAGTCGAAGCTGCTGTCGTACCCGGACGGCCGCTTCCAGCCGCGCGACGAGGGCGAACGGGCCCGGTACGGCGCCTACGCGCTGTACCGGCGGGCGGCCGAGGCGGCGGCACTGCGCGCGCTGGCGGACCGGCTGCTGGAGGGCGACGGGCGGGAGCGGGACGTCGCGGTGCTCGGCGACCTGAACGACGAGGTGCAGGCGGCGACCACGCAGCTGCTGCTCGGGCCGCCCGGCTCCGAGATCGGCACGCCGGGGTACGACCGCCCGGACCGGGGGGGATGCGTTCCGGCTGTGGGACGTGGCGCCGCTCATCCCGGCGTCCGAACGCTATTCGCGGGTGAACTCAGGACGCCGGGAGCTGATCGACCATGTGCTGCTCAGCCACCGGCTGGTGCGGCGGGTGACGTCGGCGGGCACGGGCCTGCCGGCCGACGGACCGCCCCGGCCGGGCTGCCCGACCTCACCGAACCGGAGAGGCTCAGCGCCGAGCTGGGCGTGCTGTCCATGGACGCCTCCCGCCATCTGATGGACGACCACGGCGCCTTCCTGGAGGAGCTGGGCGTGGTCTCCGCGCGGCGGCTGCGCGA
>MUNG01000295.1 GCA_002154585.1 Streptomyces pseudogriseolus
GGCCGGCGCCGGCCGGGGCGGGGTCGGGGTGCATGGCTTCCTCGGGGCGCGCTGCGGAGGTTCACTCCACGCTCGCCCGGCGCGTGCCGTCCCGCACCCCGAGGGCGTCCCGGCGGGCGTCAGGCCCCCTCGGCGGCCGCGTTGTCCAGGGCGGCGGTGAGGTCGGCGAGGGTGGTGCTCAGGGCGCGCATCTCCTCGACCCGCAGTCCGGTCGCGGCGGCGATCCGGCGCGGCACCCGCACGGCCTGCTCACGCAGCGCGGCGCCCTCCTCGGTGAGCCGCACCTCCACGGACCGCTCGTCGCGCGCGCTGCGCTCCCGGTGCACCAGACCGGCCGCCTCCAGCCGCTTGAGCAGCGGGGACAGGGTGCCGGAGTCCAGGCGCAGGCGCTCGCCCAGCCGCTTGACCGGCAGCGTGCCGTCCTCCCACAGCACCAGCATGACCAGGTATTGCGGGTAGGTGAGGCCGAGGTCCTTCAGCACCACCCGGTAGACGCCGTTGAAGGCCCGGACGGCGGAGTTGAGGCTGAAGCAGATCTGCTGGTCGAGACGGAGCCAGTCGTCCGTGACGGCCGGCGCGTCCGTCGCCGGGGTGGGGCTGGGTGTGGCTGTCATGCCTCCAGGGTAGCGCTGTGCGAGCCATTTGGTTGTGCCCAATTAAGTTGTGTGCTCTACTTGAGCCCGTGAGAGGCCGGGTCCCCGAGGACCAGGGCCTCGTCATCCGCCCGTACGGCCGAGCCGTACGACCGAGACGAAAGGTGTCCCCCATGGACGCGCTCTACACCGCAGTCGCCACCGCCACCCACGGGCGCGAGGGCCGCGCCGTCACCTCCGACGGCAAGCTGGACCTCGGCCTGAGCGCCCCCAAGGAGCTGGGCGGCGACGGCAAGGGCACCAACCCGGAGCAGCTCTTCGCCGCCGGCTACGCGGCCTGCTTCGGCAGCGCCCTCGGCGTCGTGGGCCGCGCCGCCAAGGTGGACGTCAGCGACGCGGCGGTGACCGCCGAGGTCGTGCTCGGCAAGCAGGGCGAGGGCTTCGGGCTCGCCGTGACGCTCCGTGTCGAGCTGCCCGACGGCCTCGACGAGGAGACCGGCCGCAAGCTGGTCGAGCAGGCCCACCAGGTCTGCCCCTACTCCAACGCCACCCGCGGCAACATCCCCGTCGAGCTCGTCGTCGAGTAGTCAGGCCCTACCCCCCGACCCGCGCCAGCACCTCGCCGGTGCGCCGGCTCCAGGCCACCACCACGGCCTCCTCGGGCACCCGTTGAGCCGGGGTGAGGAGCAGCCAGCGCACCGTGTAGCGGCGGACCACCGTGTCCCGCAGGGCGCGGGTCGAGGCGGGATCCAGGTACGCGCGCACGTCGGCCACCCGCCGCAGCCGCTCCCGCTCGTCCAGCGCGGCGTCCGGCCAGGCGGGCGCGGCCAGGTTCGGCCCGTACCCGGCGATCGCGTGGACGGCGTAGTAGCCGTCGGTGAGCACCACCTCCCCCGGGGCGATGTGGCGCGCTGCCCAGTCGTACGCCGGCCAGTCCGGCGGCCGGCGGAAGCCCACCGGGTCCGCCGCGGGCGGCACCAGCGCCCCGGCGTGCACGGTCAGCAGCCCCGCGACGGCCCCCGCCGCCGCGGCCCCGCCC
>MUNG01000296.1 GCA_002154585.1 Streptomyces pseudogriseolus
GGCCAGGTAGAAGCCGAGCAGCAGACAGACCAGGGCGTGGGAGATCTTCAGCCCGCCGTTGCGCAGGAAGATCACCGCCAGGACCGAGAGCAGCAGCACCACAGAGATGGAAATGGCCATCGTCAACCTCCTCCGCCACACCTGTTTCGCGGCGTTCGGCCGCAAGTGTGGCGTAGCGGAGGGTTCGTCCGGGCGGCTGACCTGTCCGCCGAACGTGTGGTGTCACACCTTCCTGCGGGCGTCGAGGAACGCTTCCAGTCCCGCGAGGTCGTCGGTGTTGAGGTGGTCGACGTCCGCCGCGACCAGTTCCGTCCACAGCGCGTCCCGGGCGGGGCCCGGCACGTCCGGGGTGGCCCAGAACCGCACGCGCTGCCCCCGGGCGTGGGCCGTGTCCACCAGCGTGCGCAGCTTCCGGCGTTCCGCCTCGGGGAACGCGCCGACGCCCTGCCAGGTGAAGTTGAGCGTCCAGTTGTCGCTGATGAGCGGCACGAACGAGGCCGGCGCCGGGCCGCCGAGGTCGGTGAGCCGGCCGTCGTAGAAGGCGTGACGGGTCCGCTGGGCCTCCATGGGCGCGCGGGCGGCGCGGTCGCCGGAGACGACGGCGGTGACGGGTCCGCGGAACACCCTGCCGTGGGCGTACGTCGTGAACAGGCCCTTGTAGCGGCGGAGTCGGCGGTCGAGTTCCGCGTAGGTGGACGCGCCCTCCGTCTTCAGGTCGATCAGCAGCTGGAGCGAGCCGCGGTCGCCGCGGTACACCGTGCCGCGGTGGGCGCGGACGCGGGCGGCGAGCGGGTCCAGGTACAGCGACTCCAGGGTGCGGGCGGGGTTGAGGTCCTCGGGGTCGTGGGCGACCAGCAGGCGTCCGCCGACGAGGTGGACGTCCGCCTCGACGCTGCCGAAGCGGTGGTCGAGGGCGTCGTACAGCGGGCGGGGGTGCTCGTAGTCGTTGTGCGCGTGGGCGCGCCACAACGGGCGCGGGCGGTGCGGGCGTTGGCCGGCGAGGGCCTGGGCCGCGGGGAGGGCGACCGGGCTCGCGAGGGCGACGCCGAGGGCGGTGAGGGCTCTGCGACGGGTGGTGAGGGCCATGCTCTGCCTCCCTGAGGTGCCGTACGGGGTCCCAGCGAGTATGGGGTCCCGTGACGGTCAAGGAGCAGGGACGTGCGAGGAGTTGGCCGGTTCGCCGTCGCCCGTTCATCCGTGCGCCGCACCCGGACGCCGGCGGCCCGTCCCCTCGTACGAGAGGACGGGCCGCCGGCGGGAAACCCGTCAGGGCGCGCGCAGGTCCACCAGGTCCGCCAGTGCCTCCCGGTGGGCGCCCGTCGTGCCGTAGGCGATCGAGTCGGCCTTGGCGCGCTTCAGGCGCAGGTGCACCGGGTGTTCCCAGGTCATGCCGAGGCCGCCGTGCAGTTGCAGGGCCTCCTCGGCGGCGCGGACGGCGACGGGCGCGGCGTAGGCCTGGGCCACGGTGACCGACACGTCCGTGTCCTCGCCGGTCGCGAGGGCGTCGGCGGCGGCCCGCGCGGCGGCGCGCAGGTTGACGACCTCCAGCCACAGCTGGGCGAGCCGGTGCTTGAGCGCCTGGAAGCCGCCGACGGGGCGGTTGAACTGCTTGCGGTCCTTCAGGTACCGCACGGTTTCGGTCAACGCCCATTCGGCGACGCCGAGTTGTTCCGAGGCGAGCAGTCCCGCTCCGGCGCGCAGGGCGCGTCGTACGGCGGGCTCCGCGTCGCCGACGCGGCGGCCCTGGGCGGCGTCGAGGGTGACGCGGGCGAGGGGGCGGGTGAGGTCGAGGGACGTCTGCGGGGTGACGGTGACCGCGTCGGCCGTCACCGCGTACAGCCCGCCGTCGTCCGCCGGCACCAGCAGGACGTCGGCGACGGCGGCGTCCGCGATGCCCGTCAGCTCGCCGTGCAGGGCGCCGCCGTCCGCGCGGACGGCGGCGAACGCGGCGCCGGGGGCGGTGTGCAGACCGACGGCGAGCGCGCCGATCACGCGTCCGGACGCCAGGCCGTCGAGCAGGTCACCGCCCTCGGCGCAGGCCAGCAGCGCCTCGGTGGCCACCACGGCGCTGGTCAGATACGGCACGGGCGCGACCGCGCGCCCCAGTTCCTCCAGGACGACGGCGGCTTCGCGGTGCGTCGCGCCCTGTCCGCCCCGGTCCTCGGGGACCAGCAGCCCGGCGAGGCCCATGCCGTCGGCGAGGGTCTTCCACAGGGCCGGGTCGTGCGGGGCGTCCGACTCGGCGCGGGCGAGCACGGACGTCGTGTCGCAGTGGTCGGTGAGCAGGTCCCGGACGGCGGCGCGCAGCGCCTCTTCCTCCTCCGAGTACAACAGATCGCTCATCGGGCGAGGTCCTTCCAGGCGACGTCCTTGTCGGTGCGCGGCTCGACGGGCAGGCCCAGGACGCGCTCGGCGACGATGTTCAGCAGGACCTCGCTGGTCCCGCCCTCGATGCTGTTGCCCTTGGAGCGCAGGTAGCGGTAGCCGGCGTCGCGGCCGGTGAAGTCGACCAGTTCGGGGCGGCGCATGGTCCAGTCGTCGTACAACAGCCCTTCCTCGCCGCGCAGTTCCACCTCCAGGCCGCTGATCTCCTGGTTGAGGCGGGCGAAGGCGAGCTTCATGCCGGCGCCCTCGGGGCCGGGCTGTCCGGCGACGAGCTGCTGGCGCAGGCGTTCGCCGGTGAGCCGGGCGACCTCCGCGTCGACCCAGAGCTTCAGCAGCCGCTGGTGCAGGTCGTGGGTGCGCAGCTCGGGGCGTTCGCGCCAGGTCTTCGCGACCGGGCCGATCATGCCGCCCTCGCGGGGCAGCCGCATGCCGCCGATGGCGACGCGCTCGTTGTTCAGGGTGGTCTGGGCGACCCGCCAGCCGTCGCCGGTCCCGCCGAGGCGGTGGGCGTCGGGGATGCGGACGTCGGTGAGGAACACCTCGTTGAACTCGGCCTCGCCGGTGATCTGCCGCAGCGGCCGCACCTCGACGCCGGGGTCGGTCATGTCGCACACGAAGTAGGTGATGCCGCGGTGCTTGGGCACGTCCGGGTCGGTGCGCGCGATGAGGATGGCCCAGCGGGCGAGATGGGCGCTGGAGGTCCACACCTTCTGCCCGTTGACCGTCCACGTGTCGCCCTCGCGGACGGCGCGCGTGCCCAGCGCGGCCAGGTCGGAGCCGGCGCCGGGTTCGCTGAACAGCTGGCACCAGACCTCCTCCCCGGTCCACAGCGGCCGCAGGAAGCGCGTCTTCTGCTCGTCCGTGCCGTACTGGAGGATCGTCGGGGCGGCCATGCCGAGGCCGATGCCGATGCGGCGCGGGTCGTTGTCGGGGGCTCCGGCGGCCTCCAGTTCGGCGTCCACGACGGCTTGGAGGGAGCGCGGCAGGCCGAGTCCGCCGAGCCCTTCGGGGAAGTGCACCCAGGCGAGTCCGGCGTCGAAGCGGGCGCGCAGGAAGTCCAGGCGGTCCGTCTCCGCCGGCGGGTGCGCGGCGAGCAACTCCTGGGTGCGACGGCGCAGTTCGTCGGCGTCGGTCATGCGGCGGCTCCGTTCTCCGCGGCGGGCACGACGGCGACCCGGCCGGTGGTGACGCCGTCGGCGACGCGCTGCACGGCGTCGGCGGCCCCGGCCAGCGGTACGCGCTCGCTCACCAGCGGCTTGATCGCGCCCCGGGCGGCGAGTCCGGTGAGCTGTTCGTGGCAGTGCTGGACCAGCTTGGGGTTCTTCGTGTTGTACAGGCCCCAGTGCAGGCCGAGGATCGCGTAGTTCTTGATCAGGGCGTGGTTGAGGGCGGGGCTCGGGATGGCGCCGCTCGCGAAGCCGACGACCACGATGCGGCCCTCGAAGGCGACGGTCTTGGCGGACTGGGTGTACGCCTCGCCGCCGACGGGGTCGAAGACGACGTCCGCGCCGCGCCCGCCGGTGGCCTCCTTGACCGCGGCGACGACGTCCTGTTCACGCCGGTCGACCACCACGTCGCAGCCCAGTTCGCGGGCCGCGGCAGCCTTGTCGGCGCCGCCCGCCACGCCGATGACGGTGGCGCCGGCCGCCTTGCCGAGCTGCACGGCGGCGCTGCCCACCCCGCCCGCGGCGGCGTGCACGAGCAGCGTCTCGCCGGCCTCCAGGCGGGCCCGCCGGTGCAGGGCGAACCAGCCGGTCTGGTAGCCGATGTGCAGGGCGGCGGCCTCGGCGTCGTCCAGCGCGTCGGGCGCGGGCAGCAGCGCGGCGGCGTCCGCGACGGCGTACTCGGCGAAACCGCCGTGGGGCAGCGCGGGGTTGGCGATCACGCGGCGGCCGTCCTCGGTCTCGCCGCAGATCTCCACGCCCGGCGTGAACGGCAGCGGCGGCCTGACCTGGTACTGGCCCCGGCACATCAGGGCGTCCGGGAAGTTGATGTTGGCGGCGCGCACCCGGAGCAGCACCTGCCCCTCGCCGGGCGTCGGCCGTTCGACGTGGGCGAGGCGCATCACCTCGCCCGGCTCGCCGAGTTCGTGCACTTGCCATGCCTGCATGCGGGGCCTCCACGGGACGGTGAACGTCGTCTTCGCTGACCGGGTCCCCGCATACTAAGCGGTCGCTTGCCTCAAGGGAACCGTCCCGCCGCCGCCGGACCGCGCCTCACCCCTTCTTCGGCCGCGCCCGCACGTGCATCCGCTCCCCCTGCGGACCGAAGAGGCTGAGGAACTCCACCGGCCCCTCCCCCGTCGACCCGAACCAGTGCGGCACGCGCGTGTCGAACTCGGCCGCCTCCCCCGCCGTCAGCACCACGTCGTGGTCGCCCAGCACCAGCCGCAGCTTCCCGGACAGGATGTACAGCCACTCGTAGCCCTCGTGGGTGCGCGGGTCGGGCTCCAGTTTCCGTTTCGGTTCGAGCACCTTGTACGCCTGGAGCCCGCCGGGCTGCCGGGTGAGCGGCCAGTGGGTGCGCCCGCCGCGCTCGATCGGCCGGGCGCGCACCCGCGGATCGCCCACCGGGGGCGCGCCGACCAGCTCGTCCAGGGACACCTGGTGGGCCTGCGCGATGGGCAGCAGCAGGTCCAGGCCCGGTTTGCGCTGCCCGGACTCCAGCCGGGACAGGGTGGACACGGAGATGCCGGTCGCCTCCGCCAGCGCCGCGAGCGTCACCTCCCGGTCCTTCCGGATCCGGCGCAGCCGGGGGCCCACTTCCGCTAGAACGTCGTCCGTCACCATGCGGACATTGCAGGTTCGGCAAACTTGTTTGTCAATCTGCGGGGTCCGGAGCGACCGTCGGTCGTGGAGGTGGTCACGATGACCGAGCAGGACCGTACGGACAGCCGCTACGACGTGGTCGTGGTGGGCGGTGGAGCGGCGGGGCTGTCCGCCGCGCTGGTGCTGGGGCGGGCCCGGCACCGCACGCTGGTGGTCGACGCGGGCGAGCCGCGCAACGCGCCCTCGGCGCACATGCAGGGCTATCTGAGCCGGGACGGGATGCCGCCGGCCGAGTTCCTGGCGCTCGGCCGGGAGGAGATCGCGGCCTACGGCGTGGAGCTGGTCCGGGACCGGGTGGTGGACGTGGCCCGGGGCGAGGACTTCACGGTGGCGCTGGAACGGGGCGGCCGGGTGCGCGCACGGCGGATCGTCGTGGCGACCGGGCTGAAGGACGAGATGCCGGGCGTCCCCGGGGTCGCGGAGCGGTTCGGGCGGGACGTGCTGCACTGCCCGTTCTGCCACGGCTGGGAGGTGCGCGACGAGCCCTTCGGGGTGCTGGCGTCGAGCGCGGCGGGCGTGCACCAGGCGCTGATGGTGTCCCGCTGGTCGAAGGACGTCACGTTCTTCCTGCACCGGGTCGCCGAGGAGGAGCTGTCCGACCTGGACCTGCGCCGGCTGGCGGCGGCCGGGGTGGACGTGGTGCCGGGCGAGGTCGCCGGCCTGGTGGTCGAGGACGACCGGCTCACCGGGGTGCGCATGGCCGACGGCACCGTGCACCCGCGGTCGGTGCTGTTCGTCGCCCCGCGTCCGGTGCCGCAGACGGGGCTGCTGGAGGGGCTGGGCGCGGAGATGAACGAGACGCCGTTCGGGACCTACCCGGTGGTCGACCCGACCGGGCTGACCAGCGTCCCGGGCGTGTGGGCGGCGGGCAACGCGATCGGGTTCGCCGAGCAGGTGGTGCACGCGGCGAGCGGCGGCTACCGCGCGGCGTCGGCGATCGTCGGCGACCTGCGGATGACGGACCTGGACGCGACCCTCGACGCTTGACCGCCCGGTCCGGGGGCAGCGCCGGTTCCGGAGGCGCCGCCCGGCACGGGGGCACCGCCCGGCACGGGGGCACCGCCCGCACCGAAGGCAGCACCCGGTTCCGGCACCGCCGGGCCCGGAGGCACCGGCCGATCTCGAGGCACCGCCCGACCCGGGGGGGGAGCACCCGGTCCGGCGGCACCGCCCCCCTCACAGGCACCGCCTCCGCGGGCACCGCCCCTCTCACAGGCACCGCCTCTCCGCAGGCACCCCCCCCCACAGCCACCGCCGGTTCCCGAAGCGCCGGCTCCTCCGGAGGTGTGAAACGCGCACCCCCGTAGCACCATGACTGCATGTTGCTGTCCCGGCTCGCCCAGGTGTCGCAGGAGGTGGCCGCCACCTCGGCGCGGTCGCGGAAGACCGCGCTGCTCGCCGAGTTGTTCCGGGAAGCCGGGCCGGACGACGTCCCGGTGGTCATCCCGTATCTGGCGGGCCGGCTGCCGCAGGGGCGGATCGGGGTCGGCTGGAAGGTGCTGGGCCATCCGGTGCCGCCCGCCGCCGAGCCGTCCCTGACGGTGCGCGAGGTGGACGCGCTGCTCACCCGGCTCGCGAAGGTGTCGGGGCCGGGCTCGCAGGCCGAGCGGGCCCTGCTGGTGGGCGAGCTGCTGGGCGCGTCCACGGAGGCCGAGCAGCGGTTCCTGACGGGTCTGCTGACCGGCGAGGTGCGCCAGGGGGCCCTGGACGCGGTGGCGGTGGAGGGGCTGGCCCAGGCGACCGGCGCGGCGCCGGCGGACGTACGGCGGGCGGTGATGCTCGCCGGGTCGCTCCAGCCGGTCGCCGGGGCGCTGCTGGCGGACGGGCCCGAGGCGCTGGAGCGGTTCCGGCTGACCGTCGGGCGTCCGGTGCAGCCGATGCTGGCGCACAGCGCCTCCTCGGTGGCGGAGGCCGTCGGCAAGCTGGGCGCCTGCGCGGTCGAGGAGAAGCTCGACGGCATCCGGGTGCAGGTGCACCGCGACGGCGACACCGTGCGGGTGCACACCCGCACCCTCGACGACATCACGGACCGGCTGCCCGAGGTGACGACGGCGGCGCGGGAGCTGGCCGGGGAGCGGTTCATCCTGGACGGGGAGGTCATCTCCTTCGACGGCACCGGGCGCCCGCGGTCCTTCCAGGAGACGGCCGGCCGGGTCGGGTCCCGGGTGGACGTGGCGACGGCCGCCCGGGAGACGCCGGTCTCCCCCGTGTTCTTCGACGCGCTGTCGGTGGACGGCCGGGACCTGCTGGACCTGCCGTTCACCGAGCGCCATGCCGAGCTGGCCCGGCTGGTGCCGGAGCCGATGCGGGTGCGGCGCACCGTGGTGGACGGCCCCGACGACGTGGAGGCGGCGGAACGGTTCCTCGCCGACACCCTGGAGCGCGGCCACGAGGGCGTCGTGGTGAAGGGCCTGGATGCTCCGTACAGCGCGGGGCGGCGCGGCGCGTCCTGGCTGAAGGTCAAGCCGGTGCACACGCTGGACCTGGTGGTGCTGGCCGCCGAATGGGGCCACGGCCGGCGCACCGGGAAGCTGTCCAACCTGCATCTGGGCGCCCGCACCGCCGACGGCGGCTTCGCGATGCTCGGCAAGACCTTCAAGGGCCTGACCGACGCGCTGCTGGAGTGGCAGACGAAACGGCTGCGGGAGATCGCGGTCGACGAGAGCGGCTCCACGGTGACCGTGCGCCCCGAACTCGTCGTGGAGATCGCCTACGACGGTCTCCAGCGCTCCAGCCGCTACCCGGCCGGCGTCACGCTGCGCTTCGCCCGGGTGATCCGCTACCGCGAGGACAAGCGCCCGGAGGAGGCGGACACGGTCGAGACCCTGCTCGCCGCCCACCCGGAGGTGCGGCCGTGACGACGGCCCGCAGCGCCGGCCTGCTGCTGTTCCGGCGCACCGGGAAGGACGTGGAGGTGCTGCTCGGCCACATGGGCGGCCCGTTCTTCGCGCGCCGGGACGCCGGGGCGTGGACCGTGGTGAAGGGCGAGTACGACCCCGCCGAGCCCGCCTGGGACGCGGCGCGCCGCGAGTTCGAGGAGGAACTGGGGCTGCCCCCGCCGGACGGGGAGGCGGTGCCGCTCGGGGAGGTCCGCCAGTCGGGCGGCAAGGTGGTCACCGCGTGGGCGGTGGAGGCCGACCTGGACCCGGCGTCGGCCGTGCCCGGCACGTTCACCATGGAGTGGCCGCCCAGGTCGGGACGGACGCAGGAGTTCCCGGAGCTGGACCGGGTCGCCTGGTTCCCGCTCGACCGGGCGCGTGAGCTGATCGTGTCGGCACAGACCGCGTTTCTGGACCGCCTGGCGGAGCACTCGGTCTGAGAGGCCCTCCCGCGTTGCGCGGCCCATCGGCGCGCGGGAAGGTCGTCAGAGCGCAGCCCGTCCCATGGAGGCCAGTGATGCACATCGCCACGGTGAATCCGGCGAACGGCGAGACCGTCAAGACGTACCACCCCATGGACGAGGACGAGCTGGAACGCCGGCTCCAGCTCGCGGAGGCCACCTTCCGCACGTATCGGACGACGACCTTCGAGGAGCGGTCCCGTCTGCTGCACCATGCCGCCGAGATCCTCGACGAGGACCAGGACGCCGTCGGCAAGGTGATCACCACGGAGATGGGCAAGCCGATCACGCAGGCCCGCGCGGAGGCGGCGAAGTGCGCCAAGGCGATGCACTGGTACGCCGACCACGCGGCGGAGCTGCTGGCCGACGAGGAGCCCGACGCGTCCGACGTGAAGGACTCCGGCGCCTCCCGGGTGCTGGTGCGCTACCGGCCGCTGGGCCCGGTGCTCGCGGTGATGCCGTGGAACTTCCCGCTCTGGCAGGTGATCCGGTTCGCGGCGCCCGCGCTGATGGCGGGCAACGTCGGGCTGCTCAAGCACGCGTCGAACGTGCCGCAGACCGCCCTGTACCTGGAGGACCTGTTCCACCGCGCGGGCTTCACCGAGGGCTGCTTCCAGACCCTGCTGATCGGTTCCGCCGCCGTCGACGACCTGCTGCACGACGAGCGGATCAAGGCGGCCACCCTCACCGGCAGCGAGCCGGCCGGCCGGGCGGTCGCCTCGACCTGCGGCGAGATGATCAAGAAGACGGTGCTGGAGCTGGGCGGCAGCGACCCGTTCGTGGTGATGCCCTCCGCCGACCTGGACCGGGCCGCCGAGGTCGCGGTGACCGCCCGGGCGCAGAACGCGGGCCAGTCCTGCATCGCCGCCAAGCGGTTCATCGTGCACACGGACGTCTACGACGCCTTCACCGAGCGCTTCGTCGCCGGCATGAAGGCGCTGAAGGTCGGCGACCCGATGGAGGAGGAGACCGACGTCGGCCCGCTCTCCAGCGAACAGGGCCGCAAGGACCTCGAGGAGCTGGTCGACGACGCGGTGCGGGCCGGCGCCACGGTGCTGTGCGGTGGCGAACGCCCCGACGGGCCGGGCTGGTTCTACCCGCCGACCGTGCTGGCCGGGATCGACCGGGAGATGCGCATCCACCGCGAGGAGGCCTTCGGCCCGGTCGCCACGCTGTACCGCGTGGACGATCTGGACGAAGCGGTGCTCATCGCCAACGACACGCCGTTCGGGCTGAGTTCGAACGTGTGGACACGTGACGAGGCCGAGATCGACCGGTTCGTACGGGATCTCGAGGCGGGCGGTGTGTACCTCAACGGCATGACGGCGTCCCATCCGGCGTTCCCGTTCGGCGGGGTGAAGCGGTCGGGCTACGGGCGTGAGCTGTCCGGGCACGGAATCCGCGAGTTCTGCAACATCACCACGGTTTGGCACGGCGCGTGACGCCCGCACGGCTACGATCCCGACTGTGAACCGCGAAGTGACACTGCCTCTGATCGTCGACGACCGCGGCACCCTTCAGGTGGCGGCCGCCGACGTCAGCAAGCTGCTGCGCACGGTGGGCGGCCGGTGGGTCCGGCTCGTCGAGGCCGGCGAGGGCGGGCTCGACGAGGACACGGTCGCGGCGCTGACGATCGAACTCGCGAAGCTCGCCGACCGTATCGACGTGGCGTGCATCGCCCACAGCAGCGGCACCACCCCGTAGCGGGTCAGGCCGGCCGCTCCAGGGTCCGCCAGAACAGCGCCTCGTAGCTCTGGAGCAGGTGTCCGTGGTCGCGGGCGCGGCTCTCGTCCAGACGGCCGGCGTCCAGGGCCGCCTGCACGGCACGCTCGGCGGTACGGTCCAGGTCCGGGGCCGGTTCGGCGAAGAAGTCGAAGAAGGCGCAGGCCTCGTCGTCGAAGCCGTAGTGGGTGCGCAGGGCCCCGGCGATGGTGGCACAGTAGCCGCCCCAGGCCGAGAAGTTGGCGGCGACGGCCAGCACGGCGTCGGCCGGGGCGGCGTTGAGGGCCAGCCAGGCGACGTAGGCGGGGTAGGCCTGGCAGCCGGGGAGCGGGGTGTACGCGGCGGCGCGGGTCTCGTCGACGCCGCAGGCCGCGGCGAAGGCGGGCAGCCGCCGCTGGGCGATCGCCTCGCCGTCGGCCAGGGCGGTGAAGTAGGCGTCGGCCTCCGGTTCGGCCGAGGACCGCACGGCCAGGTGGAGGAAGGCGCGGCGGTCGGCGGGGATCACCCGCATCTGCTCCAGGACCAGGGCGGCGAGGACCTCCCGGTCCGCCCGGCCGGCGGCGATCAACGGGACCAAGGGGTTGGAGCGCGGGTCGGGGGCGAGCTCCGCGGTGATCGTCTTCAGCAGGTCACGGGCCGTACGTGTCATCGCGTCCTCCGAGGCGTCGGTCACCCCGAGGTTGGCCCGTCGGCCGTGCGGGGGCAACCCGGCGGAACGGGCCGCCCCCGCACGGATGGTTCAGCGGATGGGCATGCCCGAGAGGGTGCGGGCGATGACCAGGCGCTGGATCTCGCTGGTGCCCTCGAAGATGGTGTAGATCGCGGCGTCGCGGTGCATGCGCTCCACCGGGTACTCGCGGGTGTAGCCGTTGCCGCCGAGGATCTGGATGGCCTGGCCGGTGACCTTCTTGGCGGTCTCGCTGGCGAACAGCTTGGACATCGAGCCCTCGGCCGCGGTGAACGGCTTGCCGTTGACCGCCATCCAGGAGGCGCGCCACACCAGCAGGCGGGCGGCGTCGATCTGGGTGCGCATGTCGGCGAGCTGGAAGGCGACGCCCTGGTTGTCGATGATCGGGCGGCCGAACTGCTCACGCGTCTTGGCGTAGTCGAGCGCGACCTCGTAGGCGGCGCGGGCGGTGCCCACGGCCATGGCGCCGACGGCGGGGCGGGACGCCTCGAAGGTGGCCATGGCGGCGTTCTTCACGCGCTCGCCGCCCGCCTTGGCCCGCTCGCGGGCGCGGGCGAGGCGCTCGTCCAGCTTCTCCTTGCCGCCGAGCAGGCAGGAGCCGGGGACGCGCACGTCGTCGAGGACGACCTCGGCGGTGTGCGAGGCGCGGATGCCGTGCTTCTGGAACTTCTGGCCCTGGGACAGGCCCGGGGTGTTCGGCGGGACGATGAAGGACGCGTGGCCCTTGGAGCCGAGCTCGGGGTCGACGACCGCGACCACGACGTGGACGTTGGCGATGCCGCCGTTGGTCGCCCAGGTCTTGGTGCCGTTGAGGACCCACTCGTCCTTGGCCTCGTCGTAGACGGCGCGGGTGCGCATCGAGGCGACGTCGGAGCCGGCGTCGGGCTCGGAGGAGCAGAAGGCGGCGACCTTCACGTCGTTCACGTCGCCGTACATCTGGGGGATCCAGGTGCCGATCTGCTCCTCGGTGCCGTTGGCGAGGACGCCGACGGCGGCGAGGCCGGTACCGACGATGGACAGCGCGATGCCCGCGTCGCCCCAGAACAGCTCCTCCATGGCCATGGGGATGCCGAGACCGGTGGGGTCGAAGTACTGCTGGGCGTAGAAGTCCAGGGAGTAGATGCCGACCTTGGCCGCCTCCTGGATGACCGGCCAGGGAGTCTCCTCACGCTCGTCCCATTCGGCGGCGGCGGGGCGGATGACGTCGGCGGCGAAGCCGTGCAGCCAGTCCCGCACCTCCTTCTGTTCGTCGTTGAGCTCCATGGTGAACTCGGCCATGACCCCTCCAGCGCGGCACACGTGCATGTTACTTGCGGTAACCACAGTCTGTTACCGGCAAGTAGGAAAAGTCAACTCCCCAGGCAGGTCGGCATCCCGTTCGATGGGGGCGTCGTGATCAGTGTTAGTTTGCGCAGGCGTCACCGATTCAGCACGGGTGGGGAGAGCTCATGGACACCACACAGCGGACCGAGCAGCAGCGGTCCGCCGACCGACGCCGGCGCGAGCTGCTGGAGGCCGCCGACCGAGTGGTGCTGCGCGACGGTCCCGGAGCCTCGATGAACGCCATCGCCGCGGAGGCCGGCATCACCAAGCCCATCCTCTACCGGCACTTCGGCGACAAGGGAGGACTCTACGCCGCCCTCGCCAAGCGCCACACCGACGCCCTGCTGGACTCGCTGCGGGCCGCGCTGGACGCCCCCGCGGAGCGGCGGGAGCGGGTCGAGGCCACGCTGGACACCTACCTCGCGGCGATCGAGGCGCGGCCCCAGGTCTACCGCTTCCTGATGCATCCGGCGGAGGGCTCGCCGGGCGACCAGGGCTTCGACGTGGGCAAGCACTCGGCGCCGCTGCTGCGCCGGATGGGCGAGGAGCTGGCCCAGGTGATCGAGGAGCGCCTCGACCTCGGCCCCGGCAGCCAGCAGCTGGCCCGGGTCTGGGGCCACGGCATCGTCGGCATGATGCACGCCGCCGGCGACTGGTGGCTGGGCGAACGCCCCTGCTCCCGCGCCGAGCTGGTCCGGGGCCTGGCCGACCTGCTGTGGGGCCGGCTGGCCGCGGCCGGCGACAAGGTGGGCGGCCCGGGCTTCTGACCCCGGGCCGGGACCGGCGCTCAGGCGGGGCGGTGCCAGGAGGCGCGCTTGACCTGGCGCATGAGCTTGCGGTGGCGGCGGCCGGCCAGACGGTCGGCGTAGACCGTGCCCTCCAGATGGTCGCTCTCGTGCTGGAGGCAGCGGGCGAAGAACCCCGTGCCGTGCACGGTGACCGGCTCCCCGGTCACCGTGAAGCCCTCGACCACCGCGTGGTCGTACCGCTCCGTCCCCGCCTCCAGACCCGGCAGCGACAGACAGGCCTCGGGGCCGCGCACCACCACCCCGTCCGTGACCACCGGCCGCGGGTTCACCACGTGCCCGAGGTGCCGTACCTCCTCGTCGTCCGGGCAGTCGAAGACGAACACCCGCAGGGGCACGCCGATCTGGTTGGCGGCCAGGCCCACGCCGTGCGCCGCGTACATCGTCGCGAACAGATCCTCCACAAGATCCGCCAGTTCCGGACCGAAGTCGGTGACCTCCCCGCACGGCGTGTGCAGGACGGGGTCGCCGAGCAGGGTGAGGGGCCGGACGCGTCCGTGGACGCCGGGGAGGGAGCCGTGTCGCATGGCGGCAAGGGTACGGTCCTTGCATCCCCGCCCCGTCCACGGCGGAGCCGCGGTACTGGAGGGTGAATGGATCTCGATAGGCTGAGCCCACACCACGTGGCCGTCAGGCACAGACGCGGCGCGTACGCAAGGAGGATCGAGAACTGATGGCAGGCAACTCGGACCCGCTCACGCCGCGGGCCAAGCTGGCCGTGACCGCCGGCAAGGCGGTCGCAGCGGCATCCCGCGCCGCAGGGCGCGGCAGCGGTTCGGTGATCGGCGGCCGGGTGGCCCTGAAGCTCGACCCCGATCTTCTCGCCCGGCTCGCCCAGCACCTGGACGTGACGCTCGTCTCGGCGACCAACGGCAAGACCACCACCACCCGGCTCATCGCCGAGGCGCTCAAGGCGGCCGGCCCGGTCGTCTCCAACGCGCTCGGCGCCAACATGCCGGCCGGCATCACCTCGGCCCTCGCGGCCGGCGCGGACGCCCGGTACGGCGTCATCGAGGTCGACGAGAAGTACCTCGTCGGCGTCGCCCAGGCCACCGAGCCGAAGTGCATCGCGCTGCTCAACCTCTCCCGCGACCAGCTCGACCGCGCCGCGGAGACCCGCATGCTGGCGGAGGCGTGGCGCGAGGGCCTGGCCGGCTCCAAGGCCGTCGTCGTGGCCAACGCCGACGACCCGCTGGTGGTGTGGGCCGCGTCGTCCTCCCCCAACGTGATCTGGGTGGCGGCCGGCCAGATGTGGAAGGACGACGCCTGGTCCTGCCCGTCCTGCGGCGGTGTGATGCAGCGCCCCGGCGACGACTGGTTCTGCGGCGAGTGCGGCTTCCGCCGCCCCACGCCGAGCTGGGCGCTCTCCGGCGACCACGTGCTCGACCCGCACGGCTCCGCCTGGCCGATCCACCTCCAGCTGCCGGGCCGCGCCAACAAGGCCAACGCCGCGTCCTCCGCCGCCGTCGCCGCTGTCTTCGGGGTGCCGCCGCAGGTGGCCCTGGAGCGCATGTACCAGGTGCAGGCCGTGGCCGGCCGGTACGACGTGGTCCAGTTCGAGGGCCGTGACCTGCGGCTGCTGCTCGCGAAGAACCCCGCGGGCTGGCTGGAGACGTTCTCGCTGATCGACCCGCCGCCCACCCCGGTGATCCTGTCGGTGAACGCGCGCTCAGCCGACGGCACCGACACCTCCTGGCTGTGGGACGTCGACTACACCCGGCTGACCGGCCACCCGATCTGCGTCATCGGCGACCGGAAGCTGGACCTGGCGGTGCGCCTCGAGGTCGCCAACCAGCAGTTCCAGGTGTGCGAGAACCTCGACCAGGCGGTGCAGATGTCGCCGCCGGGCCGGATCGAGGTCATCGCGAACTACACCGCGTTCCAGGACCTGCGCCGCCGCGTCGGCAACTGACCCACGACACCTCAGAGGACTTGAAGTGAGCGACAACCAGCTGCGGGTCGTCTGGATCTACCCGGACCTGCTCAGCACCTACGGCGACCAGGGCAACGTCCTCGTCGTCGAGCGCCGGGCGCGGCAGCGCGGCCTGGACGTGGCGCGGCTCGACGTGCGCAGCGACCAGCCGATCCCGACCTCCGGCGACATCTACCTGATCGGCGGCGGCGAGGACCGCCCGCAGCGGCTGGCCGCCGAGCGGCTGCGCCGTGACGGGGGGCTGCACCGGGCCGTGGAGAACGGCGCGATCGTCTTCTCGGTCTGCGCCGGCTACCAGATCCTCGGCCACGAGTTCATCAACGACCTCGGCCAGCGCGAGCCCGGTCTCGGCCTGCTCGACGTGGTGTCGGTGCGCGGCGAGGGCGCCCGCTGCGTGGGCGACGTCCTCGCGGACATCAACCCGCAGCTGGGCCTGCCCCCGCTGACCGGGTTCGAGAACCACCAGGGCATCACCCATCTGGGCCCCACGGCGCGCCCGTTCGCGCAGGTGCGCTTCGGCAACGGCAACGGCACCGGTGACGGCACCGAGGGTGCGTTCAACGACACCGTGTTCGGCACGTACATGCACGGTCCGGTGCTGGCCCGCAACCCGCAGATCGCGGACCTGCTGCTGAAGCTGGCGCTCGACGTCAACGCGCTGCCGCCGACCGACGACCGCTGGTACGAGGCCCTGCGCAACGAGCGCATCGCCGCCGCCCAGCAGCCCGCGTAGGGCGCCGGAACGCACGCGGCCGAGGAGGCGTCGGAGGGGTCCACGGCGGCCCGTCTGACGCCTCCTCCGCACAGGTGAGCGGCCTCGTCCAGCAGGCGGACGCGGGATGCGGCACCGCCCCCGGGAGCCGCTAGGGTGGCGGGGATCGAGCCGGACAGCGCGGTCCGGTCCCGGCCCACATCGAGAAGGTTGTTTCGGGCTATGCGCATTGGTGTCCTCACGTCCGGCGGCGACTGCCCCGGCCTGAACGCCGTCATCCGGTCCGTCGTGCACCGCGCCGTCGTCGACCACGGCGACGAGGTCATCGGCTTCCGCGACGGCTGGAAGGGCCTCCTGGAGTGCGACTACCTCAAGCTCGACCTCGACGCGGTGAGTGGCATCCTCGCCCGCGGCGGCACCGTCCTCGGCTCCTCCCGGGTGCGTCCCGAGCATTTGCGGGACGGTGTGGAGCGGGCCCGGGGCCATGTCGAGGAGCTGGGTCTCGACGCGATCATCCCCATCGGCGGTGAGGGCACCCTCAAGGCGGCCCGGCTGCTGTCCGACAGCGGGCTGCCGATAGTCGGCGTGCCGAAGACCATCGACAACGACATCGCCGTCACGGACGTCACCTTCGGGTTCGACACGGCCGTCGGCGTGGCCACCGAGGCGCTGGACCGGCTGAAGACCACCGCCGAGTCGCACCAGCGGGTGCTGATCGTGGAGGTCATGGGCCGGCACACCGGCTGGATCGCGCTGCACTCCGGGATGGCGGCCGGCGCGCACGCCATCGTGGTGCCCGAGCGGCCCTTCGACATCGACGAGCTGACCGCGAAGGTCGGCGAGCGGTTCTCGGCCGGGAAGCGGTTCGCCATCGTCGTCGCCGCGGAGGGCGCCAAGCCGAAGCCCGGGACCATGGACTTCGACGAGGGCGGCAAGGACGTCTACGGCCACGAGCGGTTCGCGGGCATCGCCCGTCAGCTCTCCCTGGAACTGGAGGAGCGGCTCGGCAAGGAGGCCCGGCCGGTGATCCTCGGTCACGTCCAGCGCGGCGGCACGCCCACCGCGTACGACCGGGTGCTGGCCACCCGGTTCGGCTGGCACGCGGTGGAGGCCGTGCACCGCGGCGACTTCGGGCAGATGACGGCGCTGCGCGGCACCGACATCGTGATGGTGTCGCTGGCGGAGGCCGTCGAGACGCTGAAGACGGTGCCCGAGGAGCGGTACGCCGAGGCGGAGTGCGTGCTCTGATCGCCCCGCCGCCGCCCCGCGCGTGAGGCCGGCTGCGCAGACCGCCCCCGGTGACGGACGTCGCCGGGGGCGGTTCTAGTCTGGTGCGGACCGATTGCGTACAACCTGGACGAAAATGGAGCCGGCGGATGGATCACAGCGGGCACGGCATGACCATGGATCTGCCGCCGTTCACGCTGGGCCGGGGGCTCGCCTGGTCGGCGGACCCCTTCTTCCTCGTCGCCTGCCTGCTGGCGCTCGCGCTGTACGGCTGGGGCGTGGTCCGGCTGGCCCGGCGCGGTGACGCGTGGCCGGTGGGGCGGACGGTCGCGTTCGTCGCCGGCGTGCTGAGCATCGGGCTCGTGATGTGCACCGCGCTGAACGACTACGGCATGGTGATGTTCAGCGTGCACATGGTGCAGCACATGATCATCAGCATGGTGTCGCCGATCCTGCTGCTGCTCGGAGCGCCGATCACCCTGGCGCTGCGGGCGCTGCCCCCGGCGGCCGTGCGCGGCAGCAAGGGGCCGCGCGAGCTGCTGCTGATGCTGCTGCACAGCCGCTACATGCGGGTCGTCACGCATCCGCTGTTCACCATCCCGATGTTCATCGCGAGCCTGTACGCCCTGTACTTCACCCCGCTGTTCGACTTCCTGATGGGGTCGGCGGTCGGGCACGCGGCGATGATGGTGCACTTCCTCGCCGTCGGCCTGGTGTTCTTCTGGCCGATCATGGGCGTGGACCCGGGTCCGCACCGGCCGGGGCACCTGATGCGGATGCTGGAGCTGTTCGCGGGCATGCCGTTCCACGCGTTCTTCGGCATCGCGCTGATGATGGCCTCCACCCCCATGGTCACCACCTTCCAGGACCCGCCCGCGTCGCTGGGCGTCGACGCCCTGTCCGACCAGAACGCGGCCGGCGGCATCGCCTGGGCGTTCAGCGAGGTCCCGTCGGTGCTGGTGCTGATCGCGCTGCTGTTCCAGTGGTACGCCTCGGACCAGCGGCAGGCCCGCCGCAAGGACCGCGCGGCCGACCGGGACGGCGACAAGGAGCTGGAGGCGTACAACGCCTACCTGGCCTCCCTGAACGCGCGCGGCAGCAGCTAGGCCCCCGTCCGGATCACCCCGGTGTCACCCCGGGTCCCGTCCCGTACCGCTCTGCTCTGCCGGAACCGGGGCACCATGGAGGGAACGGACCTGGAGGAGGGTGTCGCGATGCCCGGTACCACGAACGGTTCCACCTCGACGAAGACCATGGGTGTGCTCACCGTCGGCGGCCTGGTCGCCGTGACGGCGTACACGGTGGCGCTCGGCAGCAACGGCTGGCTGTGGTTCATCTGGGTCGTCCTGGGCCTGCTCACCCTGGGGATGGTGGCCGCCCGCAGCAGCTGACCGGCACGTACGGGGGCGGCTCACCGCGGGGTGAGCCGCCCCGCCAGATGGACGCCCGGCTGGTACTTGGGCAGCCGGACGGTGATCTTCATGCCCGCGCCGGCGGCCGTCTCGATGACCAGCCCGTGG
Organism: Streptomyces pseudogriseolus; assembly: GCA_002154585.1. Lineage (GTDB taxonomy): Bacteria > Actinomycetota > Actinomycetes > Streptomycetales > Streptomycetaceae > Streptomyces > Streptomyces pseudogriseolus. Next base: position 18,485 of record MUNG01000296.1, read on the forward strand.
TCGTCCCCGTAGACCTGGCGGAGCCGGTCGTCGACGTTGGACAGGCCGATGCCGCCGGTGGGGCTGACCTCGCGGGCGAGGATGCGGCGCAGCAGGTCCGGGTCCATGCCCGCCCCGTCGTCCTCGATGACCACGAGCGCCTCGGCGCCCGCGTCCTGCGCGGTGATCTGGATGTGGCACTTGTCGGCCTTGCCCTCCAGGCCGTGCTTGACGGCGTTCTCCACCAGCGGCTGGAGGCACAGGAAGGGCAGCGCGACCGGCAGCACCTCGGGGGCGATCTGGAGGGTGACGGAGAGCCGGTCGCCGAAGCGCGCCCGCACCAGCGCCAGGTAGTGGTCGATGGCGTGCAGCTCGTCGGCGAGGGTGGTGAAGTCGCCGTGCCGGCGGAACGAGTAGCGGGTGAAGTCGGCGAACTCCAGCAGCAGCTCCCGGGCGCGCTCGGGGTCGGTGCGCACGAAGGACGCGATCACCGCGAGCGAGTTGAAGATGAAGTGCGGGGAGATCTGGGCGCGCAGGGCGCGGATCTCGGCCTCGATCAGCCGGGTGCGGGACTGGTCCAGGTCGGCGAGCTCCAGCTGGACGGAGACCCAGCGGGCGACCTCCCCGGCGGCCCGCACCAGCACCGCGGACTCGCGGGGCGCGCAGGCGACGAGCGCGCCGTGCACCCGGTCGTCGACGGTGAGCGGGGCGACCACCGCCCAGCGGACGGTGCAGTCGGGGGTGTCGCAGGTCAGCGGGAACGCCTCGCCGCGGCCGGTGTCCAGGGGACCGGTGAGGCGCTCCATGATCTCGGTTCGGTGGTGGGCGCCGACGCCGTCCCAGACGAGGACCTGCTCGCGGTCGGTGAGGCAGAGGGCGTCGGTGCCGAGCAGGGAGCGCAGTTTGCGCGCGGACTTGCGGGCGGTCTCCTCGGTGAGGCCGGCCCGCAGCGGCGGCGTGGCCAGCGAGGCGGTGTGCAGGGTCTCGAAGGTGGCGTGCTCGACGGGGGTGCCGAGCCCGGCGAGGCTGGCGGGCCGTGCCGTGCGCCGGCCCAGCCAGAAGCCCGCGGCCAGGAGGGGCAGCACGGCGACGAGCAGACCGGCGAGGAAACCGCTCATGCGGACACCTCCGTACGCAGCTCTTCCGGCAGGTGGAAGCGGGCCAGGACGCCGGCCGTGCCGGGCGGCACCCGGCCGGGCGTGGCGAGCGAGACCAGCACCATGGTGAGGAAGCCGAGCGGCACCGACCAGAGGGCGGGCCAGGCGAGCAGCGCGTGCCAGGGCCCGGCGCCCGGGTAGCCGGCCATGGTGGCGGTCACGGCGAGGAACGCGGAGCCGCCGCCGATCAGCATCCCGGCGGCCGCGCCGGGCGGGGTGAGCCGCCGCCACCAGATGCCGAGGACCAGCAGCGGGCAGAACGAGGAGGCGGACACGGCGAAGGCGAGTCCCACGGCGTCGGCCACCGGCAGGCCGCCGACGAGGAGGCTCGCGGCCATAGGGACGGCCATCGCGAGCACGGTGCCGAGCCGGAAGTGGCGCACGCCCCGGGAGGGCAGCACGTCCTGCGTGAGCACCCCGGCGACGGCCATGGTGAGTCCGGAAGCGGTGGACAGGAACGCGGCGAACGCTCCCCCGGCGACCAGCGCGCCCAGCAGGTCGCCGCCGGTGCCGCCGATCATGCGGCCGGGCAGCAGCAGGACGGCGGCGTCCGCGTCCCCGGTGAGGGTGAGGTCGGGGGCGTAGAGCCGGCCGAGGGCGCCGTAGACGGGGGGCAGCAGGTAGAAGGCGCCGATCAGGCCGAGGACGGCGACGGTGGTGCGGCGCGCGGCGACGCCGTGCGGGCTGGTGTAGAAGCGCACCACGACGTGCGGCAGGCCCATGGTGCCGAAGAAGGTGGCGAGGATCAGTCCGTACGTGGCGTACAGGGGGCGTTCCGCGCGGCTTTCGGCGCGCGAGGGCGACAGGGCGTCGTCGGCGCCGTGCGCGGCGGCGGGCACCTCGGCGCCCTCGGCGAAGGTGAGGCGGGTGCCGCCGTCGATGCGGTGCGTGCCCGCGGTCAGGCCGACCTCGGTGCCGGCGTGCTCCCGGCCGTCGACGGTGCCGTCCACGGTGACGGTGAGCGGGGCGGTCAGGCGCAGGTCGACGGTGTCGTCGACGCGCACCACGCGCTGTTCGCGGAACTCGGCGGGCTCGTCGAAGGCGTGGCTGGGGGCGCCGTCGCTCTGCCAGGCGAGCACCAGGAACAGCGCGGGCACCAGCAGGGCGGTCAGCTTCAGCCAGTACTGGAAGGCCTGGACGAAGGTGATGCTGCGCATGCCGCCGGCGGCCACGATCACCGTGACGACGACGGCGACGATCACCGCGCCGAGCCAGTCGGGCGCGCCGGTGAGCACGGTGAGGGTGAGTCCGGCGCCCTGGAGCTGGGGCAGCAGGTAGAGCCAGCCGACGCCGACGACGAGGGCGCCGGCGAGCCGCCGTACGGCGTGCGAGGAGAGCCGGGCCTCGGCGAAGTCGGGCAGCGTGTAGGCGCCGGAGCGGCGCAGGGGTGCGGCGACGAACAGCAGCAGCACCAGGTAGCCGGCGGTGTAGCCGACCGGGTACCAGAGCATGTCGGGGCCCTGGACGAGGACGAGTCCGGCGATGCCGAGGAAGGAGGCGGCGGAGAGGTACTCGCCGCTGACGGCGGCCGCGTTGAGGCGGGGGCCGACGGTGCGGGAGGCGACGTAGAAGTCGGAGGTGGTGCGGGATATGCGCAGGCCGAAGGCGCCGACGAGGACGGTCGCGACGGCGACGAGCGCGACGGCGGTGACGGCGTAGGCGGTGTTCACGGTGGTGCCGGTCCCCTGGTCTCAGCGGTCCTCGACGAGCCGCACGAAGTCGCGTTCGTTGCGTTCGGCGCGGCGGACGTACCAGCGGGCGAGCAGGACCAGCGGGGGGTAGAGACCGAAGCCGAGGACCGCCCACTCCAGCCGGCGGGCGTCCGGGGCGGCGGCGAAGACCAGCGGCAGCGGCCCGATGAGCAGGGCAAGGACGGCGAACACGGTGAGTCCGGTGCGCAGCTGGATGCGCATCAGGGAGCGGACGTAGGTGTGGCCGAGGGTGGTCTGCTCGTCGATCTCCGTGCGCGGGCGGTAGTAGCCGGAGGAGCGCCGGGCGCGGCGGGGCGGTCCGGTGACGACGACGCGGCGGTCGGTCGGGTCCTGGGGCATGTGCGGCTCTCCCCCGCCTAGCCGGTGGTCCGGCGCATCAGCAGGTCCCGCAGTTCGCGGGCGTGGCGCCTGCTGACCTGGAGTTCCTCGGAGCCGATCAGGACGCTGACGGTGCCCGCGTCGAGCCGCAGTTCGCCGATGTGGCGCAGGGCGACCAGATGGCGGCGGTGGATGCGGACGAAGCCGCGGGAGCGCCAGCGCTCCTCCAGGGTGGACAGCGGGATGCGCACGAGGTGGCTGCCGCGGTCGGTGTGCAGGCGGGCGTAGTCGCCCTGGGCCTCGACGTGGGTGATGTCGTCGACGGCGACGAAGCGGGTGACGCCGCCCAGTTCGACGGCTATGTGGTCGGGGTCGGGCTCGTGCACGGGGATGCGCGGGGCCTGGCTCTTATACACATAT
>MUNG01000297.1 GCA_002154585.1 Streptomyces pseudogriseolus
GCACTCGCGCCCCCGCCGGCGCCCGCGTCCCCGCCCGCCACGGCGAGCGCCGCGTGCAGGAAGGGGCGGGCGATCTCGGCGAACCGGTCCGGGTTGTCCCGCAGCCGCTTCACCGCGCCGTTGACGAACTCCTCGCGCGTGATGCGCTGGTCGCCGTCCCGGTCGGCGATCCCCGCCATGCCCTGCCAGAACGCCTCGGCCCCGACGTACAGGGCCTGGCCCTTGTCGGAGCGGGCCGCCGTGCCGAACTCGGCGAGCAGCGCCTTGGCCGCCGCCATGAAGTCCTCGCGGTCGATGTAGCCGTTGCCGTCCTGGTCGAAGCCGGCGAAGCGGGCCGCGATCCTGCGCTCGTACTCGCTGGTGACCATGTCTTTTTCAGGCCGCCTTAGGTCGGAGGGGTCGTCTCGCTGGGAGCGTACGGGGTGCGGGGGCGCGGCGGAGCCGGAAAGCGGCGCTTGGACCAGGACCGGGGGAACACCGGGACACACGTGTGACACGTGTGAGCGCGGACACGCGCGGCCGCGGGGTGAAGGGGGGAGCCGGGTTCAGGCCGAGAGCGGGCGGGCGTCCTCGTCGACGGCGGACGGCACGTCCGGATGGACCTCGAACAGCCGGCGTACCCCGAGCGCGCCGAGCACCTTGTTGACGTGGCTGCCGTCGGCGGCGCCCCGCGCGGGCAGGATCAGCCGGAGCCGGCCCTGGCAGGAGCGCAGCAGCCGCCGGGAGGCGATGAGCACGCCCACCCCGCTGGAGTCGCAGAACCACACCTCGGAGAGATCGAGGACGAGCCGGTGCCGCCCCTCGGCCACGACGTCGTGCACCCGCTGCCGCAGCACCGGGGAGGTCACCAGGTCCAGCTCGCCGGAAACCCGGAGGACGGCCCATGCGCCGTTGTCCTGGTCGGTCACTGTGAAGGTCACCACCACGCCCCTCGCTCGCCGAAACGGAAGCAGTGCCTACGCTTCCTTGCTGCGCGGCTGCCCAGCGGCCGTTCCCTGAAACGCGGCCCTGAAAACGGTCTCCGAACAGAAAGGGCTTGTTCTGGTCGCAAACGATCCGAATCGATCGGTTGTTGTCGACACGCGTCGGGGCAGACATCATGCACACGCCGTGCGACCTGCGTGGGCGACCCTCTACCACGGAAGGCTCCGCGAGGGGCGCACATTGCCACAAAGGGGCGTGCGCGCACGTTCATGGCGACTACATTCGTGGCGTCGCCGGTCACACGCCGGACCCGGGCGCCGACCACCCCGGGGGGCCGCGGGACGAACAGGGGGTGAGGGGCCGCATGCGCAGAAGAGACGTACCACCCCGCTGGGACCGCACGATGCAGCAGCGGCTCGCCCGCGGGGAGGCGGCCGCCCTCGGCGAGCTCTACGACCGCTTCGCGTCCCTCGTCCACGGCCTCGCCCACCGCGTCCTCGGTGACGAACGCGCGGCCGACACCGTCACCCGGGACGTCTTCGCCCACGTCTGGCAGCACCCCGACACCTACGACCCCCGGCAGGGCCCGCTGCGCAGCTGGCTCGCCGCCCTGACCAACCGGCTGGCCGTGCAGCGGCTGCGCACCACCGAGACCGCCGCGCTCGCCCGGGGCGGCCCCGGCACCACCGAGGACCTGGAGCGCAAGGTCCGGCACGCCACGGTGACCGCCCGCGCCGACTACATCGTCCAGTCCATGCCCGCGCCCCTGCGCGCCGCGCTGGAACTGGCCTACTTCCAGCGCCGGGACTACCGCCGGACCGCCGCCGACCTCGGCGTCACCGACGAGGAGGCCCGCCGCCGGCTGCGTCTCGGCCTCCAGCTGCTCGCCACCGCCCATGACGCCGGGACGCCCGGCGCACCGCCCGGAATCGGAGGTGCCGCGTGAGCGGGCGCCGCCCCGGGCCGTACGACGACCGCGGCTCCCTCGCCCCCGGCCCCGACGGGCTGCCCCCGGGGCCGGAGCACCAGGTACTGAAGTCGCTGCTGGGCGCCTGGGCGCTGGCCGCCTGCGCGCCCGCCGAGGCCGACGCCGTCGAGGAGCACCTCGGCGTCTGCGGGCCCTGCGCGGACGAGGCGCTGCGGCTGCGCGAGGCCGTCGGCCTGCTCCAGCGCCCCGAGACCCTCGACCTGAACCCCGCCCTGCGCACCCGCGTCCTGGAGGCCTGCCTGGAACGGCGCCCGCCGCGCGTCCCGGTCCCCGAGTGGGCCGCCGCCTACGACACCGAGACCGCCCGGCTCGACGCGCTGCTCCAGGACTTCGGCGACAACGAGTGGCACGCGCCGGTACGGCTGCGCTGGTACGAGGGCGACGAGGCGAGCAGCCGCCGCACCACCGTCGCCGGGGTCATCGCCCATCTGCTGACCGTGGACGGACTGGTCGCGGTCGCCCTCGGCCTGGAGGACCCGCTCGGCGACGTCAAGCCCGAGCAGCCCACCCCGTCCGGCCGCACCGAGGCGTACTGGCGGGCCGCCCGCTTCCCGCCCACCCGGGCCGTCCGGGGCCCCTGGCGCGAGCAGAGCCACCGGCTGATCCGCACGGTCTGCTTCACCGGCAGCGACACCGGCCGCATGCCCGTCCCCTACGGCGACTTCGCGCTGCCGCTGCACGACGCCATGCTGGACCGGGCCTTCGAGTGCTGGGTGCACGGGGAGGACATCGCCGAGGCGGTGGACTACCCCTACGACCCGCCCTCCGGACGCCATCTGCACGACATGGTGGACCTCGCGGCCCGGATGCTGCCCCTGGTCCTGGAGAACCGCCGCCACCACGGGCTGGCCGCGCCGGTCGAACGCCGGCTTGTCGCGGCCGGGGAGCCGGGGCGCAGCCTGCGGCTGGAGATCGAGGGGTCCGGCGGCGGGGAGTGGCTGATCCCGCTGGACTCGCCGGCGGCGAAGGGGTCCGCGGAGCACGAGGTTGCGCATGTCGCGCTGGACGGGGCGGAGTTCTGCAGGTTGGCGGCCGGTCACGTGCCGCCGCGGGAGGCTGCCGCCGGGCAGGAGGGGGACCGTGAGGCGATCAAGGATGTGCTGTTCGCTGCGGCGAGCTTGAGCAGGATGTAAGGGGGCCCTTTGCATCGCCGGCGGCTGCGGGTGCGTCGTGGTTGCTCGCGCAGTTCCCCGCGCCCCTGAGGGAGCTGCAGTGAACGTGCCCCAAAGGGGCGCGGGGAACTGCGCGAACGGCCCCCACCGGCCCGCAGCCGCCGGCGACGGGAAAAGCCCCGCCTCTTAGGCGAACACCACAGTCCTGCGCCCGTTCAGCAGAATCCTCCGCTCCGCATGCCACTTCACCGCCCGCGCCAGCGCCTGGCACTCCACGTCCCGCCCGACGGCGACCAACTGGTCCGGCGTGACGTCGTGCCCCACCCGCTCGACCTCCTGCTCGATGATCGGCCCCTCGTCGAGATCCGCGGTGACGTAATGAGCGGTCGCGCCGATCAGCTTCACCCCCCGCGCATGCGCCTGGTGGTACGGCTTCGCGCCCTTGAAGCTCGGCAGGAAGGAGTGGTGGATGTTGATGATCCGCCCCGACAGCTGCTTGCACAGGTCGTCGGAGAGCACCTGCATGTAGCGGGCGAGGACGACGAGTTCGACCTCCTCCTCGCGCACGATCTCCAGCAGCCGCGCCTCCGCCTCCGGCTTGCCGTCCTTCGGCACCGGGATGTGGTGGAAGGGGATGTTGTACGAGGCCACCAGCTCCGCGAAGTCGGTGTGGTTGGACACCACCCCGGCGATCTCCACGGGCAGCGCGCCGGTCCGCGCGCGGAACAGCAGGTCGTTCAGGCAGTGCCCGAACTTGCTGACCATCAGCAGGATCCGCATCTTCTCGTCGGCCCGGTTGAGCTGCCAGTCCATCTGGAAGGAGTCGCCGATCGCCGCGAAGCTCGCCCGCAGCTTGTCCACCGACACCGGGGCCTCGGCGGAGAAGTGGACGCGCATGAAGAACAGACCCGTGTCGTGGTCGCCGAACTGCTGGCTGTCCTCGATGTTGCAGCCGGTCATGAACAGGTAGCTGGACACGGCGTGCACGATGCCCTGCTTGTCGGGGCACGACAGGGTGAGGACGTACTGGTCGGCCGGTGCCGCGGCTCGGGTGGACTGCTCGCTCATGGGGAAAAGGGTCGCACACCCGGGCCGGCGCCCGGCCGGTCGTCCCGCTACGCGGAACGGGTCATGATGCGCAGCACCTCGAGGGTGCTGGGCGGCGCGTCCGGGTCGTCGCCGTCGCTCGCCGCCATCCGCACGTGCGCGTCGCGCGCGGCGCGCACCGCCTCCGGCCAGCCCTCGTGCTCCATGTACGCGGTGACGGGGGCGTCCGGACCGACCTGGTGCATGATCCGCAGCACACGCAGCACGGCGGTGTCGACGAGCGCGGCCTCCTGCGAGTCTCGGAAGATCGTGCCGACGTACTTCTCGGCGGACCAGTTGTCCAGCCAGGTGTCCTCGACCAGCCGGTACACGGCGTCGGTGACGTCCCCGTAGCCGGGCACGCCGGCCAGCCAGACGTCCCGCTGGAAGGCGGGGTCGGAGAGCATGTGCAGCGCGGAGCGCACATTGCTGCGCCAGCGCCACCACGGCATGTCGTTGAGTGGCATGCCGCCCATGGTGGAGGAGCGACGGCCGCGACGGGAAGAGTTCTCCGAACCTTGCACGGTCGTCGATCGTACGTTTCCGCCCTCGGCGCGCCCGACGGGCCCCCGCAATTCACCCCCGCGTCACCTTCCGTCGACCGAGCGTCACGTCGCGGTTCGCCATGTGAGGGAATGGTGCGGGGACATGACCGGCAGGCGACGCACCCCCAGCACCGTCCTCCCCCGCTCCCTCGTCCGGCCCGCCCGCGCCGGCGCACTGGCAGCAGGCGCGCTGGCCGCGTGTTCCGCGCTGCTCGCCGGCTGCGGGATCGTCCCCGGGGTCGCCCAGGGCTCCGAGGACGACACGATCACGGTGATGACCTGGGCGCCGGAGAACACCGGCGCGACCAACAAGCCCGGCATGCCCGCGTTCGCCGAGGCCTACGGCCGCTGGGTGAACGACCACGGCGGCATCGACGGCCGCCGGCTGAAGGTGCTGACCTGCAACGAACGCGACGACGCGGTGGCCGCGGCACGCTGCGCCCGGCGCGCGGTCGAGGAGAACGCCGTCGCCGTGGTCGGCTCCTACAGCCAGCACGGCGACGCCTTCCTGCCCACGCTGGAGGCCGCCGGCATCCCGTACATCGGCGGCTACGGCCTCACCCACGACGAGTTCACCAGCCCGCTGTCCTATCCGGTCAACGGCGGGCAGCCGGCCCTGCTCGCCGGGCTCGGGCGGACGCTGGCCGACGCGTGCGGCCCGGTCGCGCTGGTCCGGCCCGACACCATCGCCGGCGACCAGCTCCCGCCGCTGCTGGACTCCGGTCTCGCGGCGGGCGGCCACGACCCGGCCGAGGACCTGCGCGCCGCCGAGGCGGCCACCTCCTACGGCGACGCCGCCGAGCGGGCGCTGGAGCACGCCGCCGGCGGCGCCGGGGAGAAGGGCTGTGTGGTGCCCGCGCTCGGCGACCGCACCGGCACCTTCATGGACTCCTTCCGGCGCGTCCGCGGCGACCACCCCGAGGTGCGCACCGCGACCGTGCTCGGCAGCGTCGACCAGACGGTGCTGGACGCCTCCGGCGGCGCGTCCGGCCCGTACGAGGGGGCGTACGTCACCGGCTGGTACCCGGAGGCGGGCGACGCGCGCTGGAAGCCGATGAAGGAGGTCGTCCGGGCGGAGGCCTTCGGCGACAACCGCATCGACCCGGCGGACGCCGGGGTGCAGACCACGTGGATCGCCTACACCGTGTTCCGCCAGGCCGTGGAGTCCCTCGGGGACGGGGAGGTCACCGCGGACAGCGTGGCGGGCGCGCTGGACGGCGGCCTGAAGATCAGCACCGGCAACCTGACCCCGACCCTCCGCTGGAAGTTCCAGGACACCCTGGCCTCCATCGGCCTGCCCCGCCTGGTCAACGCGAACGTCACCCTCCAGCAGGTGGAGAAGGGCCGCCTCGTCTCCGCCGCGGACGGCTTCACGGACGTGACGGCCACCTTGAAGGACGCGGCCCTCTAGGCGCCCCGCCAGGGCGCGGGCCGCCCTGCGGCCGGCTCTACAGCTGGGTGGGGGTCCGCTCGGTCAGCCCGTACTGCCGGGCGATGACGTTCCACAGCTCCGAGGCCTTCTTCTTCTGCTCGGTGGCGGTCCCGCTCTCCCGGTTGCCCGCGGCGGTCTGCTCGGTGGAGCGCGCCTGCCCCTTCTTGCAGCCCTTCTTGCCCTTGGCCTGCTCCGCCCACTTCGCGTAGTGGTCGTCGGCCGAGGCGGACGCCTGCCACGCCTTGCGCAGCGCCTCGCTCAGCGCCTCGTGCTGCGGCAGCTTGTCCACGGAGAGCTGGGACAGGTCCGTCACGAGCTGCTTGCGCTGCTTCGCGGCCTCCCGCAGATCGGACGCGGCCCCGCCGAGGTCACGGCAGGCCTTCACGTCCTCCACGGCGTTGATCACGCTGCTGCGGCTGTCGCCGCTGTGCGCGAGCAGCTTGTCCAGCTCGACGGCCTGCTCCCGGGCCGGGTCGGCGGCCGGCGACTGCGAGGCCTCCGTGCTCGCGGGCGCGGTGGCGGAGACCGGCTGGTCGGTGGTGCCGTCGTCGTCCTTGCCCCCGCTGCCGAGCAGCGCGCCGGCGCCGACGCCGACGACCGCGAGGCCGACGCCGACCGCGGCGATCAGCGGCCAGCGCGGGCCGCCGTTGCCGCCGCCACCGCCGCGTCCGCCGCCGTGACCGTGGCCGGAGACGGGCGGCGCGGGCGGTCCGGGCGGGGTGCGGTCGGTCCGGACGGGGCGGCCGTAGTCCATGCGCGGCATCTGCTGGGTGGCGCCGGCCGGGCCGTCGTCGTTGCGGAAGAGGTTGTCGAACTCGGCGGGCGGCTGCCGGCCCGCGTCGCCCTGCGCGGCGGCGCCGTACGGCTGGGGGCCCTGGTCGGTGACCGGGGCGATGAACTGGGTGGGCTCGGCGTCCGGGTTGCCGGGCAGCGGTCCGGGGCCGGCCGGCTGCTGGGCGATGCCGAGGTTCCGGGTGGCCTCCGCGTCGTGCGCGGCGGGCATCTCGGGCGGCAGCGCGCCCGGGGCGGCCGGGGGTATGTACTGGGTCGCGCCCTCGTCGGCGCCTCCCGCCGGGACCGGCGGTATGACCTGGGTGGCGCCCTCGTCCACGCCGGGCGTGGGGGCCGGCATCGGGGCGCCGTGGGCGGGCGGGTAGCCGTATCCGCCGCCGGGCGCGGCGCCGTAGCCGTTCTGCGGGGGCAGCTGGCCGTGCTGCTGGTACGCGGCCGCCTGGCCGTAGCCGTCCGTGCCGGCGTACCCGCCGCCCTGCTGTCCGGCGTGCGCGCCGCCCTGTCCGTAGGCGTCGAGCCCGGTGTGCGCGGACGGGTAGCCGCCCTGGGACGGCGCGCCCTCGGGCGGCAGCGGCCCGGGCCCCTGCCCGCCCTGCGGCTGACCCGCGTCCCAGGCGGGCGCGGGCGGCTGCTGCTGCCACTGGCCGTCGTTCGCGGACGGCCACTCCTGGCCGGCGGACGGGGCGGCGGACTGCTGCTCGGGGCCCCAGGGAGTCCCCCAGGTCGAGCCGCCGGGCGGCGCCGAGGCGGGGAACCCGCCGGCGGGCCGGCCTGCCGTGCCGCCGGGCGCGACCGGACCGGACGTCATGCCCGGCAGCAGGGGCTCACCACCGTCCGAGGGCAGCACGATGCCTTCGCGCGCTTGGCGCGCCGAGGGCTCCTCGCCCTGTCCACTCTGCGTCACCGGGACTCCTACCAATGGGGGACCTTGTGAATCGTCGGCTCACGCTACCGGGTCCCCGGAGCCCGGTGCCACGCAGCACAGAACAGGACCTCCTGCCCTGTGAGCGCGGTAACAAAACCAGGTCACCGCACGCTGCTTACGTCCCCTCCTTCCCTTGCGTCCCGTCTCCGTCCCGAGCCCGTGCGCGGTGTCGCGTACGTCACGCCGCCGTCTGGAGCTCCATCCGCGCCCCGAACTCCCGTACCACCGGCTCCTCCCGGTACGGCTCCAGGCGCTGCTGGAGGTCGTCCAGGTACTCCGCGCCCCGGTTGGAGCGCAGCCCGCCCAGCAGTTCGGCGGCCTTCAGGCCCGTGGCACAGGCCTGTTCGATCTCGCGCTGCTGCACCTGGGCGGTGGCGAGCAGCACATAGCCGATCGCCCGGCGCCGCGCGCGGGTGGGCGGGTGACCGTCCAGCGCGTCCCGCGCGTACCGCGCGGCGGCCTCCGCCTGGCCGAGGTCGCGGTGGCAGTGCGCCAACTCGTCGGCGAGATAGGCCTCGTCGAAGTGGGCGATCCACGGCGGGTCGTCGCCCGTGTCCGGGTCGGCGGACTCCAGGGCGCTCACCGCGCGCCCAGCGGCGGCGTGCGCGGCCGGGGCGTCGCCCATCAGCGCGTGTCCGCGGGCCTCCGCGGCGAGGAACATGGCCTCCGCGCGCGGTGTCACGCGCCCCCGTGCGCCTTCCTGTGCCGCGCGCGCCAACTGGGCGATCTCCCGCGGGTTTCCGAGCTGTGCGGCGAGGTGGCTCATGGACGCGGCGAGCACATACCCGCCGTAGCCGCGGTCGCCCGCGGCCTGCGCGAGCCGCAGCGCCTGGATGTAGTACCGCTGGGCCAGGCCCGGTTGGCCGGTGTCGACGGCCATGTACCCGGCCAGTTCGGTCAGCCGGGCGACGGCGGCGAACAGGTCGCGCCCCACCGCCTCGCGGTACGACCCCGCCAGCATCCCCGAGACCACGCTGTTGAGGTAGTGCACCACGACCGGGCGGACGTGCCCGCTGCCGTACTGGTGGTCCAGCGCGACCAGCGCCTCCGTCATGGACCGCACCGCCGCCACGTCCGACTGGCCCACGCGCGGGCCGGTGTTGCGCGCGACCTGGCCGTCCGGCGCGGAGATCAGCCAGTCCCGGCTGGGCTCCACCAGCGCCGAGGCGGCGACGGACGACCCGGACAGGAAGTCCCGCCGGCCCACGTCGCTGCGCCACAGCTCGCAGACCTGCTCGATGGCGCCCAGTACCGTCGGCGAGAACTGGAGGCCGACCCCCGACGCGAGGTTCTTGCCGTTGGCCATGCCGATCTCGTCGATCGTGACCGTGCGGCCCAGCTTGCGGCCCAGCGCCTCCGCGATGACGGCCGGCGCCCGGCCCCGCGGCTGCTGTCCGCGCAGCCAACGGGCCACCGACGTCTTGTCGTAGCGCAGGTCGAGGCCGTGCTCCGCGCCGCACATGTTGACCCTGCGGGCCAGTCCGGCGTTGGAGCATCCGGCTTCCTGGATGAGCGCCTGCAGCCGTTCGTTCGGCTGCCGGGCGACGAGCGGCCTTGCGGCCATGGCGTACCCCCTGAGGCTGCGGTGCCTGCCCACGCACCGGGTTGACGTGTTGTCCGCGGCCGTACGTCTCACGTCGTCCCGGCGAGACGTCCGGCCGGGAGGATCAATGCCCCGTCGACATACCGACAATGCGGGACATGTGAGAATTGCCGGGGTATCGACGGCTGCCGACCCCCCTCCTGGTTACCCCGATGCGGTGGCGGATCCCCCCGCGCGCCCCCATGGATGCACCCATGCGCCCCGCCGGCGGGCCCGGTGCCCCTCCCCCGCGCACACGGCGGGGCGTAACCCCTGGTGACAGCAGAAGTTGTGTTCATCGTGGAAGAGACGATCGCGGGCGCCGACGCCGTACAGATCCCGAAGCAGCGCGGGGAATCGCTGCTGGACACCGCCGTGCGCTATGCCGAGGAGCGCCACTGGGACGTGGTGCCGGGCACCTGGACCGAGGTCGTCGACGGGGTGCACGTCTGCTCGTGCGGTGACGCGGCCTGCCCCGCGCCCGGCGCGCACCCGGCGGAGCCCGGCTGGGCGGACCTGGCGACCGGGAGCGCCAGCGCCGCGCGCCGGATGTGGCAGAAGCAGCCCGGCGCCTCGGTCCTGCTGCCCACGGGGCGGGCGTTCGACGCGATCTCCGTGCCGGAGACGGCGGGACTGCTGGCGCTGGCGCGGATCGAGCGGATGGGGCTCACGCCCGGCCCGGTGACCCTGACGCCGTACCGGCGCACGGAGTTCTTCGTGCTGCCCGGAGCGGCGGCGAAGCTTCCGGATCTGCTGCGCACCCTGGGCTGGACGGCGTCGTCGCTCGACCTGGCCGTCCTGGGCGAGGGCGGGTACGTAGCGGCGCCGCCGACCCGCGTCGGGCGTCACGGGGCCGTGCAGTGGGCGCGCCGGCCGACCCGGGAGAACCGCTGGCTGCCGGACGCGGAGGAACTGGTGCCGTCGCTGGCGTACGCCTGCGGCCGGGACCGGTGACGGGGGCGCCGTCCCGGCCGCCCCCCCGTGCCCTCCTGCCGTGGTCCGCTCCCCGTAGGCTCGGAGGTGACGGAGGGAGACGTGGTGGGCGCAGTCGCCGTACGCGTGCAGGGGTTGTGGAAGCGGTTCGGGGAGCAGGTCGCCGTCGGCGGGATCGACCTGGAGCTGCCCGCGGGGCGGTTCATCGGTCTGGTCGGGCCGAACGGCGCCGGGAAGACCACCACCCTGTCCATGGTGACGGGGCTGCTCCGCCCGGACGACGGCACCGTCGAGATCGCCGGGCACGACGTGTGGCGGGACCCGGTGCAGGTGAAGGCCCGGATCGGTGTGCTGCCGGAGGGACTGCGCCTCTTCGAGCGGCTGTCCGGGCGCGAACTGCTGGCCTACACGGGCCGGTTGCGCGGGCTGCCCGGCGAGGAGGTCGACAAGCGGGCCACCCAGCTGCTCGACGTGCTCGACCTGGCCGGCGCCCAGCACAAGCTCGTCGTCGACTACTCCACCGGCATGCGCAAGAAGATCGGCCTCGCCGCGGCCCTGCTGCACAACCCCGAAGTGCTGTTCCTGGACGAGCCGTTCGAGGGCGTCGACCCGGTGTCCGCACAGACCATCCGCGGCGTCCTGGAGCGTTACACCGCCTCCGGCGCGACGGTGGTGTTCTCCTCCCACGTCATGGAGCTGGTGGAGTCGCTGTGCGACTGGGTGGCGGTGATGGCCGCCGGCCGGATCCGCGCCCACGGGCCGCTCGCCGAGGTGCGCGGCGACGCGCCCTCCCTGCAACGGGCGTTCCTCGAACTCGTCGGCGCGGACAGCCGCGACGCCGGCTCCGACCTCGACTGGCTGGGCGGCGGCGCCCGGTGAGCGCGCCCGCCCTCACCCCTGTCGTCGTCCGGCTGAAGCTTTCCCTGCTGCGCAACGGCCTGCGCCAGTCCGGCGGCCGCCGTGCCGCCTGGGTCGCCTCCGCCGTCGTCACTCTGCTGTTCGCCGCGCTCCAGGTGCTGGGGCTGGTGGCGCTGCGCGGCGTCGACGGCGTGGAGTCGCTGGTGGTGCTGCTGGTGGCGGTGCTGGCGCTGGGCTGGGCGGTGATGCCGCTGTTCTTCCCCGGCGGTGACGAGACGCTCGACCCGACCCGTCTGGTGATGCTGCCGCTGCGGCCGCGGCCGCTGGTGCGGGCGTTGCTGGTGGCGTCCCTGGTGGGCATCGGGCCGCTGTTCACGGTGTGCCTGCTGGTGGGTTCGGTGTTCGCGGTCGCCCGGGGCGCGGCGGCGTGGGCGGTGGGCGTCCTCGCCGTGCCGCTGGCGCTGCTGGTGTGCGTGGCGCTGGCACGGGCCGTGGCCGCGGCGAACGTACGGCTGCTGACCAGCCGCAAGGGGCGTGACCTGGCGGTGCTCAGCGGCCTGGTCGTCGCGATCGGCGCGCAGGTGGTCAACTTCGGCGCGCAGCGGCTGGGTTCGGGGGGCCTGGACCAGCTCGACCCGGTCGCGGACGTGCTGGGCTGGCTGCCGGGCGCGTCGGCGATCGGCGCCGTGCACGCGGCGGGCGAGGGGGCGTACGGGATCGCCGTGGCGCGACTGGCGGTGAGCGCGGGGGCGCTCGTGGTGCTGCTCGCGCTGTGGTCGCGCACCCTGACCCGGCTGATGACCGCGCCGGACGGCTCCACCCTCCAGGCCGCGGGCGACTCCGCGGTCCGCGACCGCCCCTCCACGGGCTTCGCGCGCCTGCTGCCGGCGGGCAGGACCGGCACTGTGATGGAGCGCAGCCTGCGCTACATCTGGCGCGACCCGAAGACGAAGGCCGCGTGGGTGACGTCGCTGGCGATCGGCCTGATCGTGCCGGTGTTCAACGCCTGGCAGGGCACCGGCTCGGTGTACTTCGCCTGCTTCGCGGCCGGGATGCTCGGCATCCAGATGTACAACCAGTTCGGGCAGGACACGTCCGCGTTCTGGATGGTCGCGATGACCATCTCCTCGGCCCGCGACGCCTACGCCGAACTGCGCGCCCGCGCCCTGGCGCTGCTGCTGATCACCCTCCCGTACGCCGCGCTCGTCACGGTGCTGACGACGGCGATGCTGGACGACTGGACGCGGCTGCCGGAGGCGCTCGGCCTGTCCTTCGCGCTGCTCGGCGCGATGCTCGCCACGGGGGCGTGGACCTCGGCGCGGTTCCCGTACTCCGTCCCGCAGGAGGGCTACAAGAACGTGGCCCCCGGTCAGGTGGGCCTGGCCTGGATCTCCATCTTCGGCGGCATGATGGCGGCGGCCCTGCTCTGCCTCCCGGTCATCGCCCTCACCCTCTGGCTGAACCTCGACGACGCGGGCCAGGACCTCCGCTGGCTCCTCCTCCCCGCCGGGACGGCCTACGGCGCCCTGCTCACCTTCGGCGGCCTCCGCCTGGCCGCCCCGCGGACGGCGGCGCGCCTCCCGGAGATCGTCATGGCGGTCAGCAAGGGCTGAGGGGCCCGTCCTGAGGGGCGGGACGAAAATCGGGTGGTGGCCGGAGGACGGACGCTGCTAGCGTCCGTCCTCGGCCGTGCCTGGTGACGAGGAGGTGGTACCCGTGAACGCAGCAGCGACGACATGGGTGCTCCCCTCCGGGGTCACGGTCGGGTGACAGGCAGGTCATCCGGGAGCGCCGTCCCAGCGCACTCCCGGAAGGCACGACCATGCACTTCACCTCCGAGACCCGTCTCGACGACGGCGTCCTGGAACGCCACTTCACCCTCGACGGCATCCCGGGCCTCCTCTGGACGCCCCCGGAGGCGTCCGCTTCCGCGCCCGTCCCTCTGATTCTGCTCGGCCACCCGCCGCTCGGCCTGCGCGCCATGCACCCCCGGCTGGTGTCCCGCGCCCGGCGCTCGGCGGCGGACGGTTTCGCGTCCGCCACGATCGAACTCCCCGGCAGCGGCGACCGCCCGGCCCGGCCCGCCCTGAACCAGGCCCGCGAGGACCTCCGCCGCGCGATGCGGGCGGGCGAACCGGTCGGCGACGACCTCGTGGACGCCCTCGTCCTCCCCCTGGTCGACGCGGCGGTCCCGGAATGGCGGACCGCACTGGACGCCCTGCTCTCCCTCCCGGATATCGACGGCCCGGTCGGCTTCTCGGGCGGCCTGATCTCCGTCGCCGTCCGCCTGGCGGTCACGGACCCGCGCATCACGGCCGCGGTGCTGTTCGCGGGCAGCCTGGTGCCGCGCGTCATCCTCGAGGAGGCCCGGCAGGTCACGGTGCCGCTGCACGTCCTGCTCCAGTGGGACGACGAGGGCAACGACCGCGAGGCGTCCCTGGCCCTCTTCGACGCCTTCGCCTCCCCGGAGAAGTCCCTCCACGCCCACCTGGGCGGCCAC
>MUNG01000298.1 GCA_002154585.1 Streptomyces pseudogriseolus
CATCCGGTCGCGTCACCCGCCCCCGGCGCAGCCCGGGCAGCCCTGGCGGCCGGTGGCGGGTGACGCGACCGGATGGTCCATGGAGGAGCGGCTCTACAACCAGGTCTGGGGCATGTTCGAGGACCTGGCCCGGACCGCCGCCGCGTACCGCAGCGCCGTGGACTTCGCCGAGTCGCGGATGGACAAGGAGCTGGAGCAGGCCCTGTCCGACCCCCGCAGCCGCATCGGCGGCCAGGGCGACGCCGCCCGCGAGGCGGCCCGCGCGCGGTACACGCAACTCGTCGACCAGGCGCGGGCGTCCCTCGACCGGGACCTCGACCAGCTGGCCGCCGAGTCCGAGGTCGTCGAGCCCGCCCTGCCCCCGGCGTTCGCCCGCTGGGACAACCCCTGCTGGCACGCCTACCGGGTGCCGATGGAGATCCCCATGGCGCTGCGCCTGGGCGACCTCCGGCTGCCCGAGGCCGAGTCGATCCGCATACCGATGCTGCTCCGGCTGCCGCTGGAGCGCGGACTGTGGATCGACAGCGGCCGCACCGAGTCCCTGGACGGGTCGTTCACCGACTCCCACGACATGCGGCGCCTGGCCATGGACACGGCGGTGGCGCACGCGGCGCGGCTGCTCGCCGTCTACCCGGCCGGCGAGTTCACGGTGCACGTCGTCGACCCGGCCGGGTCCGGCGCGCAGGCCCTGGCCCCGCTCACCCAGACCGGTGTGCTGGCCGGCCCGCCCGCGCAGGGCGCCGCCGGTGTGACGGAGGTGCTGGCCCGGCTCACCCAGCGGGTCGACCTGGTGCAGATGGCGCTGCGCGGCGGAGCGCCGGACGCGCTGCCGCCGGGCTTCGACACCTCGCAGCAGCTGCTGATCGTCAACGACTTCCCGCACGGCTTCGACGACCGGGCCGTGAACCAGCTGCGCTACCTCGTCGACGAGGGGCCGTCGGTCGGCGTCCACCTGATGATGGTCGCGGACCGCGAGGAGTCCGCGGGCTACGGCCCGCTGCTCGACCCGCTGTGGCGTTCGCTGCTGCGACTGACCGCGGTGCCCGACGACCACCTCGCCGACCCGTGGGTGGGCCACGCCTGGACGTACGAGCCGCCGTCGGTGCCGCCGGGCAGCGAGGTGCTCCGCCAGGTCCTCACCCAGGTCGCCGAGGCCCGCCGCACCTGGAACAGGTGACCGCCCGGCCTTCGTGACCCCGCGACCCCTTACTTCTCCTGACCCTTTAACCAAGGATCCGTAAAGGCTCCCACCTGGGTCTTTGTGTTTTCCTTTACCGATCTCTTTACCTTTCCTTGGTGATTGGGTAGTCTTGGCCGCACGGAGGGGAGTACTCCCTGTCTGTGCGGCGACCCCGTCAATACGGATCAGGCCAGATCCCGGGGCGTCGGCCCGAAGGCCGTCCGGGCGCATCCCGCGCCCCCGGTCCGGGTGGAAGAGACCTCCGGCAGCGACGACGCTGACATTTGCCGTGTGACGTATCTGCCGGAGGCGCAGTGGATGTTTCCCTGACCCTGTGGGTCCTGACGATCGTGGGCCTGTGCGCCCTGATCGCCGCCGATTTCTTCATCGGCCGCAAACCGCACGACGTCTCCGTCAAGGAGGCGGGAATCTGGACCGTCGTCTGGATCGTGCTGGCCGCGCTCTTCGGGCTCGGCCTGCTGATCCTGGAAGGCGGCCGGCCGGCGGGCGAGTTCTTCGCCGGCTACATCACCGAGAAGTCGCTGAGCGTCGACAACCTCTTCGTCTTCGTCCTGATCATGGCGAAGTTCGCCGTGCCCTCGAAGTACCAGCAGCGGGTGCTCCTCGTCGGAGTGCTCATCGCCCTGGTGCTGCGCGCGATATTCATCGCCGCGGGTGCCGCCATCATCGCCAGCTTCTCCTGGGTGTTCTACATCTTCGGCGCCTTCCTGATCTGGACCGCCTGGAAGCTCATCCAGGAGGCCCGGGCCGACCAGGAGGACGAGGAGTACGAGGAGAACAAGCTGCTCAAGGCGGCCGAGCGCCGCTTCGGCGTGGCCGACCGCTACCACGGCACCAAGCTGTGGATCCAGCAGAACGGCAAGCGGGTCATGACCCCGATGCTCGTCGTCATGCTCGCGATCGGCACCACCGACGTCCTGTTCGCGCTGGACTCGATCCCCGCGATCTTCGGCCTGACCCAGGACCCGTACATCGTGTTCACGGCGAACGCGTTCGCGTTGATGGGTCTGCGGCAGCTGTACTTCCTCATCGGCGGACTGCTGAGGAAGCTGGTTCACCTGTCCTACGGCCTGTCGATCATCCTGGGCTTCATCGGCGTGAAGCTGGTGCTGCACGCCCTGCACGAGTCCGGGGTGCACGTCCCGGAGATCAGCATTCCGGTCTCCCTGGGCGTGATCTGCTCGGTGCTGGTCGTCACCACGATCACCAGCCTCCGGGCGTCCCGTAAGCAGGCGCAGGCCGAGGCGGCCACAGGGCCGGCGGACACCCCTGCGAAGACCGACATCGACGTCTGACGCCGTCGACACCAGGGAACACGGCACCGGGAGCGGGGGCGGCGGCGCATCGCCGGCCCCGCTCCCGACCCGCACGTTCCACCGCGCCGCCCCCGGGTGGCGCCGACCGCAACCGACGAGTACGAGGAGGGCATGCGTGACCATGGCGACCCCGAGACGATCAGGATCGCGGAGCGGAAGGGGTCGCCGTACGGCGGTGACAGCAGTTCCGGCGCCCTCCTCGGCCGCCCGGCGGTCGGCACACCTTGAGGTGCGGCACGGCCTCATGCCGGGGACGATCGCCGCATGACGGACCGGATCAAGTCCATGGCGGCCCGATGGACCGTCGCCGTCCCCGTGCTCGCGGTCGTGCTGCTCGCCCTGACCTGGGGAAGAAGTCTGCCCGGCGTCGTCGTCGGGGTGGTCACCCTGGTCCTGGCGGGAGCGGTGCTGGCGGCGGTGCACCATGCCGAGGTGGTCGCCCACCGGGTCGGAGAGCCGTTCGGCTCCCTGGTGCTGGCGGTCGCCGTCACGGTCATCGAGGTCGCGCTGATCGTGACCCTGATGCTCGACGGCGGCGACAAGAGCGCGACCCTCGCCCGGGACACCGTGTTCGCCGCCGTGATGATCACCTGCAACGGCATCGTCGGCCTCAGCCTGCTCGTCGGCTCCCTGCGGCACAAGACGGCGGTCTTCAACTCGGAGGGCACCGGAGCCGCCCTCGCCACCGTGACCACGCTGGCGACCCTCAGCCTGGTGCTGCCGACGTTCACCACCAGCAAGCCCGGCCCGGAGTTCTCCACCGTCCAGCTCACCTTCGCGGCGGTCGCCTCGCTGAGCCTCTACGGCCTGTTCGTCGCGACCCAGACCGTGAGACACCGTGACTACTTCCTGCCCGTCGCGAAGCAGGGCGAGCCGTCCCGCCCGGAGGAGGAGCACGCCGAGGCGCCCTCCACACGCACCGCGCTGATCAGCACGGGGCTGCTGCTCCTCGCCCTGATCGGTGTCGTCGGCCTCGCCAAAGGCGTCTCCCCGACCATCGAGTCGGGCGTGGAGGCGGCCGGTCTCGGCCACGGCGTGGTCGGTGTGATCATCGCCCTGCTGGTGCTGCTGCCGGAGACCATCGCCGCGGGGCGCGCCGCGCGCCGCAACCACGTGCAGACCAGCATGAACCTGGCCCTCGGCTCGGCCATGGCCAGCATCGGTCTGACCATCCCCGCCGTGGCGCTGGCGTCGCTCTGGCTGCCCGGCCCGCTCGTCCTGGGCCTCGGCAGCACCCACATGGTGCTGCTCGCCCTGACCGTGGTGGTCAGCGCTCTCACGGTGGTCCCGGGACGGGCCACACCGCTCCAGGGCGGCGTGCACCTGGTGCTGCTCGCCGCCTATCTGGAACTGGCGATCAACCCCTGACGGCGGGACCCCGGGGCCGCCCGCACACCGTGGCGCGGCCCCGGGGCTTCCCGAGCCTCCGTCACGGCGTGATAGACCGGGTGCGACCAGCGGTTCCGAAGAGGTACCGCACCCCGACGGACCGGAGGAAACGTGCCCCGCAACCTGGCCGACGCCCCGATCATGATCCTCAACGGCCCCAACCTGAACCTGCTCGGGCAGCGGCAGCCGGAGATCTACGGGCGTGACACGCTGGCCGACGTCGAGGCGATGTGCGCCCGCGCGGCCGCGGCGCACAACGGCACGGTGGACCTCCGCCAGTCCAACCACGAGGGCGAGCTGGTCGACTGGATCCACGAGGCGCGGCTCGGCCACTGCGGCATCGTCATCAACCCGGGCGCCTACTCGCACACCTCCGTCGCGATCCTGGACGCCCTCAACGCGTGCGACGGCCTGCCCGTGATCGAGGTCCACATCTCCAACATCCACCGCCGGGAGAGCTTCCGGCACCACTCCTACGTCTCCCTGCGCGCCGACGGCGTCATCGCGGGATGCGGCGTCCAGGGGTACGTGTTCGCGGTGGAGCGGATCGCGGCGCTGGCCGGCCCGGGCCTGGCAGAGGCCTGACAACCAGTCTGCCGCCAGGTGTCGTCCGGGAGGACAACCGGCACCGCGGGGCGGCGCGGCAAGGAAGAGCCCGCCTGATGCGGCGCTACCGTCGTGAGGGTGACAGGAAGCAGTGCCGACCGGCGATGGACCGCATCCATGCCGGCGGCCTACGAGCGGTACCTGGTGCCGGTGGTCTTCCGGCCCTTCGCCGAGGACCTGGCTGCCCGGGCGGCGGCACTCCACCCCGGGCGCATCCTCGAACTCGCCGCGGGAACCGGCGTCCTGACAGCGGACCTGCTCACCACAGCACCCTCGGCCGAGGTGACGGCCACCGACCTGAACGAGGCCATGCTCGCTCTCGGTGCGACCCGGGCCCCTGGCGCGATGTGGCGGCAGGCAGACGCGCAGCGGCTGCCGTTCCCGAACGGAGGCTTCGACCTCGTGGTCTGCCAGTTCGGCGTCATGTTCTTTCCCGACCGCGTCCAGGCATTCAGCGAGGTCCGCCGGGTGCTGGCCCCGGGCGGCCGGTTCCTGTTCAGCACCTGGGGCCCGCTCGGGACGCATGCCTTCGAAGCCGCGCTGCAGGCAGGGCTGGAGCGGGCCTTCCCGGTCGACCCGCCACGGTTCTTCCGGACGGTTCCGCACGGCTGTGCCGACCCCGCTGTCGTGGCCGCTGATCTGGAGGCCGCCGGGTTCGCTGTCGAGGACGGCCAGGAGCTGACGCTTCAGGGCCGGGCCGAGTCGATCGCCGACCTCGCCGCCGGGTACCTCATGGGGACGCCGGTGCGCGCGGCCGTCGAGGAGCGCGCCGACGCTCCGGCCGTCTGGGCCACCGTCGTCGAAGAGATGGCGGCCCGCCTGGGCCCGGAACCGGTCACCGCTCCGATGACGGCGTACGTCTTCCGAGCCGCGGCCTGAACGACGGACGCGCCCACGCAGGGGATGCGGGCACTCCGGCCGGCTTGCCCGCCGGGGCCGCCGCGTCCGTCCGAGGTAACCAGCGCCGAAAAGTGCACGCCGTGCTGATCACCGGCCCGCCGCCGGGCCATCGTGGTGCGGCGAGCTGGAGCTACGGACGGGATACGCGGATGCAGGAATCGACCGAGACCATGAGTCGGCGCAGTCTGCTGATCGCCGGTGGCGCGGCGGCGACCACCGTCGCCACCACAGGCGGGGCCAGTGCTCTGGCCGGCGAGGAAACGGAGCCGCAGGGCTCGCGGAGCGGTGACGACGCCGGTCGGGCGAAGATCGACGTCCACCACCACGTCACCGCTCCGGCGTGGGTCGACTGGGCCGAGCGCGAGGGCTTGGTGCGGCGAGAGGAACTGCCGTGGTGGGCGCGCTGGGATGCGGACTCCGCTCTGGCGCTGATGGACCGGGTGGGTATCGCGACCGCGGTCCTCAACCCGACCATGCAGGACCGGTACCGCTCCGCCGCGCAGGCCAGGGAGGGCCTCAGCGTCCTCTTCGAGGCACTGGCCGATCTGATGGCCGCGCACCCGGGCCGTTTCGCGGTGCTCGGCCCCGCTGTCCTGGACCATCCCGACGTGACCACGTGGGCTCTCCACCACGCTTTCGATGAGCTCGGCGCCGTCGGAGTCAGCGCGAAAGCCAACTACAACGGTGTCTACCTCGGTGATCCCTCCTACGACCGCTTCCTCGCACAACTCGACGAACGCGCCGCTGTCCTTTTCACCCACCCGCTCGACCTCCCGAGCGGCCCGCCCGGCGTGCCCACCGTCCCCGGGATCCCGAACTTCATGTGCGACTTCCTGCTGGATACGACGCGCGCCGCGGTGAACATGATCCGTACCGGGACACTTGACCGCCACCCGCACGTGTCGGTCGTCCTGCCGCACGCCGGCGGATTCCTCCCTGCGATCGCCACCCGTATGCAGGCCTTCGGCAGCTTCTGCACCCCGCCCCTCGATGCCGCCCGCGTGCGGGATCATCTCCACCGCTTCTACTACGACACGGCGGGTCCGTCGGCCCCCTCGGGCACTCTGGTGGCCACCGCCGGTGCCGACCGGATCCTCTTCGGCACCGACTGGCCGGCCGCCTCCGCCGACATCATCACCGGCTTCACGGTGCCGGCCGTCGAGACCGACCCTGTCTTCACCGACCGCCAACGCCGCGGCATCTACCGTGACAACGCCCTCCGCCTCATGCCCACGCTCAGGCGCGACCTCATGCCCGCGCCCGTAGGTGACCGTTAGGAGCGGGCGACGAGGCGGCGGCGGTGGTCACCAGCCTCGTGCGCGCCATTCCGCGAGGTGGGGACGCTCGTCGCCGAGCGTGGTGTCGTTCCCGTGGCCCGGGTAGACCCAGGTCTCGTCCGGGAGGACGTCGAAGATCTTGGTCTCGACGTCGTGCAGCAGGCTCGCGAACGCCTCCGGGTCCTTGTGGGTGTTGCCCACACCGCCCGGGAACAGACAGTCCCCGGTGAACACATGGGGATGCCCGTGGGGGTCGTCGTAGACGAGGGCGATCGAGCCGGGGGTGTGGCCGACGAGGTGGCGGGCGGTGAGCTCGACCTGGCCGACGCGGACGACGTCGCCGTCGTCGACCGGCACGTCGGTCGGCACCGGGATGCCCTCGGCGTCGTACCGGCCCGCGTAGGTGCGGGCGCCGGTGGCGGCCACGACCTCCGCGAGCGCCTGCCAGTGGTCGCCGTGCCGGTGGGTGGTGACGACGGACGCGATGCCGTCGTCACCGATCGTGCCCAGCAGCGCGTCGGCGTCGTTCGCCGCGTCGATCAGCAGCTGCTCGTCGGTGGCCCGGCAGCGCAGCAGGTACGCGTTGTTCTCCATGGGGCCGACCGCGACCTTGGTGATCATCAGGTCCTTGAGTTCGTGCACGTCGGCCGGCCCGCCGACCGTCACCCGCCCGCTGTACGTCATGAGCGTCAGCCTAGCGCCGGAACCGGCGCCGGACAGCGCTCACAGGGGCGGGAGCTTCGGGAGGTCCCCGCCCTTCACCGTCAGGGCGCCGCCGTCCCGGCGACCGGCGAGCCAGCCGAGGAGACCGGCGGGCGTCCCCTCGACCGTGACCGGGCCGCCGTCCGCCCCGCCGCCGGTCGTCCAGGTGCGTCCGCCGGTGGCCGTCAGGGTGGTGGCGGGCACGTCCGGGTGGCCGTCGAAGCGTGCCGCGAGGAACCTGATCTCCCGGTCCGTGAAGCCGGCGGGCAGGTCCTCCAGCTCGTAGCCGATCCCGAGGTCGACGTGGTGCAGCTCCACCTCGATCCAGCGCCGGAACGGCACCCGCTCGGCGCGGTCGGTGACGCCGTTGCGCAGCTCCACGGTGCGGGACCAGTCCGCAGGGACCGCGGCCGCCGCCCGGAAGCGCTCCGCGCTCGTCCGCAGGTCCGCGAGCTGCTCGTCCAGGGGGCGCGGGGCGCCCGCCTCGATGTCGCCGTCCCGGGCCTCGGCGGAGGCGTACATGGGGCGGCCCTCGAAGACGTTCACCAGGGCGTCCGCGTTGCGGGACAGGTGGGTCAGCACATGACCGCGAGTCCAGCCCGGCAGGCGTGACGACTGGGTCACAGCCGCGTCGTCCAGGGCGCCGACCGCGCGGAGCAGCCGCTCGGTGGCGGCCTGTACAGACACCAGGTCATCAGCGTGATCAATCATGCCGCCGACCCTAACCGTGTCACACCTTCGGGTGAAGGAGGCGGACGAGGCAGCAAAATCGAATGCGCGTGCTATAAGGTCGGACGCGGCGTCGGGCATGCTGGAGAGCCGGGCTTTGTTGACTATCCGTGAATCCGAACCGGCGTTGTCAGTGGCTCCCCCTAGTCTGAGAAGGACGGGGGCCCCGCCCCTGTCACTACCCTCAAGAAAGGTGCGGACCGGCGTGGCCGACCGTCTCATCGTCCGTGGAGCGCGCGAGCACAACCTCAAGAACGTCTCGCTCGACCTCCCGCGCGACTCGCTCATCGTCTTCACGGGCCTGTCGGGGTCGGGCAAGTCCTCGCTGGCCTTCGACACCATCTTCGCCGAGGGGCAGCGGCGCTACGTCGAGTCCCTCTCCTCCTACGCCCGCCAGTTCCTCGGCCAGATGGACAAGCCGGACGTCGACTTCATCGAGGGCCTGTCCCCGGCGGTCTCCATCGACCAGAAGTCCACCTCGCGCAACCCGCGTTCCACGGTCGGCACCATCACCGAGGTCTACGACTACCTGCGCCTGCTCTTCGCGCGCATCGGCAAGCCGCACTGTCCCGAGTGCGGCCGGCCCATCTCGCGCCAGTCGCCGCAGGCCATCGTCGACAAGGTCCTGGAGCTTCCGGAGGGGAGCCGCTTCCAGGTGCTCTCCCCGCTGGTGCGCGAGCGCAAGGGCGAGTTCGTCGACCTCTTCTCCGACCTCCAGACCAAGGGCTACTCCCGCGCGCGCGTGGACGGCGAGACGATCCAGCTCTCCACCCCGCCCACGCTGAAGAAGCAGGAGAAGCACACCATCGAGGTGGTCGTCGACCGTCTCACGGTGAAGGACAGCGCCAAGCGCCGTCTCACCGACTCCGTGGAGACCGCCCTCGGCCTGTCCGGCGGCATGGTCGTGCTCGACTTCGTCGACCTCCCCGAGGACGACCCCGAGCGCGAGCGCATGTACTCCGAGCACCTCTACTGCCCCTACGACGACCTGTCGTTCGAGGAGCTGGAGCCCCGCTCGTTCTCCTTCAACTCGCCCTTCGGCGCCTGCCCCGAGTGCACCGGCATCGGCACGCGCATGGAGGTCGACCCCGAGCTGATCGTCCCCGACCCGGACAAGACCCTCGACGAGGGCGCCATCCACCCGTGGTCCCACGGCCACACCAAGGACTACTTCGACCGCCTCGTCGGCGCCCTCGCGGACGCGCTCGGCTTCCGCACGGACATCCCGTGGGCCGGCCTGCCGCAGCGCGCCAAGAAGGCCCTGCTGCACGGTCACAAGACCCAGGTCGAGGTCCGCTACCGCAACCGCTACGGGCGCGAGCGCCGGTACACCACGGCCTTCGAGGGCGCGGTGCCGTTCGTCAAGCGGCGGCACAGCGAGGCCGAGAGCGACGCCAGCCGCGAGCGCTTCGAGGGCTACATGCGCGAGGTGCCCTGCCCCTCCTGCGAGGGCACGCGCCTCAAGCCGGTCGTCCTCGCCGTCACGGTCATGGGCAAGTCCATCGCCGAGGTCTCCGCCATGTCCATCAGCGACTGCGCGGACTTCCTGGGCGAGCTCAAGCTGACCGCCCGCGACAAGAAGATCGCCGAGCGCGTCCTCAAGGAGGTCAACGAGCGGCTGCGCTTCCTCGTCGACGTCGGCCTCGACTACCTCTCGCTGAACCGCGCGGCGGGCACCCTCTCCGGCGGCGAGGCCCAGCGCATCCGCCTGGCCACCCAGATCGGCAGCGGCCTCGTCGGCGTGCTCTACGTGCTCGACGAGCCCTCCATCGGCCTGCACCAGCGGGACAACCACCGGCTGATCGAGACCCTGGTCCGGCTGCGCGACATGGGCAACACGCTCATCGTCGTGGAGCACGACGAGGACACCATCAAGGTCGCCGACTGGATCGTCGACATCGGCCCCGGCGCCGGCGAGCACGGCGGCAAGGTCGTGCACAGCGGCTCCCTCAAGGAGCTGCTCGCCAACGCCGAGTCGCAGACCGGCCAGTACCTGTCGGGCAAGAAGGCGATCCCGCTGCCCGAGATGCGGCGCCCGCACGACCCGTCGCGCCGCCTCACGGTGCGCGGCGCCCGTGAGAACAACCTGCGGGACATCGACGTGTCCTTCCCGCTGGGCGTCTTCACCGCGGTCACCGGCGTCTCCGGATCCGGCAAGTCCACGCTGGTCAACGACATCCTGTACACGCACCTCGCCCGGGAGCTGAACGGCGCGCGCAACGTGCCCGGCCGGCACACCCGCGTCGAGGGCGACGACCTCGTCGACAAGGTCGTGCACGTCGACCAGTCGCCCATCGGCCGCACCCCGCGGTCCAACCCGGCGACGTACACGGGCGTCTTCGACCACATCCGCAGGCTCTTCGCGGAGACGACGGAGGCGAAGGTCCGCGGCTACCTGCCGGGCCGCTTCTCCTTCAACGTCAAGGGCGGCCGCTGCGAGAACTGCTCCGGCGACGGCACCATCAAGATCGAGATGAACTTCCTGCCGGACGTCTACGTCCCCTGCGAGGTCTGCCACGGCGCCCGCTACAACCGGGAGACGCTGGACGTCCACTACAAGGGCAAGTCCATCGCCGACGTGCTGAACATGCCGATCGAAGAGGCCATGCACTTCTTCGAGGCGGTCCCGGCGATCTCCCGCCACCTCAGGACGCTCAACGACGTCGGCCTCGGCTACGTCCGGCTCGGCCAGTCCGCGACCACCCTGTCCGGCGGCGAGGCGCAGCGCGTCAAGCTCGCCAGCGAACTGCAGAAGCGCTCCACCGGCCGCACGGTCTACGTCCTCGACGAGCCGACGACCGGCCTGCACTTCGAGGACATCAGCAAGCTGCTGACGGTCCTGTCCGGCCTGGTCGACAAGGGCAACACCGTGATCGTCATCGAGCACAACCTCGATGTCGTCAAGACGGCCGACTGGGTCGTCGACATGGGCCCCGAGGGCGGCTCCGGCGGCGGCCTCGTCGTCGCGGAGGGCACGCCCGAGCAGGTCGCCGGGGTGCCGGCCAGCCACACCGGCAAGTTCCTGCGGGAGATCCTGGGCGCGGAGCGGATCAGCGACGCCTCGCAGGTCCGCGCCCCGCGCAAGGCGGCCAAGAAGACGGTCGCCGCCCGGTCGACGGCGAAGAAGACCACGAGCAAGACGGTCGGGACCACCGCCAAGAAGACGGCCGGGAAGACCGCCGCGACCAGGACGACGCGCGGCACCAAGGCCTGACCGGCCCGCTTCCGCCCAACCGTGTGCCGTGCCGCAGGGACGCTCCCGCGGCACGGCACACGCGCGTCAGACGGTCTCCGGCACCTCCAGCTCATGGGCGTACGGAGGTTCCGCACCGGCGCGGGAACACGTGACCGCCGCCGCGCGCGCCGCGAAACGCAGCAGGCTTCCCCAGCCCTCGGCGCCCAGCGCGGCCACCCCCTCGTCGCTCAGCGCGTCGCGCGCCGACAGCCCGTGCAGCAGAGCCGCGTTGACCGTGTCGCCCGCGCCGATGGTGTCCACCACCTCGACACGCTCACCCGGCACCGCGTACTCGCCGCCGTCACGGGTGTACGCCGTCAGCCCGTCCCCGCCCCGGGTGACCACGACCGCCGCCGGACCCGCCGCGAGCCACTCCCGCGGGGACCCGCCGAGCCACTCGGCGTCCTCCGCGGACAGCTTCAGCAGCGACACCGACGGCAGCCAGCTCTTGAACCGCGCCCGGTAGGCGTCGGGGTCCGCGATCAGCCCCGCCCTGATGTTCGGGTCGAGCGCCGTGAACACACCCCGCGCCGACGCCTGACGCATCAGCGCCTCGTACGCGCTCGCACCCGGCTCCAGCACCAGGGAGCAGGTCCCGAAGGACACCGCGCGGGTGCCGGCGGGCAGCGCCTCGGGCTGGGCGAACAGCCGGTCCGCCGTGCCCTCCACGTAGAACGAGTAGGCCGCCGAACCGTCGGCGCCGACCGTGGCGACGGCGAGCGTCGTCGGCTCGTCACCGCGCTGCACCGACGCCACGTCCACACCGGTGTCCCGCAGCCGCTCCAGCAGCGCCTCACCGAAGGCGTCCCGCGACACCCGGGAGCAGAACGCGGTGGGGGAGCCGAGACGGCCGAGGGCCACCGCCGTGTTGAAGGGGCCGCCGCCGAGCGCGGGCGTCAGCGCGGCGAGCGCACCCGCCCCCTGCGGTACCAGGTCGATCAGTGCCTCACCGGCTACGACGATCACGAGGGGGTTCCTTTCTTCGGGGCGGTCGCGTCTTCCGGGCAGCCGCAGGAGGTGCGGTGCACGAAGGCGCACGGAAGACGTTCGGTGCGGGTCGGACGGTCCGGGTCGGCGAGACGGTCCAGCAGCATCCGGACGGCCCGGGCGCCGATGTCGCGGCTCGGCTGGGACACGGCGGTCAGCCGGGGCGAGAAGAGATCGGCCCAGGCGAAGTCGTCGAAGCAGCACAGGGCGATGTCCCCCGGCACGGACAGCCCGTGGGCCCGCAGCGCGCGCAGGGCGCCGATGGTCATGGCGTTGTTGGCGGTGATCAGCGCGGTGGGGCGCGAACCGAGGTTCAGCAGCTCGGCCGTGGCGCGTTCGGCGCCCGCGGCCTCCGAGTCGCCGTGCACCAGGATCCGCCCGTCGAACGGCAGCCCCGAGGCCGCCAGGCCGTGCCGGTAGCCGGTGATCCGCTCGGCGGTCGTGCTGAGCCCGGGCAGCCCGGCCACCAGGCCGATGCGACGGTGCCCCAAAGAGGCGAGATGGGTGACCAGACCGGCGGTCGGCTCGGTGCTCTCGGCGCAGACCTGGTCGAAGAGGGGCGGGCCGTCCTCGGCGGGCGGGCCGACCAGCCGGTCCAGGAACACGGCCGGCACCTGGTGCCGCCGCAGGTAGGCGAGAAGCCCGGCCGGCTTGGGGGAGGGCGCCACGATCATGCCCTCCACCCGGCGCTCGTGGAGCAGCTGCACCACCTTGCGCT
>MUNG01000299.1 GCA_002154585.1 Streptomyces pseudogriseolus
CACCCGCCCCGCCCCCTCCGCCACCGGCGTCGACCTTCCCTGGACGGGCCCGCAGACCGTGGCCCTGCTCAGCGAGTTCTCGCGCAGCGACCTCATGCTGGCGCGGCGCGGCTTCCTCGGGAGCTCGCTGGCCCTCTCCGCGGGCCCGTCCCTCATCGAGCCCATGCAGCGCTGGCTCGTCCCCTCCCCGTCCTCCCCGCTGTCCAGGCCCGAGCCGGACGTCGCCCCCTCCTCGGCGCGCGCCCGCGGCCGGCTCTCCAAGCCGGAGCTGGACCTGCTGGAGACCACCACCGTGATGTTCCGGCAGTGGGACGCCCAGTGCGGCGGCGGGCTGCGCCGCAAGGCCGTCGTCGGGCAGCTCCACGAGGTCACCGACCTCCTCCAGGAGCCGCAGCCCGAGGCCACCACCAAGCGGCTGTTCAAGGTCGCCGCCGAACTCGCCGAGCTGGCGGGCTGGATGTCGTACGACGTGGGGCTCCAGCCCACCGCGCAGAAGTACTTCGTGCTCGCCCTGCACGCCGCCAAGGAGGCCGGCGACCGGCCGCTCGGCTCCTACGTGCTCTCCAACATGAGCCGCCAGATGATCCACCTCGGCCGGCCCGAGGACGCCCTGGAGCTCATCCACCTCGCCCAGTACGGCAGCCGGGACTGCGCGAGCCCCCGCGTCCAGTCCATGCTGTATGCGATGGAGGCCCGCGCCTACGCCAACATGGGCCAGCCCGGCCGCTGCAAGCGCGCCGTCCGCATGGCCGAGGACACCTTCGCCGAGGCCCACGAGTGGGACGAGCCGGACCCCGACTGGATCCGCTTCTTCTCCGAGGCCGAGCTGTACGCGGAGAACAGCCACTCCTTCCGCGACCTCGCCTACGTCGCCGGCCGCAGCCCCACCTACGCCTCGCTCGCCGAGCCGCTGATGCAGCGCGCCGTGGAGCTGTTCGGCCGGGAGGGCGGCGAGCACCAGCGCTCCTACGCCCTCAACCTGATCGGCATGGCCACGGTCCATCTGCTCCAGCGCGAGCCCGAGCAGAGCACGCTTCTCGCCACCGAGGCCATCAAGGCGGCCAAGAAGGTCCGTTCCGAGCGCGTCAACACTCGTATCCGAAAAACCGTCGACACCGCCGTACGCGACTTCGGCGAGCTCGCCGAGGTCGTCGAACTCACCGAGCGGCTCGCGGTCGAGCTGCCCGAGACCGCCCAAGCGGTCTGACCCACCGAGAACCCCTGGACCCCGGCCGGGGCTCACCGCCGTCCACCGAAGATTGCGCCACCATAACGATCGTCGCGCCCCGGATCCGGCGGTTCACCGACCCGTAACACGCCGGGTGCCTTCGTCACGGCGGCGAAACAACGAGGGGCTTCCACCGAAACGGCGCTGCGCCAATCTCATGGCGCACAGCCGGCCCACCCCTCAATCCGCTCAAGGCTTCGCCCGCACGGGGCCGTACCAACGACGAGGAGACGCCGATGGCACCAGCCATCACCCTGGCAGCAGACGCGCCCACGCTGTCCGCCGCCAACACAGGGTTCATGCTCATCTGTACCGCCCTGGTGATGCTCATGACGCCCGGCCTTGCCTTCTTCTACGGAGGCATGGTCCGCGTCAAGAGCACCCTGAACATGCTGATGATGAGCTTCATCAGCCTGGGCATCGTCACCGTCCTGTGGGTGCTCTACGGATTCTCCGTCGCGTTCGGCGACGACAAGGGCAGCCTCGTCGGCTGGAACTCCGACTGGGTGGGGCTCAGCGACATCGGCCTGACGGAACTCTGGGACGGCTACACCATCCCGGTCTTCGTCTTCCTGGTCTTCCAGCTGATGTTCGCCGTCCTCACGCCGGCCCTGATCAGCGGCGCCCTCGCGGACCGCGTGAAGTTCACCGCGTGGGCCCTCTTCATCGCGCTGTGGGCCACCGTCGTCTACTTCCCCGTCGCGCACTGGGTGTGGGGCGCCGGCGGCTGGGCCTTCGAGCTGGGCGTCATCGACTTCGCCGGCGGCACGGCGGTCCACATCAACGCCGGTGCGGCCGCCCTCGGCGTGATCCTGGTCATCGGCAAGCGCATCGGCTTCAAGAAGGACCCGATGCGCCCGCACAGCCTCCCCCTGGTCATGCTCGGCGCGGGGCTCCTGTGGTTCGGCTGGTTCGGCTTCAACGCCGGCTCCTGGCTCGGCAACGACGACGGCGTCGGCGCGCTGATGTTCGTCAACACCCAGGTCGCCACCGGCGCCGCCGTCCTCGGCTGGCTCGCCTACGAGAAAATCCGCCACGGCGCGTTCACCACCCTCGGCGCCGCCTCCGGCGCGGTCTCCGGTCTCGTCGCCATCACCCCCGCCGGCGGCGCGGTCTCCCCGCTCGGCGCCATCGCGATCGGCGTCGTCGCCGGTGTCCTGTGCGCCATGGCCGTCGGCCTCAAGTACAAGTTCGGCTACGACGACTCCCTCGACGTCGTCGGCGTCCACCTCGTCGGCGGCATCCTCGGCTCCCTGCTCATCGGCTTCTTCGCCACCGGCAAGGGCCAGTCCGACGTCGCGGGCCTCTTCTACGGCGGCGGCCTCGACCAGTTCTGGAAGCAGTGCGCCGGTGTCTTCGGCGTCCTCGCCTACTCCCTGGTCGCCTCCGCGGTCCTGGCCCTCCTGATCCACAAGACCATCGGTATGCGAGTCTCCGAGGACGAGGAGGTGGCCGGCATCGACCAGGCCGAGCACGCCGAGACCGCATACGACTTCAGCGGCGCCGGCGGCGGCGCGGCCCGTACGCAGGCCAACGCCCCGATCGCCCCGGCCGAGAGCAAGAAGGTGGACGCATGAAACTCATCACCGCCGTCGTGAAGCCGCACCGGCTCGACGAGATCAAGGAGGCCCTCCAGGCCTTCGGCGTGCACGGTCTGACCGTCACCGAGGCCAGCGGCTACGGCCGCCAGCGCGGCCACACCGAGGTCTACCGCGGCGCCGAGTACACCGTCGACCTGGTGCCCAAGGTCCGCATCGAGGTCCTGGTCGAGGACGACGACGCCGAACAGCTCGTCGACGTCGTGGTCAAGGCCGCCCGCACCGGCAAGATCGGCGACGGCAAGGTGTGGACCATCCCCGTCGAGACGGCCGTGCGGGTCCGGACCGGCGAGCGCGGCCCGGACGCGCTCTGACAGCGGACCCACGGAACAGGAGTCGCCGGGTGACGAGGACGGACATGGACGGTCAGGCAGAGGACTCGCGCCCCGGCGGCTACGCGGCGGCCCGGCTGCGCCTTCTCAACGAGAAGGCGCGGTCCGGGCCGCCGCGCCGTTCCGCCCTCGCCACGCTCACCGACGCATGGCTCGCGGACCTCTTCACGGCCGGCGCCCCCGGAGCCCGCGGTATCGCCCTCGTCGCCGTCGGCGGCTACGGACGCGCGGAACTCTCCCCGCGCAGCGACCTCGACCTGCTGCTGCTCCACGACGGCAGCTCCCCCGAGACCGTCTCCGGGCTCGCCGACCGCCTCTGGTACCCGGTCTGGGACCTCGGCCTCGCCCTCGACCACTCCGTCCGCACCCCCGCGGAGGCCCGCAAGACCGCCGGCGAGGACCTCAAGGTGCAGCTCGGCCTGCTCGACGCCCGGCACATCGCCGGCGACCTCGGCCTCACCACCGCCCTGCGCACCACCGTCCTCGCCGACTGGCGCAACCAGGCCCCCAAGCGGCTGCCCGCCCTGCGGGAGCTGTGCGAGGAACGCGCCGCACGCCACGGCGAACTCCAGTACCTCCTGGAACCCGACCTCAAGGAGGCCCGCGGCGGCCTGCGCGACGCCACCGCCCTGCGCGCGGTGGCCGCCTCCTGGCTCGCCGACGCCCCCCGCGAAGGACTCGCCGAGGCCCGCCGCCGCCTCCTCGACGTCCGCGACGCCCTCCACCTGACCACCGGACGCGCCACCGACCGGCTCGCCCTCCAGGAACAGGACCAGGTCGCCGCCGAACTCGGCCTGCTCGACGCCGACGCCCTGCTCCGCCAGGTCTACGAGTCCGCCCGGGTCATCGCCTACGCCGGCGACGTCACCTGGCGCGAGGTCGGCCGCGTCCTGCGCTCCCGCGCCGTGCGGCCCCGGCTGCGCGCCATGTGGGGCGGAGGGAAACCGGCGCCCGAACGCTCCCCGCTGGCCGAAGGCGTCGTCGAACACGACGGCGAGGTGGTGCTCGCCCGCGCCGCGCGCCCCGACCGCGACCCCGTGCTTGCGCTCCGCGCCGCGGCCGCCGCCGCCCAGGCCGGACTCCCGCTCTCCCTGCACGCCGCACGGCGCATGGCCACCGGGGCGCGCCCCCTGCCCACCCCCTGGCCCGCCGAGGCACGCGAACAGCTCGTGACCCTCCTCGGCTCCGGCCGGCCCACCGTCGACGTCTGGGAGGCGCTGGAGGCCGAGGGCCTGATCAGCCTGCTGCTCCCCGACTGGGACCGGGTCCGCTGCCGCCCCCAGCGCAACGCCGTCCACCTGTGGACCGTCGACCGGCACCTCATCGAGACCGCCGTGCGCGCCTCCGCGTTCACCCGCCGCGTCAGCCGCCCCGACCTGCTGCTCGTCGCCGCCCTGCTGCACGACATCGGCAAGGGCTGGCCCGGCGACCACTCGGTGGCAGGCGAGGTCATCGCCCGGGACGTCGCGGCCCGCATCGGCTTCGACGCCGACGACGTCACCGTGATCGCCACCCTCGTACGCCACCACCTGCTGCTCGTGGAGACCGCCACCCGGCGCGACCTCGACGACCCCGCCACCGTCCGCTCCGTCGCGGAGGCCGTCGGTTCCCCGGGCACGCTGGAGCTGCTGCACGCCCTCACCGAGGCGGACGCCCTCGCCACCGGACCGGCGGCCTGGTCCTCCTGGCGCGCCTCCCTCGTCGCCGACCTGGTCAAGCGGGTCTCCGCCGTGCTGGCCGGCCAGGCTCCGCCCGACCCCGAGGAGGCCGCGCCCACCGCACAGCACGAGCGGCTCGCCCTGGAGGCCGTCGCCACCGGCGCCCCCGTGCTGTCCCTGCGGGCGCAGACCGAGCCGCCCGCGGAACCCTCCGACGACCCGGAACCGCTCGGCGTGGAGCTGCTGATCGCCGTCCCCGACCAGGAGGGCGTGCTGCCCGCCGTGGCCGGCGTGCTCGCCGTGCACCGGCTGACCGTAC
Source organism: Streptomyces pseudogriseolus (assembly GCA_002154585.1). Taxonomy (GTDB): domain Bacteria; phylum Actinomycetota; class Actinomycetes; order Streptomycetales; family Streptomycetaceae; genus Streptomyces; species Streptomyces pseudogriseolus. The sequence goes on from MUNG01000299.1 coordinate 5,136, forward strand.
GCACCGCCGAACTGCGCTCCCTGGACCTCCCCGACGGCGTCGACGGCTCCGTGCTGCTGCTGGACTGGCGGGTCGCCGCCGAGTACGGCTCGCTGCCGCAGGCCGCCCGGCTCCGCGCCGACCTGGTCCGCGCCCTGGACGGCAGCCTCGACATCTCCGGCCGCCTCGCCGAACGGGACGCCGCGTACCCGAGGCGCCGCGGGGTCATCGCCCCGCCCCCGCGGGTGACGGTCGCCCCGGCCGCGTCCCGGCACGCCACGGTGATCGAGGTCCGCGCGCAGGACGCGCCCGGGCTGCTGTTCCGCATCGGGCGGGCGCTGGAGGACGCGGGGATCCGGGTGCGGAGCGCGCACGTGAGCACGCTGGGGGCGAACGCGGTGGACGCGTTCTATGTGACGCAGGAGCGGGGGGTGCCGCTGCCGGGTGAGGAGGCGGTGGCTGTGGCGCGGAAGCTGGAGGAGGCGTTGCGGGGTTAGACGCCTCCCCCGTCGGGGCCGGACGCGTCAGCTCGTCGGGCCGGGGCCCGTCTGCCCGTCCGCGGCGCCGTCGGGGCTGGTCGCGCAGTTCCCCGCGCCCCTGGGGGTGTTGCCCGTTCCGCGTCCGCGGGGCGGCGCCGCTTCCCGCGCCCCTGGGGGGTTGCCCCTTCCGCGTTCCTTCGGTGGCGCCGCCTCCCGTGCCCCCAAGGGGCGTCACCGTTCCGGAGGAGCGGCCGTACCGGGGATCCCGGCAACCCGTGTCGCCGGGATACCCTGGAGGGCAGCTCAGAATCGCCCCCGACCCCGAGGACCGACGCCGCCGTGTTCGATACTCTTTCCGATCGCCTCTCAGCGACTTTCAAGAACCTGCGCGGCAAGGGACGGCTCTCCGAGGCGGACATCGACGCCACCGCGCGCGAGATCCGCATCGCGCTCCTCGAAGCGGACGTGGCCCTGCCGGTCGTCCGCTCGTTCATCAAGAACGTCAAGGAGCGCGCGCTCGGCGCCGAGGTCTCCAAGGCTCTGAACCCCGCCCAACAGGTCCTCAAGATCGTCAACGACGAGCTGGTCCAGATCCTGGGCGGTGAGACCCGCCGCCTCCGCTTCGCCAAGCAGCCCCCGACCGTGATCATGCTCGCGGGTCTGCAGGGTGCCGGTAAGACCACCCTCGCGGGCAAGCTCGGCAAGTGGCTCAAGGACCAGGGCCACTCCCCGCTGCTGGTCGCCGCCGACCTCCAGCGCCCCAACGCCGTCAACCAGCTCAGCGTCGTCGCCGAGCGCGCGGGCGTCGCCGTCTACGCGCCCGAGCCGGGCAACGGCGTCGGCGACCCGGTGAAGGTCGCCAAGGACTCCATCGACCACGCCCGTGCCAAGGTCCACGACATCGTGATCGTGGACACCGCCGGCCGCCTGGGCATCGACCAGGAGATGATGCAGCAGGCCGCGGACATCCGGGACGCGGTCGGTCCGGACGAGATCCTGTTCGTCGTCGACGCCATGATCGGCCAGGACGCCGTCAACACCGCCGAGGCCTTCCGCGACGGCGTCGGCTTCGACGGCGTGGTGCTGTCCAAGCTCGACGGTGACGCACGCGGCGGTGCCGCCCTGTCGATCCGGCAGGTCACCGGCAAGCCGATCATGTTCGCGTCCAACGGTGAGAAGCTCGACGACTTCGACGCCTTCCACCCGGACCGGATGGCCTCCCGCATCCTCGACATGGGTGACCTGCTCACCCTGATCGAGCAGGCGGAGAAGACGTTCAGCCAGGAAGAGGCCGAGCGGATGGCCTCCAAGCTGGCGTCGAAGAAGGGCCAGGACTTCACCCTGGACGACTTCCTCGCCCAGATGGAGCAGGTCCGCAAGATGGGCTCCATCTCCAAGCTGCTCGGCATGCTCCCGGGCATGGGCCAGATCAAGGACCAGATCAACAACCTGGACGAGCGGGACGTCGACCGCACCGCCGCGATCATCAAGTCGATGACCCCGGCCGAGCGCCAGGAGCCGACGATCATCAACGGCTCGCGCCGCGCCCGTATCGCCAAGGGCTCCGGCGTCGAGGTAAGCGCGGTGAAGAACCTGGTCGAGCGGTTCTTCGAGGCGCGGAAGATGATGTCCCGCATGGCGCAGGGCGGCGGCATGCCGGGAATGCCCGGGATGCCGGGCATGGGTGGCGGCCCGGGCCGTACGAAGAAGAAGCAGAAGCAGGCCAAGGGCAAGCAGCGCTCCGGCAACCCGATGAAGCGCAAGCAGCAGGAGCAGGAGGAGGCCGCGCGCCGCGCCGCCGCGGCCGAGGGCGGCAGCGCCTTCGGTCTGCCGCAGCAGGGCGGCAAGGACTTCGAGCTGCCCGACGAGTTCAAGAAGTTCATGGGCTGAGACTCGGGTACGCACGCGGGCCGAGGCCCGTGCACACGCCGCAGGGGCGCTTCCTCCACCGAGGAAGGCGCCCCTGCGGCGTTCTCGCTCGTGCCGTGCGCGTCAGGGCACGCGCGCGACGAGGTACCGGAACACGTTCGGCATCCACACGGTGCCGTCCGCCCGCTGGTACGGATGGAGGGCCTCGGTCAGCTCCTTGTCCACCTGCACCTGGTCGGTGGCGGTGATCGCCGGGTCGAACAGACCCGTCGACTTCAGTCCCCGTACGGCGCTGTCCGCGTCCGCGTAGCCGAACGGGCAGGCCACCCGTCCGGAGCCGTCCGGCCGCAGTCCCGCGCGCTCGGCGACGCCCTCCAGGTCGTCGCGCTCGGTGGGCCGCCAGGCGTCCGCGCCCCGCAGCGGTTCCGCCAGCTTGGCGGCCACCCGCAGCACCGTCGAGGTCGTGCAGCGCTCCGGCGGGCCCCAGCCGGCCAGCACCACGGCCGCACCCCGCCCGGCCAGCGGCAGCGCCTCGGCGAGCAGTTGTCCGAGTCCCTCCGCGTCGCCGGCGAGGCACCCGATCGGTTCGAAGGCGGTCACCACGGTGTAGCCGCCGGTGCGGGCCGCCCCGGCGGGGGAGCCCTGCACGATCCGGGTGTCCTGCTGTGAGCGGGCGTCCCGCTCGTCCGGCAGCAGCCGCTCACGTGCGAGGGCCAGCCGGGCGGACGAGGTGTCCACGCCGGTGACCGCCGCGCCGCGGGAGGCCGCCATCAGCAGGGCCAGCCCCGAGCCGCAGCCGAGACCCAGCAGCCGGGTCGCCGGGCCCACGTCGAGTCGCTCGTACACCGCCTCGTAGAGCGGTACGAGCATCCGCTCCTGGATCTCGGACCAGTCACGCGCGCGTGCCCGCAGGTCCACGCGCGGGGCCGCCCCCGTGCGTGACGGGTGCTGCCGCACGAGCGTAGGTGTCATAGGTAAGCGCCCCAATCAGCCGAGAGTTGCCGCAGTGCCCCGTTTCCTGGCCCCCGTGCAGTGCGCCCGCACACCCCCCGTATGCCAGGTAACTCCGCCCTCGACGTGTCGTCCAGTGGAAGGGGACGGCCGTTTGGTACTTGCTCGTGCCAGTGGCAAGAATTCACATTCCGGTAATCGGGGGCCGCCCGGCCCGCCACGGCCCGGACGTCCACGGGACGGTTCCGGCCAACGGCGGCGGGGCGCGGAAGGGCCGGAACGAGAGGCGGAGTGAGGGGCGGTGCGCGGTGCCGGGGACGGACCCGGTAGGTTCGGCCGTCACGGCGTTCCGGGTGAACCGGGCGCCGCCTCCCGTCGCGAGGGCGGCCGAAAGGGCTCTTGCGCCTCCGGGAGACGCACGCGCACCGGCGCATGGAGACCAGGCGCACGCGGGGGCGTACGTCAGCCTACGCACCACCTTGCGGTGAGCTGCGAGGCTCCTCCGCAGATCAGCGCACCCGTGGTCGTCAGGATGCATCAGCGGCAACTGACGGGTACGTGCAAATTATTTGGGATGCCCCGGAATCGGAACACAGAGGCCCCCAGGCTCGTTGTCATTACGTGAGCACGACACAGACACCACCTGTTCTCGCCGCAGAGCTGGCACAGGCGTGGGCCGACATTCAGCGGTACCACCCCGAACTGCCCGATCTTGCCGCGCCCGAGTCCCTGATCGGGGAGTCGTCGTCCGCGTGCGGGCACGAACTCTCCTTCGAGCGACTGCTGCACGAGGCAGTCCACGGCATCGCCGCCGCGCGCGGCGTGCGCGACACGTCCCGAGCCGGGCGGTACCACAACCGCAGGTTCCTGGCCATCGCCGAGGAGCTGGGCCTGGACCACCCCGAGGAGCCGCACCCGAGCAGCGGCTTCTCGCTGGTCACGCTCACCCCCGAGGCGAAGCGCCGCTACCGCCCGACGACGGAGCGTCTCCAGCGTGCCCTCAAGGCCCACACGGCGGCGACCGCGGGCGACACCGCCCGGAGCTTCCGCGGGCCGGCCGCGCGGCACGGCTCGTCCGGCGGCGGCGTGCGCGTGAAGGCGGTCTGCGACTGCGGCCGCAACGTGCGCGTCGTCCCGTCCGTGCTGGCGCAGGCGCCGATCGTCTGCGGCGGCTGCGGAAAGCCGTTCCGGATCCCGGACGTCGTCGCGGCGAGCTGAGGCCCCGGCACCTCGTGGGTGCCGGGGCCCCAGCCCCGCGGACAACCGGGCGCACCCGACGCGAACAGCACCATGCGCCGGGTGCCGCTTCGTCGTGCCTCCGTGCCCTCACCCCGCGGCCGTCCGGCCCCCCGGGGTGTGGCACAATGGTCAGCTGTACTCGACAGCCGCACAGGACCCCTCTCTCCTCCGGCTGACGCGTCCATCGGGCACTCGGGTACCGCAACCCCACGCGGCCTTCCCGCCGTGCCCAACCACGTCAAATCCAGGAGAACCCACTCCCGTGGCAGTCAAGATCAAGCTGAAGCGTCTGGGCAAGATCCGTTCGCCTCACTACCGCATCGTCGTCGCCGACTCCCGTACCCGCCGTGACGGCCGGGCCATCGAGGAGATCGGCAAGTACCACCCGACGTACAACCCGTCGGTGATCGAGGTCGACGCCGATCGCGTGGCGTACTGGCTCTCCGTCGGCGCCCAGCCGACCGAGCCCGTGCTCGCCATCCTGAAGAAGACCGGCGACTGGCAGAAGTTCAAGGGCGAGCCCGCCCCGGCGCCTCTGCTGCAGCAGCCCGAGAAGCCCGCCCGCCCGTCCTTCGAGGCGATCGGCGGCGACGACGAGGGCAAGGGTGAGGCGATCACCCAGAAGAAGAAGGCTGAGAAGAAGGACGAGGCCACCGCTGAGTCCGCGTCGACCGAGGCCTGAGCATGCTCGAGGAGGCTCTCGAGCACCTCGTGAAGGGCATCGTCGACAACCCTGACGATGTGCAGGTCGCCTCGCGCAACCTGCGCCGCGGGCGTGTGCTCGAGGTCCGGGTCCACCCGGACGACCTCGGCAAGGTGATCGGCCGCAACGGCCGCACCGCACGCGCTCTGCGCACCGTCGTGGGCGCCATCGGCGGCCGCGGTGTCCGTGTCGACCTCGTCGACGTGGACCACGTCCGCTGACGCCGTTAAGCAGCACCGGCTCGGGCCGGGGAGGGCCACAGGGCCGTCCCCGGCCCGCAGTCGTACATCAGTGATGCCGCAGGCACACGACAGGAGAACGAACACCGTGCAGCTGGTAGTCGCGCGCATCGGCCGCGCCCACGGCATCAAGGGCGAGGTCACCGTCGAGGTCCGCACCGACGAGCCCGAGCTGAGGCTCGGCCCCGGCGCCGTGCTGGCCACCGACCCGGCCTCCGCCGGGCCGCTCACCATCGCCACCGGCCGGGTGCACAGCGGCCGCCTGCTGCTGCGCTTCGAGGGCGTCCACGACCGCACCGGCGCCGAGGCACTGCGCAACACTCTCCTGATCGCCGACGTCGACCCCGAGGAACTCCCCGAAGGCGAGGACGAGTACTACGACCACCAGCTGATCGACCTCGACGTCGTCACCGAGGACGGCGAGCCGGTCGGCCGCATCACCGAGATCTCCCACCTGCCCACCCAGGACCTCTTCGTCGTCGAACGCCCGGACGGCACCGAGGTGTTCGTGCCGTTCGTCGAGGAGATCGTCACCGAGATCGACCTCGAGGAGCAGCGCGCGGTCATCGACCCGCCGCCCGGTCTGATCGACGACCGCGCCGAGGTCGCCTCGTCCCGCGACGCCGACGGGACCGGGGACGCCGCCGAGACCGGGGACGACGCCTGATGCGGCTCGACGTCGTCACCATCTTCCCCGAGTACCTCGACCCGCTGAACGTCTCCCTGGTCGGCAAGGCGCGCACCCGCGGACAGCTCGACGTGCACGTCCACGACCTGCGTGACTGGACCTACGACCGGCACAACACCGTCGACGACACCCCGTACGGCGGCGGCCCCGGCATGGTCATGAAGACCGAGCCGTGGGGGGACGCGCTGGACTCGGTCCTCGCCGACGGGTACGAGCACGGCTCGCACGAGCCCGCCCTGATCGTCCCCACCCCGAGCGGCCGCCCCTTCACCCAGGAACTCGCCGTCCAGCTCTCCGAACGGCCCTGGCTGATCTTCACCCCGGCCCGCTACGAGGGCATCGACCGCCGCGTCGTCGACGAGTACGCCACCCGCATGCCGGTGTACGAGGTGTCCATCGGCGACTACGTCCTGGCCGGCGGCGAGGCCGCCGTCCTCGTCGTAACCGAGGCGGTGGCGCGGCTCCTCCCGGGCGTCCTCGGCAACGCCGAGTCGCACCGCGACGACTCCTTCGCCCCCGGCGCCATGGCGAACCTGCTGGAGGGCCCCGTCTACACCAAGCCGCCCGCCTGGCGCGGCCGGGACATCCCGGACGTGCTGCTCAGCGGCCACCACGGGAAGATCGCCCGCTGGCGGCGCGACGAGGCGCTGCGGCGGACCACCCTGCACCGCCCCGACCTCATCGAGCGCTGTGATCCCAAGGCGTTCGACAAGAAGGACCGCGAGATGCTGTCCATCCTCGGCTGGGAACCGGACCCCGCGGGGGAGCCGTACGGCCGATTTTGGCGCAGGACCGACGGCGTGGAAGAATAGGCCGCTGTTGTGCGCCGTCCGGCGAGCGCCCCTGCCGCAGGGGGACACGACGCCCGCCCCGCACCGCACAGCCCGATCCGATCCCTAGTGCCGTTGATGACCTGCGGCATCAGCGAAGAAAGCAGACGACATGTCTCACCTGCTCGACTCCGTCGACACCGCGTCGCTCCGCAGCGACGTCCCGGACTTCCGTCCCGGCGACACCGTCAACGTCCACGTGCGCGTCATCGAGGGCAACCGCTCCCGTGTGCAGCAGTTCAAGGGCGTGGTGATCCGCCGCCAGGGTTCCGGCGTCCGCGAGACCTTCACGGTCCGCAAGGTCTCCTTCTCCGTCGGCGTCGAGCGCACCTTCCCGGTGCACACCCCGATCGTGGAGAAGATCGAACTCGTCACCAAGGGTGACGTGCGCCGCGCCAAGCTGTACTACCTCCGTGAGCTCCGCGGCAAGGCGGCGAAGATCAAGGAGAAGCGCGAGAACTGAGCGCTTTACCGGCGTCATATCGCGGCCGGATAGCATCTGGCCCCGATGGACACCGAAGCACAGCCGACGGAGCGCGACCGCTCCCTCCCCCCGCACCCCGAGCACCCCTCGGGCACGCCGGGTCCGGAGGGGCGGTCGCGTTCCGCGTTGGTGTCGCGCATCATGGACCGGCTGCCGGGCGGGCGGGTCACGGCGACCCTGCTGCTCTGCCTGCTGTTCCTGCTGGCGGTCAACCTGTTCGTGGCGCGGCCCTTCGAGATCCCGAGCGGATCCATGGAGAAGGGTTTGAGGGTCGGGGACCGCGTTCTCGTAAACAAGTTGGCATACGCCTTCGGCGACGGGCCGGCCCGCGGCGACGTGATTGTGTTCGACGGCACCGGGTATTTCGGTGACGCCGACTACATCAAACGGGTTGTGGGGGTGGGCGGGGACCATGTCGTCTGCTGTGACGGGGAGGGGAGGATCCGGGTGAACGGCCGGTCGGTCGACGAGTCGGGCTTCCTGTTCCCCGGCGACAGCCCCTCCACGGTGCCCTTCGACGTGATCGTGCCCGAAGGGCGGCTGTTCGTCCTCGGCGACCACCGCGCCGACTCCAGCGACTCACGCGACCGACTCGGATCCCCCGGCGGCGGCATGGTGCCCGTCGGCAAGGTCGTCGGACGCGCGGAAGGCGTCGTGTGGCCGTTCGGCCGCGCCGGCCGCCTGGACCCCACGGACGCGTACACGCGAGTGCCGGCCCAGGAGACGTCCGGGCACGCGGCCGCCCCGGCGGGAGGCGGTCATGGGTAACCGTGGCAAGCCCCGCGGCGTGCCGGCGAGCGCCGCCGAGAACCTGCTGCCCACCGGGGCCCGCCGGGCCATCTCCCCCTCGTCCGGCCGCACCCGCGCCGAACGGCGCAAACTCCAGCGCAAGGTCAAACGCCGCCGCAGGCGCAGCGCCGTCAAGGAGATCCCCCTCCTCATCGGCGTCGCCGTCCTGATCGCCCTGGTGCTCAAGACGTTCCTCGTGCAGGCGTTCGTCATCCCGTCCGGCTCCATGGAGCAGACGATCCAGATCGGCGACCGCGTCCTCGTCGACAAACTCACCCCCTGGTTCGGCTCCAAGCCGCAGCGCGGGGACGTCGTCGTGTTCAAGGACCCCGGCGGCTGGCTCCAGGACGAGCGGACCACGGTGAAGAAGGAGGACCCGGTCGGCATCAAGCAGATCAAGGAGGGCCTCACCTTCATCGGCCTGCTGCCGTCGGAGAACGAGAAGGACCTGATCAAGCGGGTCGTGGGCGTCGGCGGCGACCGCGTCCAGTGCTGCGACGCCCAGGGCCGCGTCACCGTCAACGGCGTCCCCCTGAACGAGGACTACCTCTTCCCCGGCAACGCCCCCTCGCTGACGCCCTTCGATGTCACCGTGCCCGAGGGCCGCCTGTGGGTCATGGGCGACCACCGCGCGAACTCCGCGGACTCCCGCTCCCACCAGGACACCGACTACGGCGGCACCGTCTCCGAGGACGAGGTGGTGGGCCGCGCCATGGTCATCGCCTGGCCGCTCGGCCACTGGAACACGCTCGACGAACCCACGACGTACGCCTCCGTGTCCGACTCGGCGCCGGGGTCGATCGCCGGCGCCCCGTCGTCGCATAGGGTTGCCCCGGACGATCCCGGTCAACCCGAAGAGATGGTCCAGCTCCCGAGCCCTGCGGAACTCCCGCTCGTTATGGGAGTGGTGGGCCTGCGCCGGGCATGGCGCGGGCGGCGGCAGAGAGTGAGGAGTCGGCGTGGGGGATGTGGCGGTAGGCGCACGGTCCGGTCAGGGTGGCGAGGAGCCCCGCGGAGGCTCCGCGGGGCCGGACGCCCCGGGCGCGGGCCACGCCGCGTTCTCCGGGAGTGACGAGCGTGCGGTCGAGGACGGCGGAGTGAACGAGGACGGGACGCGCACCGGAGGCCAGGAGCCGGACGGTACGGACAAGGACCGGCCGAAGAAGCAGCAGCGCTCCTTCTGGAAGGAGCTGCCGATCCTCATCGGCATCGCGCTCGTCCTGGCGCTGCTGATCAAGACGTTCCTCGTCCAGGCGTTCTCGATCCCCTCCGACTCCATGCAGAACACCCTCCAGCAGGGTGACCGGGTCCTGGTCGACAAGCTGACCCCGTGGTTCGGCTCCGAGCCCGAGCGCGGCGAGGTCGTCGTCTTCCACGACCCCGACAACTGGCTGGCCGGCGAGCCCACGCCCGACCCCAACGCCCTCCAGAAGGTCCTCAGCTGGATCGGCCTGATGCCGTCCGCGGAGGAGAAGGACCTGATCAAGCGGGTCATCGGCGTCGGCGGCGACACGATCGAGTGCAAGGGCACCGGCCCGCTGAAGGTCAACGGCAAGGCGCTCAACGAGCCGTACGTCTACCCGGGCAACACCCCGTGCAGCCAGGACGACCAGGGCGGCCAGTTCAAGGTGAAGGTCCCCGAGGGCCACATCTGGGTCATGGGCGACCACCGGCAGAACTCCCGCGACTCCCGCTACAACACGGCCGACAAGAACCAGGGCTTCGTCCCCGTCGACAAGGTCGTCGGCCGCGCCGTCGTCATCGCCTGGCCGGTCAACCGCTGGACCAACCTGCCCGTCCCGGACACCTTCGACCAGCCCGGCCTGAACACGCAGACGCAGAACGCGGCCGCCCTGACGGCCGCCCCGCCCGCCGTCGCGCTGGCCGGCGCGGTGCCGTTCGTGCTGTGGCGCCGCCGCCGCTCCTGACAGCGGGGCGCGCGGAGGGCTGACCCGCCCGGGTACCGCCGGGTAGGGTGCCGCCCATGAGTGGTCAGAGCACGACGCGTACGGTCCCGGGCAGCGGCGGTCCCGGCACGGCACGGACCGGCCGGACCGGTCAGGTGCTGTCCAACGTGGCCGTCGGGCTCGGGCTGGTGCTGTTCCTCGGCGGATTCGTCTGGGGAGCGCTGCTCTACCGGCCCTACACCGTGCCGACCACCTCCATGGCCCCGACCATCGACGCCGGCGAGCGGGTGCTCGCGGAGCGCGTCGACGGCGGCGACGTCCGCCGCGGCGACGTCGTCGTCTTCCGGGACGCGACCTGGTCGAACGCCCCCATGGTGAAGCGGGTCGTCGCCGTCGGCGGCGACACCGTCTCCTGCTGCGAGGACGGCAAGCTCACGGTCAACGGCAAGGAGATCGACGAACCGTATCTCCCCGACGACCCGATGGCACGCTCCGCCGTCTTCCCCGAGGTGACCGTGCCCAAGGGCCGCCTGTTCCTGCTCGGCGACGAGCGCTCCGGATCGGTCGACTCCACCGCCCACCTGACCGACGCGGCCAGCGGCACCGTCTCCCGCGACGCCGTCCAGGGCCGCGTGGACGCCGTCGTCTGGCCGATGGACGGCATGCTTCCCAAGCCCGCCGGCTTCCAGGCCCTCGGCCCCCTCTCCACCCCGGGACCGCTGTCCGGCGTGCTCGCGGCGGTGGCCGGCGGCGCGGTACTGGTGCTGGCCGGAGCCGCCTACGGGCCGCTGGCCAAGCGCGCGGCCGCCTCACGGGCCCGGAGCGCTGCGGGGAACACCGGGGGCCCCGGAAGCACCGGTGGCACGGGGAGCTCCGGTGGGCAGGGGAGCTCCGGTGGCCGCTGAGCCCGTCCCCGCGGCGCCCGACACCTACGAAGGCGGGCTGCGCAGGGTCGCCCGGGTGGTGCTGCTCGACCCGCGCGACCGCATCCTGCTGCTCCACGGCCACGAACCGGACGACCCCGGCACCGACTGGTGGTTCACGCCCGGCGGCGGCGTCGAGGGCGACGAGACCCGTGAACAGGCCGCCCTCAGGGAACTCGCCGAGGAAACCGGCATCACCGACGCCGACCTCGGCCCCGTGCTGTGGCGGCGCCGCTGCTCCTTCCCGTTCGCGGGCCGCCAGTGGGACCAGGACGAGTGGTACTACCTGGCCCGTACGACGCAGACGGCCACGGCGGCGACGGCCCTGACCGAGCTGGAACGGCGCAGCGTCGCCGGAGCTCGCTGGTGGACCTGCGAGGAACTGCTCCACGCCCGTGAGACGGTGTATCCGACCAAGCTCGCCGGGCTGCTGCGGACACTGCTCGACGAAGGCCCCCCGGCCGCGCCCGTGACCCTGGACACCGAAATCGTCCGGTGACTCCCGGGACTGGCGCACAATGGTGGGATCGCACGGCTAAAGGGGAACATGCCATGAGCGCCGAGGACCTCGAGAAGTACGAGACCGAGATGGAGCTGAAGCTCTACCGGGAGTACCGCGATGTCGTCGGGCTGTTCAAATACGTGATCGAGACCGAGCGGCGCTTCTACCTCACCAACGACTACGAGATGCAGGTCCACTCGGTCCAGGGTGAGGTGTTCTTCGAGGTGTCGATGGCGGACGCCTGGGTCTGGGACATGTACCGGCCGGCCCGCTTCGTGAAGCAGGTACGGGTACTCACGTTCAAGGACGTGAACATCGAGGAGCTCAACAAGAGCGATCTGGAGCTGCCGAGCGGCTGAGCTCACCTCACCCGTGTGAGTGGCCGAGTTGTCCACAGCCACCGGGTTGTGCACGTGACCCGGCGAGGTTCCCCGTGCATGCGTGACGGTTGGCGCCGGAGGTGGTGCCGACATGGACGCACGGCAGGACACACAGGCAGTACACGGCGGCGGCGGGCAGACCCGCGGCGCCCTCGGCAGATACGGGGAGACACTGGCCGCGCGGCGGCTCACCCAGTCCGGGATGACGGTGCTCGCGCGCAACTGGCGCGCCGGCAGGACCGGCGAGATCGACATCGTGGCGCGGGACGGCGACACCCTCGTCGTCTGCGAGGTGAAGACCCGCCGCGCCGGGACCTTCCAGCACCCGATGGCGGCGATCACCCCGGCCAAGGCGGGCCGGCTGCGCCGGCTGGCGGAACGCTGGCTCCAGGAACACGGGGGAGCACCGCCCGGCGGCGTCCGCATCGACCTGGTCGGCGTGCTGCTGCCGCAGCGCGGCGCGCCCGTCGTCGAGCACGTCAGGGGGGTGGCCTGACATGGGATTCGCCCGAACGTGCTCGGTGACCCTCGTCGGCGTCGAGGGCGTGGTCGTCGAGGTGCAGGCCGACCTGGAGCCGGGAGTCGCCGCGTTCACCCTGGTGGGGCTGCCGGACAAGAGCCTGACGGAGAGCCGGGACCGGGTCAGGGCCGCCGTGGTCAACTCCGGCGGCGAGTGGCCGCAGAAGAAACTCACGGTGGGACTGAGCCCGGCATCGGTGCCCAAAGCCGGCAGCGGTTTCGATCTCGCCGTCGCATGCAGTGTGCTCGGCGCCGCCGAGCGGATCGACCCCCGGGTCCTGTCCGACATCGTCATGATCGGCGAGCTGGGGCTGGACGGCCGCGTGCGCCCCGTACGCGGCATCCTGCCGGCCGTGCTGGCCGCGGCCGACGCCGGCTTCGAGCAGGTGGTGGTGCCCGAAAGCGCCGCCGCCGAGGCCGCCCTCGTACCCGGCGTGTCCGTGCTCGGCGTGCGCAGCCTGCGCCAGCTCGTCGCGGTCCTCACCGACGAACCGGTGCCCGACGAGGAACCGGAGGACCAGGAGCGGCCCGATCCCCTGATGGCGGGGCTGCGCGACCTCGGCGGGGGAGTCAGCACCGGCATGAGCGGCGGCCCCGGCCGCTGCGACCAGGGCCACGACCTCGCCGACGTCGTCGGCCAGCACGCGGCACGCACGGCGGTCGAGGTGGCCGCGGCGGGCGGACACCACCTGTTCCTCGAAGGTCCGCCCGGCGCGGGCAAGACGATGCTCGCGGAACGGCTGCCGTCCATCCTGCCGCCGCTGGACCGCCAGGCATCCCTGGAAGTGACGGCCGTGCACTCGGTGGCGGGCCTGCTGCCGCCCGGCCGTCCGCTGATCGACACCGCGCCCTACTGCGCTCCGCACCACTCGGCCACCATGCAGGCCCTCGTGGGCGGCGGCCCGGGGACGGCCCGGCCGGGAGCGGTCTCCCTGTCCCACCGAGGCGTGTTGTTCCTGGACAGCACGTGTAAAACAGGTGCGCCCCACCAGGGGCGCGGGCACGGAACGGCCCCGGTACCTCGCGGTAGGTACCGGGGCCGTTCGGCCTCGCCGTGCCGCACGGGGGAGACGGCGACGGCGGGCCCTTCCCGCTACGGGCGCCGTCGGCGCTGCTGCCCGGAGCGGGGGCGAGGACGCACGCGGGGGCGCGCGTGCGTCACGGATGGCTCGACACGGGGACGTCGACGGCCGGCGGCGACCAGGACGACGCGTCGTCCTCCGCGGCTTCCGGGCATGGGTCGGTGTGCGCCCGGGTGATCATGTCCGGCCCACTGTTCGTCGGCACGGCGACCCGTTCGGTTCTCTGCCCGGGGCGCAGGGTCCCGAGGCAGAACGGGCAACGGCGTGCGGCCATGGCTCGGCCCTCCGGGGATCATCGGTTGCGAATGGACGTTGCGCCCATGTAGGCGCGGCCGGTGGCGACGACGCGGGTGAGGTACGCCTCGACGGCGTCGGGGCCCGCTCCGGGCGGCACGGGGTCGAGGCCGATCGTCAGGCATACGGGCCCGCCGGCCGCGACGTGCCGGCACCACTCGACGCCGGGGGCCGGTAGGCGCAGGAAGAACCGCGGGTGTCCGTAGTCGAGGGCGACATACGGCCCGCGCACGACCAGGCGGTCGCCGATGCTCGGCACGCGGTCGGCGGCCGGCTGTAGGCGCATGGCGTCGACCATGCCCAGTAGGCCGGTCTCGACGGTCTCGGCGGTCTCTCCGGGGCGCCGCGGGGGCGCGTGGCCGATCAGGACGTGTGCGACCGGTACGTCGAGGGCGCCGCGGTGTAGCCACGTCGACACAGTGCAGCCGGCGGCGAAACCAGGGCCGGGCACTGCCCGGAACGCGAGAGGGCCGGTCATCGGTCTACCTCCACCCATACGGACTTTCCGAACGGCCGGTCGTCGACGTCCCATCGGGCGGCGAGGGCGTCGACGATGTGCAGTCCGCGACCGCGGGCGCGCTCCCCCGATTCGTTGCGCATGCGGGGGCGTCGGCGGACGGGGTCGCGCACCTCGACGCGCACGCGGTCGGCGGTCGTGAGGATGGCGACGGCGACGGCGTCGCCCGGTTCCGTGCCGTATCGGACCGCGTTGGTCACCAGTTCGGAGACGACGAGTAGGACGTCGTCGAGGCGGTCGTCGTCGACGGGTGGGTCGTCCTGGCCCAACACCTCGCGCACGTACGCGCGTGCCTGGCCGGGCGCCTCCGGGCCCGTGGGGAAGATGGCTTGTGCCGGGGGTCCGGCCGGGGGGTCGCAGCACAGCCGAACGTCGTTCGGCGGCATGTGCACCATGCGGAATGTCCCTTCGTGCGTCTGCCCGGCCCGCACGGCGGGCGGCGGGAAGTTGACGCGGCTCACGACTCGCCGTCCCGAAGCACTGACGCCCACACGTGCGGTTCGCCCGTGGCGTCGCTGCTGCCCCACGCTGCGGCCTGCTCGACGACGGCGAGCAGGGCCTCGTATGCGTCGGCGTCCGCCGGCGCCGGTACCGAAACGCGCACGTGGGCGCCGTGGTCGCTCACGGTGGCCGAGGCGCGGCTCGCCTGCTCCATGGCGGAGCGCAGATCGGCGAGGGGTAAACGGGCAGGCATGACGGGTCCTCCGGACTCTGTGAGGAGAGCCGAACTCATCTCGAAGAGTACGCGGGCAGTCCGTAGTCTGTCAGGTGCGTCACTGTCGAAACTCCCTCTTTGGAGGTCCCACGTGGTGGACCCGGCGCCGTACCTCGTGATTGCCGAGGAACTACGCGGGCGGATCGTTGGCGGGGAGTTCACGCCCGGTGATCGGCTGCCCTCGGTTGCTGAGCTGGGCCGGGCCCACGGGGTGTCGCCCTCGGTGGGCGCGCGGGCGTATGCCGTCCTGGTCGAGGATGGTCTCGTGATCTCGCGGCACGGTGCCGGGCACTACGTGCGCGGTCCGGAGTCGCCGGACGTGTTGGTGCGTCGGTCGAGGCCGCGGGCGGAGGATTCGCCGTTTGCGCAGGGTGCCGCGGAACAGGGCGCGGTCGGGTCGTGGCGGCACGAAACGACGACGGCCGTTGCCGATGCTGCGGTCGCGGCGCGGTTGGAGATCCGCGAGGGCGACCCGGTGATGCGGACGGATTACGTGTACCTGGCCGACGGTGCGCCGGTGCAGCTCGCCACGTCGTGGGAGCCGACGGCGATCACGGGGTCGTCGCTGATCGTGCTTCCCGAGGCGGGCCCGTATGCGGGCGTGGGCGTGGCGGCGCGTATGCGGGTGATCGGGATTGACGTCGGCGAGGCGGTCGAGCGGGTGCGGGCGCGCAGTGCGACGCGGGCCGAGGCGTCGGCGCTGGGCGTCAATCACGGGGCGCCGGTCCTGTTCGTCGAGCGCACCTACTACGACCAGAGCAACGGGCGAGCCGGCGCGCATCCGTTGGGCGAGGACGCGCACGCGCTCGACGGCGGCGAGGGCGGCGCCCTGTCGGGTCTTCCAGTCGCGGGCGAGGTCGACGGCCTGCCGGTGTTCGACGGGGTCGGCGTCGACGGCGGCCCATACGGCGGTTGCCGGTACGGCGTCGAGGCGGCCGACCAGGTCGAGGACGCGGTCGACGGCGGCGCGCTGCACGGCGGCGCGGCGGTCGGCCTCCTTGGCGCGCTCCTCGGCCTGGTCGCGGTCGCGCTCGGCCTCGACGATCGCGGCCTCTGCTGCGGCGAGCTGGGCGCGGACGCGGTCGAGGGCCTGTGTCGTGCCGGCCATGGCGCGGCGGTTCTCGTCGGCGACGCGTTGTTCTTCGCGTACGTGCTCGGCGAGTAGGGCGACCTCGGCGCGGCTGAGGACGCCCCGGTGCGCGCGGGCGAGCAGGACGTCGACGACGGCCCGCCGGTCGGCGCGGTCGCGGTGGCGTCCCTCCGGGGGGCGGTTGTACGGGCGGCGGGTCATGCGGGCGGCTGCTCCTGGTCCTGGTGCTCGTTGTGGTGGACGCGGCCGGGCTCGCCGGACAGGGCCCACACGATCAGGCGGGCCCCGACGGCGAGCAGGACGACGGCGACGGCGAGGTTCGCCGCGACGGCCTCGGCGTGGGTCACGGCTTGGCCTGCTCGCGCTCGGCGGCCTCGGCGAGGGCCTGCTCGTCGGCGAGGCCGTCGGCGTAGGCGGTGACGATCTTCCGGGCGCCCTCGTAGCCGGTGAGCAGGCCGCGGGACGACCGGTTGAGTCCGAACCGGGTCCGGGTGTCGCGGTAGTGCGCCTCGACCAGGGCGGCGACCTGTCGGGCGTGCGCGGTGAGCAGGATTCGGGCGGCGGCGAGGGCCTGCTCGGGGTTCCGCGGCGCGGTGGTGTCGAGCAGGACGTCGCGGAGCGTGGCGAGGACGGGGTCGCGGTCGTCGGCGTTGAAGTCGAGGGCGGCGCGCACGTCGTCGGCGGTGAGCGGGTCGGCCTCGGCGAGGGCCTGGTCGTCGACGGTGGGGGCGTCGTGCACGGGGCACGGGTGGCCGGTGGCGACGGCGGTGTCGCATCGGCCGGCCGGTCCGGCGAGGGCGTCGGCGAGCTGGCGCAGGATGTTCGAGGCGGCCGGGCGCGGGAGGTTGCACGCGACCTCGGCCGGGCCGTCGTTCGGGACGGCGACGATCAGGCGGTGCGTGTCGAGTGAGGCGACGGCGACGGCGTCGGGAATGCGGGTCATGGTGGGGTCGCTCCTGTTGTCAGTGGTGGGCGGTATACGCGCGCACGCCCGCGCATGGCGGGCCTGCGTCCGGTCGCGGCGAGGGGCCTAGAAGGGGGGTTCGTCGCTGTAGGGGCGCTGCGGTGCCTGCTGGGCCCACGGGTCGCCGTGGGGGGCTCCCTGGGGCTGCTGGTGGGCCTGCTGGCCGTATCCCTGGGGGCGCTGCTGGCCGGTGGCCTTGGTGACGTCGGCGGTCGCGTTGCGCAGGGACGGGGCGACCTCTTCGGCCTCGACCTCGTACGACGACCGCTTGTTGCCCTCGCTGTCCTCGTACTGGCGTTGCTTCAGTCGGCCGACGACGATCACGCGGTCGCCGCGGTGGATGGACTGGGCGACGTGCTCGGCCTGCTGGCGCCATACGGACACGCCGAGGAACAGGGTGTCGCCGTCCTTCCACTCGTTGGACTGGCGGTCGAACGTGCGGGGCGTCGAGGCGACGCGGAAGTTCGTCACGGCGGCGCCGGACGGGGTGAATCGCAACTCGGGGTCGGCAACGACGTTTCCGATCAGGGTGATCGGGGTCTCTCCAGCCATTACGCGGCGGTCCTCTCCGGGGTGTGGTGGGTGGTGATGGTGGCGACGTGGGCGAGCTGGGGCTCGCGGGTGCGGCGGGCCCGGGTGCGGGCGCACGCGCGGCACTTGCGCATCCCGTTGGGGTGCGACGGGGGGTAGCTCACGTGGACGTTGGCCGGGTCGGTGAGGTCGTGCCCGTGCTTGCACTTCGTGCGGCGGGCGTTGACGGCCGAGGGGCCGGTCGAGCGGAGCACGTTGGTTCGGTGGTCGACGGCGTCGAGGTGGTCGTCGGCGACGCATCGGCGGACGGCGCACAGGTGGTCGAGTTCGAGGCCGGCCGGTATGGGCCCGCGCTTCTGCTCGAACGCCCATCGGTGGGCGGGGACGACTCGGCCGTCGACCCAAAATCGGCCGTATCCGTCGCGGTCGAGGGACGTCTCGGGCCACAACAGGCACGGGGTGTCGGGGGTGTTGGGGCCGGTGGGGATGGGCCCGGGGGTCGTCTTGGCGGCGAACCGTTCGGCCGGGGTGCTGCGTGCCATCGGGGACGTACCTCCGGGGGATGTGCGGCGGCCTACTGGATGTGCTGTCGAGACAGAAAGATTTCTACCGAGATAGAAAGTTAGCAGGTAGGGGGGCGCCCTGTCGTGGGGCGTGCGCCCCCCTGTCCTGCGGGGTTACGCGGCCTGGTCGAGGGGGGCGATCGTCCACCCGTGGTCGCGCAACTCGGCCACGATGCGGGCGACGACGTCCTCGGCCTGGTCCTGCTCGCGCTGAGCGTCCTCGACGACGGCCCGGACGACGGCGAGGGCGGCGGGCGGCGGGTTCACCGCTGCGCCCCGGTGATGTGCCGGGCCCGCTGCCGGTTCTCGGGCCGGACGATCGCCGGCGGCGACATGAGGGCGCGGGCGTCGCGGGTGGCCTCGACGGCGAGGCGCCGGCGGCGCTCCTCGGCGGCGGCGCGGTCGCGCTCGGCGGCCTCGGCGGCGCGGCGCGCGGCCTCGGCGCGGGCCTCCATCCATGCGAGCCACGACCGGTGGCGGTCGTCGTCGCCGGGCCGGTAGTCGTCCGGGGTCCGCGGGTGCCCGGCGACGGCGAGGGCCTGCTCGGCCTCGGCCTCGGCGAGCAGGGCGGCGCCGTTCACCTCCTCGACGGTGCGCCACCTGTCCCACCCGGCGTGTTCCTGGAAGATCACGTATGCGCCCTTGGCGACCAGGTCGCGGAACACCTTCCGGGCCCGCTTGCGGTCCGACGTGCGGACGACGACCGGGTCGTCGGGGCGGTGGTCCCACGATGCCTCGACGCGCCACTGAGTGACGTTCTTCGTGCGGTCGCGGGGGACGGCCCGCCGGCGGTGGGTGCGCTGCTGCTTCGGGGTGGGGCTCATGCTGCGGTCTCCTGCTCGCGGTGGGCGTGGTGGGCCTGGGCGTCCTCGACGCGGCACGGGTGCGGTGCCTTCTTGGCGCGGTAACCGATGGCGTCGTTGCCGGGGTTGATGCGGCGGGCGCGGCACGGCTGGCCGACGGTCGCCCCGCACCAGGTGCACTCGACGTCGAGGGGGTCGGGGAGGTTGGCGGCGGCGAGGCGTTCGCGCTGGGCGCGGTGCGGCCGGTACTGGGCGAGCTGGTCGCGCACGGTCTTGGGCACGTAGTCGCCCAGCTCGGCGAGGCGGCGCGCGGCGGCGGCGTCGCGCTCGGCCCGGAGCGGGCTCGGACGGCCTTCGAGGGCGTGCTGAGGGGCCGGGGGGAGCGCTCCGACGGCGACGGCCTGCCGGGTGCCGCGGAGTGCGGCGCGGTAGGCGGCGACGTTGTCCGGGTCGACGGCCGGGGCCGGGTCCCAGTGACGGCCGACGACGTCGCGGCGGTAGGTCTCCCACGGGGCGCCGATGTCCGACGGCTTGATCGGGTACGGCGAGGTTGCGATGTGCCGGGCGGCCACCCGCGAGGCGTCCCACGACCGCTCGGGGCCGTCGGGGTGCTGGGCGGTCGCGGGGACGTGGTCGAGCAGGGTTGCCCACTGGTCGAGGCGTTCGCCGGCGGCGGCGTGGTCCTGGGGGGCGCGGCCGGGGTCGAGGCGGTCGACGTAGGCGAGCAGGGCGGCAATCTCGCGGCGGTTCATGGGGATCACTGCTCCTCGGCGAGTAGATCGGCGTAGAGGCTCGCGGCCTGGGCGGCGCGGCCGGGACGGGCGGCGGACGGGAACGGGACGACGTTCGAGCCGGCGGGCGAGGC